>DXCU01000027.1 GCA_019115845.1 Candidatus Rubneribacter avistercoris | reverse complement strand
AAATCGGCCCGATTCGGGGCCTTCGCGAAGGGACGCGCGGGAAGGCCGCGCGTCGCCCCAGGCGGGCGGCTTGCGTTTTTGACCATCCTCGTGCGAGGATGTGGATCAGGGGCCGTTTTGTCCAGAGGGGCGCCTCCGGCGGGACCCGCGCCAACGCCAACAGAGAGCGCGCCGAGCGCCCGCCAAGCGCAGCCGCGGCCTCACACCTGCAGCGCGTAGAACACAAGGCGCGCCACGAAGATGGCGACCAACGCAGCCGCGCTGCCGCCCACCAGCAGCGACACCGCCGAGCGCGCAGCGTTTTCCGGACGCACGGCCGCGCGGTCGCGCATGGGCACGGCGGCAGCCGCCCCGGCGGTGCGTCCGAACGCGGCGGCGTGATCGGGCGAGAGCGCCGTGCGCAAACAGACCAGCATGACGACGAACCCCGCTATCGAGATGGCCAGGTACACCCACGACCCCGGCAACGCCTCGGCCCCGGGGAAGAACGCCGAGACCACCGACTGGGCGTAGAGCATCTGGGACGCAACGGCGAAGATGGCCGCCACCACGCCCACGAACGCCGCGACCATCGACGCCGACGAGAAGCGCGCATCCTGCGCTTCCGTCATTCCACCGCCAAGCGCCACCACGAGCACGCCCAAAGGCACGCCCCCCGCCGCGCAGAAGCCCGCAACCCCCACGGCCGCAACCGGCGACGCCCACGAGGAGACGGCCGATCCCCAGTACGCCGCGCCGATGAAGAACGACAGCGCAAGGGCGCCGACCGCCAGCACCGAGGAGAACACCACGCGCGCCCTGCATGTCAGGACCCCCATCATCGCAACCACCCAATACGCCACCGCAACCAGCACGAACAGCAGGCTCGCCAGCAAAACGAGCGGCATCGACCCAAGCCACGCGCTTTGCAAGACGCCCGCAGCGCGCGCCGGCAGGGCGAAGGACGCAAGCGCCGCCGCGAAGCCCACGGCAAGGATGCCCAGCGGAAGCAGCGTCCAGCGGTCGATGCGCGCAAGGCGCTCATCCGAGAAACGGGTTGTCAGAAACGCGATGGCCAGCCCGACAAACGCGCCCGACGCCATGGGCACGAGCGTGGTGAACAGCACCATCGGCATGTGCATAAACGCAAGGTTCATATCCGCACCTCCTTGGGGGATTCGCGAAAGCCGGACGGGCCGGCGAAGCCCCGGTCGTTGTTCGATCATCGCACCATCCTATGCGGCCGCATCGCCGCCGGCACTGGGCGCGCGCATCGTTCGACGGTCCGTAGCCCCGCCGTGGCCGCCCCGTCACAGCGCGGGTCGAAGGAACGGCCCTCCCCGAAGTCTGCCGCGAAGTCCGGTATACTGCGGAGTGGCATGTCTGCGAAAGCCGACGGGAGGGTCCGCGTGTCGCCTCGAAGCATCATCCGCATACTCATACCGAACGTCGCCACGCTCGGCTATGCGCTGTTTTTGGCCATCAACGCCGCAGGGGTGTGGGGCGGCGTGTTCCCGTTTTTGCCCCTGGAGTTCCAAACGCCGCAGATCGTGTTCTGGTTCTTCTTGGCGCAGTCGCTTGCGTTCTCGGCCAGCTACTTCGCAAGCGCGCTGGGCGTGTACTTCTTCCCCGGGCCCACGCGCGCCTTCATCGTGCGCCTGGCCACCGTGCCCTACCTGCTGGGATGGTGCTGCCTGATAATCGCCATTTACGTGGCCGCTTGGGCGCTGCCGATGGTGGTGACCGGCGGCGCGTTGCTGGGCTTGGGCTCCGCAGGGTTCTACATGCTGTGGCAGCGCCTGTTCGCCAGCATGGACTCCGACGCCGGCAACCACAGCCTCATATTGGGAACGGCCTGGGGCGCCGTGCTGTACTTCTCGCTCTACCTCATCCCCCAGGCGGTGACGGCGTTTCTCATACCGCTCGTGTTCTTGCCGCTGTTCGGGCTGGCCATTGCCCTGACTAGCCGCCGCATCGATCGCGACCAGGCCATGTTCCAGGACGTCCCGCGCGAGCATCCCCGCGTGTACCGGCGCGTGGTGGACGACTACTGGCGCAGCGCCCTGTGCGTGGGCGCGCTCGGGTTCTGCACCGGCATCATGCGCTCGCTGGCCATCGGGGAGCCGGCCGTGGGATCGCTCGTGAACATCCTGTCGATGGCGGGCATGTGCTCCGCCGCCGTCGCGCTTCTCATCCTGTGGCAGTTCAAGAACCTGCGCGTGAACGTGGTGGGCGCGTACCGCATTTTCTTCCCGTTCGCCATCACGTCGTTTCTGCTGCTGCCGTTCCTGCCGTCCGAATACGAGCGCTGGCTGGCCGCCATCCTGTACGCCGTGTACAGCGTGGCCATCATGCTCATGATGATCCAATGCGCCCAAGCCTCGCGCGACCGCGGCATCAACCCCGTGTTCATCTACGGGTTCTTCGCCGGCATCGTGTACGTGCTGCACGACGTGGGGTTTGTGAGCGGCACCTTCGCCGAGCAGATCACGGTCATCGGCATCTCCCCCCTGGCCGTGGTGGCGCTGGTGGCCGTGTATTTGCTCGGGCTCATGTACTTCGTCGGGCAGGGCGAGTTCAAGCGCGTTCTGCAATCCGCGCAAGGCCGCCTGCACGGCGAAGGGGCCAGCATCGAGCTGGTGGCGCTGAAGCCTCGGGGCGAACGGACGCGCCCGGTTGAGCGAACCGCGGCGCCGGAGAAGGCGGCTTCCGCCGCCGAGGACCCCGCATGCACGCGGAAAGAGAGCACGGAGTCGGCCGCCGAGGATCGCGCGCCCACCGAAAGCCGAACACCCGCCGAAAGCCGCGCGCCCGCCGACACCCCGGCCAAGCCCTCCAGACGGCCCGCCGACGAACCCGTGTACCAGGACCGCATCTCCAAGCAGGCGGCCCTCGTGCGCCAGCACTACCGCCTGAGCGCCCGCGAGGCCGAGGTCATGGAGCTCATCGCGCGCGGCAACACCGTAGCGCGCATCGCCGAGGACCTGGTGGTGTCCGAGAACACCATCCGCACGCACTCCAAACGCATCTACGCGAAGCTCGACATCCACAAGAAGCAGGAGCTGCTGGACCTCATCGACGCCTTCGACCCCCACGAGCTGGAGGAGCGAAAGCCCGCGACGCCAAAGCAGCCGACGGGGCACCGCCGCTCCGCGAACACGCTGCAAAAGAAGAGGACGCGCCGCAGAACATGAGGCACGCTGGAGGGACGGCGGAGGGACGGCAATCCGCACGTCGGCGAAGCACGCCAAAATCGGATGACGCCGCCAGCGCGCGTCTCGCCTCTTGGCGCCTACCCCTCGGTGACGTCGCCCGACTGGTCCAAGCTGATGGGGTCGCCCACGAACGTCGGGGGCGTTTTGAGCAGCGTTTGGAAGAAGTCCTTCGTGCGCGCGGGGACCTCGCGCACATCGTACTGGAGCTGATGGGCGTATTCGCGGTAGTCGCTCGGCACGCCGATAGCCTCAAGCCCCAAGCCGCCCGCCGCGTAGAGCGCCCGGTACAGATGGTAGGTCTGCGTGGCCACCACGATGCGCTCGGCGCCGAACACGTGCTTGGCGCGGTACATGCTTTCATAGGTGGAGAAGCCCGCATGGTCGCAGAACACGTCCTGGCTGGGGACACCCTGGGCCACCGCGTAGTCCTTCATGGCCTTGACCTCGTTGTAGGCCACGGTGCTGTTGTCGCCGCTCATGATGATCTTCGGCGCCGCGCCCGCGAAGTACAACGCTATGCCGTCGTCCAGGCGGTCCTGCAGGATGCTCGACGGCGTGCCGTCCGCATACACCGACGCGCCCAGCACCACGATGGCGTCCGCGCGGAACGCCGCGGCCTCCTCGGTGCCGACAATGCGGTCCTTCGAGGTCAGCACCACGGCCGCGTTCGTGCCCGCAACCACCAGCGCCACCGCCAGCGCGCATCCCAGCAGCACACCCAGCATCGCCTTCAACCATCCATGTCTCTTCGCCTTCGCCATAGGCGTCGATGATAGCAAAGCCGCGCCCCTCCCGCCGCGAGCCGCCGCGCTTCGCCACCGAAACTCAAGGGGGATTCCACGCAAACTGCGCGCGAAGGAAGGCGACCGCGCGCCTACGGGGCGGGTGCGCCTACGGGGCGAGCATGCCGAGCGGCGCCACGATCACGAGTCCTCGCGCCGACACGCGTACGCAAGAAGCGTTTTCGGCGAGTTGGCGCGAATTCGTTCGGCGAGTTGGCAAAAGCGAGCAGCGCGGCAATGCGGAGGCGGCGCGCCACGCGGAGCCTCCCGTTGCCCATGAAGCGGCCATTTTCCATTTGTTTGAAATCATTCGCTATTGTTTGATAGCGAATAATTTATAATCGAAAGCAAATTCGCCAGAAAGGAGACAGCATGGCCGCATCGGGCACAACGGTTCCTTTGGGCAACCGCGTCAACACCGCCCTCAAACGAGAGTTCGAGGAAACCGCCGAGGAACTTGGCATGACCTCGACAACCGCGCTCACCGTGTTCATGAAACGTTTCGTGGAAGACGGCGGATTCCCCTTCGAAGTGCGTCGCCGCGTGCCCACCGAGGAGGAGTTCGCTGCGGAGATGGACGAACGATACCGGCTGATGCGTGCGGGCGAAGGCGCTTACCACGACCTTGCCGAGGTGTAGCGTCATGCCGTACTTCTGGGGCGATGCCGCATGGAAAGACTATCAATATCGGCAATCGCAAGACAAAAGAACGCTCCGCAAGATCAACGCGCTACTGAAAGACATTGCCCACGCAGGGAAAGAGGGAAAGCCGACAGGCAAAGCGGAGATCCTCAAAGGGACCGCCGAAGCGTTGAGGAGCGCAAGGATCGATTCCAAGAACCGTCTGGTGTACCGGGTTGACGGCGATGCGGTCTACGTCGTCTCATGCCGAGGGCGCTACGGCGACAAGTAGCAAGCGCGGAGCCCCCCCGAGCAGCTCTACGAGCTGCTCGCGCAACTCAGGTTGCGGTCGCGCGACAAGTCCGACGCGCGCATCGCCGGCATGCCCGGGGCGACCGCGCGCCTACGGGGCGAGCGTGCCGAGCGGCGCCACGATCACGCCGTCCTCGCGCCGATACGCGTACGGAGTGCCGGTGACCACCATGAGAAACGAGGGCGAACCCATCTTCTCCTCGTCGATGTCGTCGCGAATGGACAACAGTGACTTCGCACCTTCGTCTATGCGCTCTTGCGAGAACAGCTTCGCCTCCACAAGCGCGTATCTGCCGTCGCGAAGATGCAGCACGGCATCCGCTTCCTGCCCGCGTTTGTTTCGATAGTGGTACACATCGCCGCGCAAACGTTGAGCGTACACCCGCAGATCCCTCACGCACAGCGACTCGAAAAGGAGTCCATAGGTCTTCAAGTCGTTCATCAGGTCGTTCGGACCAAGCCCCAGGGAGGCGGCCGCTATAGAAGGATCCACGAAATGGCGGGTGTCGGACGTGCGAATGGCCGTTTTCGACCGCAGATTCGGATGCCAGGAAGGAAGGTTCTCAATGACGAACAGCTTTTCCATGACGTCAACGTAAGACGAAATGGTGTCCTCGCTGAGCGACTCGGTCTCGTTGGCCAGCATATCGGACCTGATGGTAGTGTAAGTTGCCCCTGTTGCCGAATGCCGTGCGTAAGAGCGCAAAAACCTGGAGACGCGCTCCCTGCTTCTGCGCACGCCGTCGATTTTCGAGAAATCCGTGTTGACAAGATCGTCGTAGTAGTCGATAGCCTGCGCAAGCGCAACCGACTCCTTGCAGCCTATCGCCCTGGGCCATCCGCCCCGGCACAAAGCGAAAGCCAAATCCTCCAGCGAAAGAGAGGTTTCCCCGAACACCTCGCTTTCACCGTCGAACAGCTCCGCAAGCGACACCGCCCCGTTCGAATCCCCCGACTCGAACAGCGTCATCGGACGCATGCGCATCCTGGTGATGCGACCCGTACCCGAGTGCGCTATCTCGTCGCTGGCGGGAGGCGTCACCGATCCCGTAAGGATGAACTGGCCGAACTCATCCCGCTGGTCAACTTCGAAGCGAACGGCATCCCAAATAGAGGGAACAACCTGCCATTCGTCTATAAGCTTGGGAGCATCCCCCTGCAAAAAGCGCTTCGGAGACGCTTTGGCAAGCATCATGTTCTGCTCCCTGGTTGAAGGATCCTGCAGATACACCGCGCTTCTCGCAGCCTGGGCCGCCGTTGTCGATTTCCCGCACCATTTGGGGCCTTCTATGAGCACGGCCCCTTTTGCCTCGAGCTTTGAGCGGAGCACTTCATCGGCAATGCGTGGATAGTATTTTCTCATCTATGCCTTTTCTCGCGAAAGTTGGCGCTACCTCGGCATATTGTACAACAAGAAACATTTTTCGGCGAGTTGGCACAGTTTCATTCGGCGAGTTGGCACGGTTTTGTTCGGCGAGTTGGCGCGAATTCGTTCGGCGAGTTGGCGCAAACCCACCCTCCCTGCCGTCCTCCCCAAGCGCTCCTCCCGTCCTCACTCCCCCTGCCCGAACAGCTCGTAGAGCTCCTCGCGGCTGCGGACGCCAAGCTTGCGGTAGATGCGGCTCGTGTGCGCCTTCACGGTGCCGGGGGCCACGAACAGGTTGTCGGCTATCCGGGCTGCCGTCTCGCGGCGCGCGAGCAGCTGCAGCACCTCCTCCTCGCGCGGACTCAGGTTGTGCTCGCGCGACAGATCCGACACGCGCATGGCCAGCATGCCCGGAGTGAACACGTCGTCCTCCCCCGGATCGCCTTTGAGGTTGATGCCCCACTTCGCCGACAGATGCTTCTCCGTGAAGAACAGCGCGGCGAAGGCCACCGCAACCGCCGCCACGATGCCGATGTGCAGCACGTCCATCTGCCCCCGCGTCAGAAACGCCGACCCAAGCGCGAACACGCCCCACCCGGCGGACTCGGCCAGGTAGCGGATGCCCCGCTCGATGCCGTTGAGCCATGCGGCGGCAATGCCGAACCGGTACACGATGTTGCTCATCACAATGGCGACGAACAGAGACAGCATGGTATAGCCCGCGTCGTAGCACGCCGCCGCCATCTGCGATTCCGGCGAGAACTGCGGCGCGATGAACAGCAGCCCCACTATCATGAAGGGAAACGCCAGCTGGTAGATGGTGTCGAAGTTGAACCACTTCGACGACGACAGCACGCCGAAGAACACGAACAGCGCCATGAGCACGGTGCCCGCGATATTGCCCGCCACCAGCGTTTTGTCCGGAAGCACGCCAAACCCCGTCGCCAGCGTGCACACGGCCATGAGCAGAATGGGCTTCCACGGCACCTCGGACAGCCTTGGCTTGCCCATGGGCTTGGGCAGGTCGAACTCGGGAAGCTGCCGCATCGACCGGCGCACCCAGCTAAGCGACACCAAAGGCAGCACCACGGAGAACACGGCGATGTGCGCCGGATCCAGGCCGGCGAACAACCATTTCAGGCACTCGCCCAGCACGATGGCGCCCGCGTAGTACACCGCCACGCGCATGGGGTTGAGCGACCCGAAGAACTCGGACCACATGAGGATGAGCAGCGCCAGGCCCGCTCCCGCCAGCACAAGCCCCGCGTACTTCATCGGCGCCGCCCGCAACCAGAAGCACGCGATCACCACAAGCGCCGACCCGCCCACCATGGAGGCGGCGCACGCTCTGACGATCACCCGGTTGCACCACAGGGGCACGATGCGGCGCGCAAACGCCACCACCAACAGCGACACGACGCCGATGGCCCCTTCGAACACGGCGTAATCGAAGAACTCGACGGTGGGAAACGCCTCGTAGCGGAAAAACGTCGACAGCCACGCACGGTACAGCCCCACGCCGAGGAACACCACAGGCAGCATGCCGACGCGCGCGAGCACGTCCTTCCAGCGCCTAACGAACTCCTTCATGCGAATCCTCCCCTTCCTGCGAAGCCGGTTCCTCATCTTACCCCAAAACCTCTGGGCCGCCCTATGGACCGCCTGGGTGTATTGCCAGGGGTTACATTTTTAAACTCAGGGCGGGTTACGCATTGAACCCTTTGCGAGGCGAATCGACGGCGCGCATCGGCGCTAGGATGGACCCACCCCGGACAAGCGAGATCAGACCAGAGGGAGCCGGGGCATGCCAAAAGGAGGGCAGCACTATGGAAGGACTTTCACGCAGGCAGTTTCTGACCGGAGCGGCGCTCGCCACCGCAGGCGGGGCGCTGGCGCTGGGCGGCTGCGCGCCGTCGGGCGGGACGTCCGGCGCAAGCGCGGGCGGGTCGCTTCCCGAAGGCGCCGGGGTCGCCACGGTGGGCACCGGCATGGGAAAGCACGGCACCATCCAAGTGGAGGTGGTGACCAAAGACGGCGCCATCGAGCGCATAGACGTGCTGGAGTCGCGCGAGTCCTTGGGCCTTGGCGATGTGTGCTTCGAGAAGCTCGGCAAGCTCATCGTGGACAACCAAACGCTCAACGTGGACGTGGTGACGGGCGCATCGCTTTCGAGCATGGCCTACCTCACCGCCGTCGCCGAAGCGCTTGACCAGGCGGGCGAGAAGTCGTCGGAGTGGAAGAAGCGCGACAAGGCGATCGAACAGCCGGCCGAGGACATCGCGGAGGCATACGACGTCATTGTCGTGGGCACCGGCGGCGCGGGCTTCACAGCCGCCATCAGCGCCGCGAACAAGGGCAAAAGCGTGCTGCTCATGGAGAAGCTCGGCGTGTTCGGCGGCTCCACCGCCCTTTCCGGCGGCGAGATGGCCGTGCCCGGCAACTGGATCCAGACCAACTCCGGCGTGGCCGACACCCCCGAGCAGCTGGCGAAGGACATGCTGGAAGGCGGCGACAACCGCGGCGACCCGGAGCTTGTGAACGTCATCGCGAACGGCGTGTACGACGCGGCGCAGTGGCTCACTTACGAGGGCGGCGTGTCCTGGGAGCATAACCTGCTGTTCTTCGGCGGGCACTCGGTCAAGCGCTCCATCATCCCCACCGGGCACATCGGCAACGCGATGACCACGAAGCTGACCACGCGCGCGCAGTCCATCGACAACATCACCCTGGTTGACAACACGAAGGCCACGGCACTCGTCACAGGATCGGACGGCAGCATCAGCGGCGTGAAGGCCGAGAACACGGTCACGGGCGACGAGTACTCGTTCAGCTGCAAGGCGGTTGTGCTGGCAAGCGGCGGCTTCGGCGCCAACGTGGAGATGCGCGCGGAGGCCAACCCGGACTACGGCGAGCAGTTCAACTCCACCGACTCGGTGGGCGCGCAGGGCGACGGGCTGACCATGGCCTCGGCAATTGGCGCGGACCTCGTGGACATGGAGCTCATCCAAACCTACCCCATCTGCGACGTGGACAACGGCGCGCTGCTCTACCTTGACGACCTGCGCCTTGACGAGCGCACCGTCATGTTCAACAAGGAGGGCAAGCGCTTCGTGGAGGAGCTCGACCGCCGCGACGTGCTGTCAAGCGCCATCCTCGCCCAAACCGACGAGCGCGCTTACGAGATCTGGGACCAAGCCGCAGCAGATGAGACGAAGGTGGTTGACATCCACTCCGACGAGTTCGAGAACCTTGCATCCCGCAAGCTGTGCGTGAAGGCCGACACGCTGGAGGAGGCGTGCGAGCCGTTCGGCATTGACGCGGCGGCGCTGACCGAAACCATCGAGCAGTGGAACAGCTACGTGGACGCGGGCGCCGACCCCGACTTCAACTACCGCGGCACCATGCACAAGATAGACACGCCGCCTTACTACATCATGGCGTACAAGCCGGCCGTGCACTACACGATGGGCGGTTTGCGCATCAACCCGAGCGCCGAGGTGCTCGACACCGCAGGCGCGCCCATTCCCGGCCTGTTCGCAGCCGGCGAGGTGGCCGGGCACAAGATGGGCACGAACCGGCTGGGCTCCACCTCCATGGCCGACATCTACACCTTCGGCCGCATCGCCGGCGACAACGCCGCCGCCTACGTCGGCTAGCGTTTCGCATATCCCTCCCCTTGGCGGGCCCCTCGGATACGTCCGAGGGGCCCGCCGCCGTTCAGAGGGCAGGCGATGAGCGCGACAGAGAGCAACGCGGGGCCTTCCGGGGCCTTCCGGGCATTCCGGGCCTTCCGAGGGGCCTTCCGGGGTCCCTCCCGGGGGCCTCTCCCACGCTTCTCCTCCGATCTCCCCCGAGTCCTTCTCGGGGTCCTTCCAAACCTCTCCTCCGATCTTCCCCCGAAGCCTTCCCCCGGACCCTTTCCCCGAGTCTCCTCCGAGCCTCTCCCGAACCTCTCCTCCGCCCCC
>DXCU01000026.1 GCA_019115845.1 Candidatus Rubneribacter avistercoris | reverse complement strand
CAGGACGGGGCGGATGCGCGTTGGGCTGGGGGGCGGATGCGCGCCTCGGAGGGCTTTGCCCGACGGGCGGAGGGCCCCTAAGCCCCTGATTGGAGGGAATTCGGCCCGAAATCGCGCGAACGCGCGCTCACGTCGACCATGGCTTGACAGAGGGACCCGCCCCTCTCTGCCAAACCAGGATCGATCGAGGCCGGGCCGGGATCGCCGCGCGCGGCGATCCCGGCGGGGCCCGCGCCGGACCCGGTCCGGCCTGCAATGGCGGCGGTTTGTCAAGAAGGAGGGTCGCCGATGGCGAGAAATCACCGAAGTCGGAAGACGTGGGCGCCCTTTCGCCTTACGGTGGAAGCGAGACCCCTGGTCGGCGATCGCGCATCATCGGCAGAGGACTCGTCCGAACCGCATTATCTTCCGACTTCGGTGATTTCTCGCCAATAGTTCTCACCTCCGCTGTTAAACCGCCATTGACACGGACCCGCCGGAGGCGGCCCGGCGGGGGCCGCACGCAGGTTGGTCGCAAACCGCGCCCTATGGCACGCGCAGGGCCGCCTTCCCGCCCTCTACGCCCCTCGTGCCCGGAGAAATTCCAGGTCGCGGAAATCGCGCGGCCCGCCGACGCGTCGGATCGGCCGCCCAAATTGCCATAGGGCGCGTTTTGTGACCAACCTGCGGGTGCGGCCGGCCCGCGCCCGCCGCGCAGGGCCTAGCGCGCCTCGGAGGGCTTTGCCCGACGGGCGGAGGGCCCTTAAGCGGCCCGCCGGAGAGAATTTAGCCCGGCATCGTGCGAACGCGCGCTCATGTCAGTTATGGTTTGACGGAGAGCGCGCCGCTTTCGGGCAAAATCGTGTATGCTTACGTCTGCTGCGCCCAAGGCGGCGCGGCGAACGCGCGCCGAGGCGCGCCATCCCCGCACACGTTAATAAACCAGTTGGGGTCACCGTGTGAACGAAGACGGGCCGCGCAAGGCGGCCGGAAGGACAGGAGGGAACCGCGTGAAGCTGGTGGTAACCGAGAAAAACGACGCGGCGCAGAAGATCGCCGATCTTTTGGGCGCGAAAAAGCCGAAGGCGGACAAGGTGTACTCCACGCCCGTGTACCGCTTCGAAGTGGACGGCGAGGAGTGGGTGACCATCGGCCTGCGCGGCCACATCCTGGAGCCTGACTTCGCGCCGACGATGGTGTACAGGAAGCGCGGCGGCTGGCAGGGCGTCACCGAGGAGGGCGAGACGCTGCCGGCCCGCCTGCCCGATACGCTGCCCAAGCCCCCTTTCAAAAAGAAGAAGCCCTTCACCGAGGACGGCGTGGAGCTCAAGGCGTGGAAGATGGACGCGCTGCCGTATCTGGTGTACGCCCCCATCAAGAAGCTGCCCAAGGAAAAGGAGATCATCCGCTCGCTCAAAAACCTTGCGAAGAAGGCCGACTCGGTCATCATCGCCACGGACTTCGACCGCGAAGGCGAACTCATCGGAAGCGATGCGCTTTCCTGCATCCAGGAGGTGAACCCGACGGCGCCCGTGTCCCGCGCACGCTACTCGGCGTTCACGAAAGAGGAGATCAACCACGCGTTCGGCAACCTGGTGGCTGTGGACGACAACCTGGCCTCCGCCGGCGCGTCGCGCCAGGACATCGACCTGATCTGGGGCGCGGTGCTCACGCGCTACCTCACGCTCGTGAAGTTCGCCGGCTACGGCAACGTGCGCTCCTCCGGGCGCGTCCAGACGCCCACGCTCGCGCTCATCGTGGCGCGCGAGCGCGAGCGGATGGCGTTTGTGCCCGAGGATTACTGGGTGATCAAAGGCGCGTTCGACGCGGGCGCCCAGACAGGCCCCACGTCCGGCGAGGGGCCGGAGGCGTTCGAGGCCCCGCACGCCACGGCCCGCTTCAAGGTTGAGGCCGAGGCCAAGGCCGCCATGGCCCGCGTAGAGGGCGCGACGAGCGCCACGGTGGCCTCAGTCGAGAAGCGCAAGCGCACCGTGGCCCCGCCCGTGCCGTTCAACACCACCTCGCTCATGGCGGCCGCCTCGGCCGAGGGCCTAAGCCCCGCGCGCACCATGCGCATAGCCGAGAGCCTGTACATGGACGGCTACATCTCCTACCCTCGCGTGGACAACACCGTGTACCCCAGCTCGCTCGATTTGGCCGAAACGGTGCGCACCATCTCCGGCAACCCCGCCTACGCGCCGTACTGCAAGGCGCTTTTGGCGAAAGGCAGGCTCACGGCCACGCGCGGCAAGAAGGAGACGACCGACCATCCGCCCATCTACCCCACGGCCAAGGCCACGCCCGACGATCTGGCTCCCGCCGACTACAAGCTGTACAACCTCATCGCGCGGCGCTTTTTGGCCACGCTTTCCGAGGCCGCCGTGGTGGAGGGCACGAAGGTGACGCTTGAGGTGGCGGGCGAGCCGTTCACAGCCAAAGGAGATGTGCTGGTGAAGCCGGGCTTCCGCGCCATCTACCCCTACGGCCTGAAGAAAGACGAGCAGCTGCCTGCGCTTTCCGAGGGGCAGAGGATCGCCTTCAACGGCGCTGTCTGCACGAAGAAGCAGACCGAGCCTCCCGCGCGCTACAGCCAGGGCAAGCTCATCCAGGAGATGGAGAAGCTCGGCCTGGGCACGAAGTCCACGCGCCACGCCATCATCGAGCGCCTCTACACGGTGAAGTACATCCAAAACGACCCCATCGAGCCCTCGCAGCTGGGCATGGCGGTCATCGACGCGCTGGACAAGTTCGCGCCGCACATCACGCATCCGGAGATGACGGCCGAGCTGGAAGAGGAGATGGACAACATCGCCGAGGGCCGCACGACGAAGGCCGACGTGGTGTCCACCTCGCGCAACCTCCTGGCCGAGCAGCTGGCCAGCCTGCTGCCGCACTCCGAGGAGGTCAAGGACGCCCTCGCCGACGCCGTGGCCGCGGACGCCTACGTGGGCCCGTGCCCCAAGTGCGGCAAGGACCTGCAGCTGCGCGCCAGCCAGAAGACCCGCGGCATGTTCATCGGCTGCGCCGGCTGGCCCGACTGCGACGTCACCTACCCGCTGCCCAAGGGCAAGGTGGAGGCCGTGGAGGAGAAGTGCCCCGTCTGCGGCATGCCGCAGGTGAAGGTGACGGCGTTTCGATCCAAGCCGCGCACCGTGTGCATCGATCCGAACTGCGCCACGAACAAAGAGCCCGACGTGGTGGTGGGGGAGTGCCCCGCGTGCAAGGCCAAGGGCAAGGAGGCGAAGCTCATCGCCCAGAAAAACCCCCGGACCCTGAAGCGCTTCATCCACTGCGAGAACTACGACGAGTGCGGCACGGGCTACCCGCTGCCCCAGTACGGCAGGCTGGAGGCTACGGGGGAGGTGTGCGAGCACTGCGGCGCGCCGTTGGTGGTGGTCACCACCAACCGCGGACCCTGGAAGCTCTGCCCCAACTTCGACTGCCCCGGCAAGGAGCAGGAGGAGAAGGCAAGCGCGAAGGGCGCGCGCAAGGCCCCGGCCAGGCGAACCGGCGCGCGCAGGAAGGCCTCGGCCAAGAAGTAGCCGCAGCCGGGCGCGCGGGCCGCAAGGGCTTGCGCGCCCGGCTGCGGGGCCTCTCCGCTCCGCGCAGGTTGCCGCCCGTCTCTCAGGAGAGCGGGATTCCCTGCTCGACGGCGCGATAAAGGTCGGTTCCGCATGCGTCCACCGCCACGAAGCAGGGAAAGCCCTCAAGCTGCAGGCGGCGCAGGGCCTCGGTGCCCAGGTCCTCCCAGGCCACCGTCTCAGAGGCCGACACGTGCTTGGCGAGCAGCGCCGCGATGCCGCCCACGGCGGCGAAGTAGACGGCTTTGTTGCGCACGCACGCCTCGACCACCTCGGCCGAGCGCTTCCCCTTGCCGATGCATGCCGCCACTCCCGCGTCCATGAGCGCGGGTGCGGCGAAGTCCATGCGGCTGGCGGTGGTGGGGCCCACCGACCCCAGGGGCCGTCCTGCGGCCGACGGCGTGGGGCCGGCGTAGAACAGGGTTTGGCCCGCAAGGTCGTAAGGCAGCCGACCGCTTTCGCGGAGGGCTGCAAGGGCGCGGGCGTGCCCGGCGTCGCGCATGGTGTAGACGGGGCCGGTCAAGCGCACCTCCTGACCCGCCTGCAGCGTTGCGAGAAGCGCGCGGTCGGCGGGCAGGGGCACGTCGATGGGTTTCGTCATTGCTCATCACCCCAGGGGATCAACTCGATCGAAGCGCTGCGCATGGCGCAGCACCCCATGTTCACGGCCACGGGCAGCGCGGCGATATGGCAGGGCGCGGTCTCGAGGTGCACGGCGAGCGCGGTGGTCTGGCCACCGAGCGCGGCCGGGCCTATGCCGGTGGCGTTCACGGCGCGCAGGAGCTTTTGCTCGAACGCGGCGGTTTCCGGGGTTGCGGCGGGGGAGCCGATCGGGCGCAGAAGCGCGCGCTTCGCCAAGCCGCCCACCTTGTCGAAGGTGGATCCTGCGCCGACTCCTATCACAAGCGGGGGGCATGCGTTGGCCGCTTTCTCCCGCACGCATTCGAGCACGACTCGGCGCACGCCCGCCGCGCCCTCGCCGGGGGGGAGCATGACCACGCGCGAGGCGTTGTCCGACCCGCCGCCTTTGAGCATGACGTGCACCGTGGCGCCGCAGCCGGGACGCAGCGCCACGTCGCAAAACGCCGGGGTGTTGTCGGCGGTGTTCGAGCGGTCGAACACCGCGTCGCGCACCACGCTCATGCGCAGGCGCGCATCGGCGTAAGCGCGGGCCACGGCGTCGTCGACCAGGGAAAGCGCGTTTCCCGGCACGGAGAGCTCCCAGCCCGCTTCCAGACGCACCCACACCGTGCCGGTGTCCTGGCACAAAGGCACGCCGTCCTCGCGCGCCACCTGCGCGTTTTCGATCATCTGCCCAAGCACCGCCCGCGCCCGGGGCGCATGCTCGCCCTCTGCGGCGCGCTCTATGGCGGCGCGCACGTCCTCGCGCAGCCCGACCGCGCACCGGACGACGGCGTCGTAGACGGTTTGAGCCACCAGCTCGGCGGAGAGCGCGCGGGATTCGCCTGTCTCGCCCATGCCTGTCCTTTCGTTTCGTGCGTTCGCGAACATTCCTGTGAGATGTCCGTCCTGCCAGTGTAGCGCATTGCGGTTTGAGGGTATAATCAAAAACCTGCGCAAAGCACGCTCGTTTCGGGTGGCGTGCGGACGCTTTCACATTGGGAGGAACATATGAACGTGAACGAGGAGGCGCTTCGCCTGCATCGTGCGTGGAGCGGCAAGCTGGACGTTGTGCCCAAGATGGACATCGGCACGCGCGAGGCCCTGGCGCTCGCCTACACGCCGGGCGTCGCGGCGCCGTGCCGCGCCATAGCCGACGACGTATCGGCGGCCTACGACTACACGATGAAGGCCAACACTGTGGCCGTGGTGACCGACGGCAGCGCCGTTTTGGGCTTGGGCAACATCGGACCCGAGGCCGCCCTGCCCGTCATGGAGGGCAAGTGCGCGCTGTTTAAAGCGTTCGGCGGCGTAAACGCGGTGCCCATCTGCCTGGACACGCAGGATACCGACGAGATAGTGGAGACGGTGGAGCGCATCGCGCCGGCTTTCGGCGGCATCAACTTGGAGGACATCGCCGCGCCGCGCTGCTTCGAGGTGGAGCGGCGCCTTGTGGAGCGGCTCGACATCCCGGTGTTCCACGACGACCAGCACGGAACCGCCATCGTGGTGCTTTCCGGCATCATCAACGCGCTGCGCTTGACCGGCAAGCGCAAGGAGGCGTGCCGCGTGGTGGTCAACGGCGCGGGCTCGGCGGGTATCGCCATTGCCAAGCTCCTGCTCAGCTACGGGTTCGAGGACGTGGTGCTGTGCGACAAGTGCGGCATCGTCGGCTCCCGCTCCCAGGGGCTCAACGAGGCGCAGCGCGCCATGCTCGCCGTCACGAACCGCGCCGACGCGGAGGGGACGCTGGCCGACGCGCTGGCGGGCGCCGACGTGTTCGTGGGCGTGTCGGCTCCCAACCTGGTGAGCGAGGACATGGTGCGCTCCATGAACGGGGACGCCATCGTGTTCGCCATGGCCAACCCCGATCCGGAGGTGCATCCGGACGTGGCGAAGGCCGCCGGCGCGCGCGTGGTGGGCACGGGGAGATCGGACTTCCCGAACCAGATCAACAACGTGGTGGCCTTCCCGGGCATCTTCAAGGGCGCGCTTGAAGCGCGCGCGCCGCGCATCACCGAGGCCATGAAGCTGGCGGCCGCCGAAGCGCTGGCCGCGCTTGTATCCGACGAGGAACTCTCGGAGGACTTCATCATGGTGGAGCCGTTCGATCCGCGCGCCGTGGAGTGCGTGGCGGCGGCCGTGCGGGAGTGCTCGGAGGCGTAGGGCATGGCCGAGAGGGCGGACCGGGATCCGATCGACGGCGCGGCCGGGCGGCGCACCGATGCCCCCCGGGGCATCTTCATCACGTTCGAGGGCGGGGAGGGCGCCGGCAAGACCACGCACATCCGCTTCCTGGCCGACGCGCTGCGCGCGCACGGCCGGGAGGTGGTGCGCCTGCGCGAGCCGGGCGGCACCGACATAGGCGAGCGGCTGCGCGCCATCGTCTTGGACCCGCGCAACGAGGCGATGTCCGACGAGGCGGAGCTGCTCGTCTACGAGGCCGCGCGCGCCCAGATAGTGGCGGAGGTGATAGCGCCCGCGCTCGCGCGCGGGGCCGTGGTGCTGTGCGACCGCTTCACGGATTCCACGGTGGCCTACCAAGCCTACGGCCGCGGGCTTCCGCGCGCGTTTGTGGACGCGGCCAACGAGTTCGCCTGCCAGGGCGTCCGTCCGGACCGCACCATCCTTTTGGAGACGGGCGGCGCGGCCGGGAAGGGGCTTGCGCGCGCCACGCGCCGCGGGGCGGACAGGCTCGAGCAGGCGGGGGAGGGCTTCCACGCGCGCGTGAACGCGGCGTTCGCCGACATAGCGCGAAAGGATCCGGAGCGCGTGCGCACGGTGAGGTCCGACGGGCGCAAGTCCCGCACGGCGGCGGCGGTGTTCGCCCAGCTTGCTGATTTGTTCCCCTGGATGGCCGACATCGAGCGCGAAGACCCGGGGTTTTTCGGGCGCCTGGATGCGCGCCGTTCCCGCCCGGGCCGCTCCCGCGCGGCGCGGAAGGGGGAGTGAGCCTGTGTCGGACGCCTTCGAGAACGTGCTCGGCCAGCCGAAGGTGCGCGAGTTTCTGCGCGCGGCGGTGGCCCAGGACAAGGTGAGCCACGCCTACCTGTTCACCGGCCCGGCGGGGTCGAACAAGACGACGGCCGCCTACGCCTTCGCGCAGGCCGTCCTCTGCCCGAAGGGCGCGAGCGGTCCGCGCGGGGGCAACTGCGGCGCCTGCGACGCGTGCCGGCGCATCATGCGCAGGAAGCACCCCGACGTGCGCTGGTTCTCGCCCGAGGGGGCCGGCGGGTACCTGGTCGATCAGATCCGCGACATCGTGGCGGACGCGTCGTTCGCCCCCATCCAGGCGCGCAGGAAGGTCTACATCCTCGATCGCGTGGACCTTCTGGGCGTGCAGGCCGCCAACGCCTTCCTCAAAACGCTCGAGGAGCCGCCGGAGGGCGTGGTGATGGTCCTTCTGGGCCGCACGCGCGAAAGCGTGCTGCCCACCATCGTCTCGCGTTGCCAGGTGGTGCCGTTTCGCTCCATCCCGGCCAGCGAGGCCGCGGGCATCGTCGTGCAGAACTCCGGCGCCCGCCCCGACCAGGCGCGCATGGCCTTGGCGGCCTGCGACGGGTCCATCACGCGCGCGGTGGAGTTTTTGCGCTCCAACGAGCGGCTGGAGTTCAGGAAGCGCGTGCTGGAGGTCATGGGCTGCCTGCGCAGGGCCGACGACTGGGACGTCGTCGGGTTCGCGAGCGATTTGGTGGTGCGCGTGAAGGCCCCTTTGGACGTGGTGCGCGCCGAGCAGGAGCAGGAGCTGGCCGAGAACGCCGACTTTTTGGCCAAGTCGGCCATCCGCCAGATAGAGGCGCGCAACAAGCGCCAGCTCACCGCCAAGACCTTCGAGTCGCTGCGCCAGCTCACGGCCATCGCGCGCTCCTGGCTGCGCGACGTCATGGCCGTGTGCGCCGAAACGCCCGATCTGGTGGTGAACGCGGATGCGCGCGACGCCGTGCTCGACGCCGCGCGCGCCTCCGACGAGGCCCGCGCGGCCGCCGCGTTGGCGTGCGTGGGCCGCTGCGAGCGGGCGCTGACGTATAATGTATCCCCCGAAACCTGCATCGACGCGATGCTGTTCGAGGTTCGCGACACGTTGTACGGCCGCGCGCCCTTTGCCGAGGGCGCGTCGTTCCGAAGAGGATAGAAAGGTGCGCCATGGTTCGCATAGCGCCTGTTAACCTGTACTACAACCCCAAGACGCTCTGGTTCGACGCGGGCGAGCTGGACGTCCGCTGCGGCGACGGCGTGGTGGTGTCCACCGCCCGCGGCGTGGAGTTCGGCCGCGCGTCGGGAGACGTGTTCGAAGCCGACGCCTCCCAGGTGAAGAAGCTCAAGACCCCGCTCAAGCCCGTGAAGCGCATCGCCACGGAGGCCGACGAGGCGCGGGCGAAGGAGATGGAGGTGAAAAGCGCCGAGGCCCTTCCCGTGTTCAAGCAGATGGCGGCCGAGGCGGGCGCCGACATGCGGCCGGTGTCGGTGGAGTACCTGCTCGACGGCGACAAGGCGGTGTTCTACTTCGAGGCCGAGGAGCGCGTGGACTTCCGCGAGCTGGTGCGCAAGCTGGCGGCTCATTTCCACGTGCGCATCGACATGCGCCAGATCGGCGTGCGCGACGAGGCCCGCATGGTGGGCGGCCTGGGCCACTGCGGCCAGGAGCTGTGCTGCAAGCGTTTGGGCGGCGAGTTCTGCCCGGTGTCCATCCGCATGGCCAAGGAGCAGGACCTTTCGCTCAACCCGCAGAAGATCTCGGGCGTGTGCGGACGGCTCATGTGCTGCCTTCGCTACGAGTTCGACGCCTACAAGGACTTCAAAAGCCGCGCGCCCAAGCAGAACTCCCAGGTGCAGACGCCGGCGGGCCCGGCCAAGGTGGTGGATTTGGACGTGCCGCGCGAGGTGGTGTCGCTCAAGGTGGAGGGCGAGAAGCCGGTGAAGGTGCCGCTTTCGGACTTCGATCCGCCCGAGGAGGGGGCAAGCCGGCCGAAGTCCGTGGGCGAGGCCGCGTGGGACGACGCCTGCGCCCGGGCGACGATGGGATCGGTGGGCGACGCGTCGGCGTTCGCCTCCTCCATCCAGCTCACCGGTTCCGACAAGCTGGCCGATCCCACGGCCGTGCGGCGCACCGGACGTGCGGCCGCCGGCGCCGCGCGCAAGGCGGCGGGCGCCGGCAAGCGCGGCGGCAAGGGAGCAAGCAAGGCGGAGGGCGGGCCGTCCTCGGGCCGCAAGCCCCGGCGGCGGCGTTCGACCAAGGTGGGCGGCGAGGAGGCCGCCAAGGCTTCCGGCGCGGCGCGCGGCCGCCAAGGCGGAGCGTCCCAGAAGGAGCGCGCGCAGGGCCAGGGCGCGCAGGGCGGCCCCAAGGGCCGCCAGCCCCGCGCCGAGGACGCTCCCAAGCGCTCGGGCCAGCGCAAGCAGGCGCCCCAGGGCGCCAAGCAGGGTCCCCGTCCCGGACAGAGGTCGTCGGCCCTGCGCCAGCGCAGGCAGGCGGACGCCCCGCGCGCGGGCAAAGAGGACGCGCAGGGCGCCGCTCGCACCCAGGCGGGCGGCGAGGGCGGGCATCGCCGGGCGCGGCGCCGCAGCCACAAGGCGGGTGGCGAGGGGGCGCAGGGCGCCTCTTCGCAAGGCGAGGGGAAATAGGGGGTGCCGCGCCGCATGAAGATGGACTACGAGCTGCTCACCGACCTGTACCAGCTGACGATGGCCCAGGGCTACTGGGAGACGGGGCGCGCCGGGACCCAGGCGTGCTTCCATATGTACTTCCGCGACTACCCGTTCAAGGGCGGCTATGCCGTTGCCTGCGGCATGGCGCAGCTGGCGGATCTGGTGGACTCCTTCGCCTTCACCGACGAGGACGTGGCGTATTTGGCCTCGCTCGACGCGCCGGGCGGCGGCAAGCTGTTCAAGCCCGCGTTTCTCGAGCATTTGCGCGGCTTCCGGCTGGGCGTGGACATCGACGCGGTCCCGGAGGGCGCCATCGTGTTCCCCCACGAGCCCATCGTTCGGGTGACCGGGTCCATCATGGATTGCCAGCTCATAGAGACGGCGCTTTTGAACTGCGTGAACTTCCAAACGCTCATCGCCACGAAGGCCGCGCGCGTGTGCTTGGCGGCCAAGGCGCCGGTGGCGGAGTTCGGGCTGCGCCGCGCCCAGGGCGCGGGCGGGGGCCTGTGGGCCAGCCGCGCGGCGGTGGTGGGCGGCTGCGCCTCCACCTCCAACGTGCTGGCCGGCAAGCTCTACGGCATCCCCGTGTCGGGCACGCACGCGCATTCCTGGGTCATGTCCTTTCCCGACGAGCTTTCGGCCTTCCGCGCGTATGCGGCGGCGTTCCCGAAGAACTGCGTGCTGCTGGTGGACACCTACGACGTGGAGCAGGGCGTGCGAAACGCCATCGTCGTGGGGCAGGAGATGCGCGCGCGGGGGGAGCGCCTCGCCGGCATCCGCATCGATTCGGGCGACCTGTCGTGGCTGGCCAAGATGGCCCGGCGCATGCTGGACGAGGCGGGCCTTGCCGACTGCGGCATCGTCTTGTCCAACGATCTGGACGAGTACGCCATCCAGTCCATCCGCGACGAGGGGGCGCAGGTGGCCTCGTGGGGCGTGGGGACGAAGCTGGCCTGCGCCTACGATCAGCCCACGCTGGGGGGCGTGTACAAGCTCTCGGCCACGCGCGAGCCGGGGGAGCGGACCTGGACCGACCGGCTCAAGATATCCGAATCCGCCGCGAAGCTGACCACGCCCGGCGTGCTGGACGTGCGCCGCTACTTCTACTGCGACAGCGGGCGCATCGCCGGCGACATGGTGTTCGACGTGAACGCCGGCGTGGGACGCGAGGTCATCGTGGACCCCGCCGACGACCTGCGGCAGAAGAACCTCTCGGGGCTGTGCTTCGAGACGCTGCTCAAGCCGCTCGCGCGCGGCGGACGCTGCGTGCTCGCGCCCGAGCTGCGCGACGCGCTGGCGGCGCGCGAGCGCGCGAAGGCGGGGCTGGAGACGCTCGACGAGAGCCAGAAGCGAATGCTCAATGCCCACACCTATCCGGTGGGGCTGGAGTATGGTCTTTTTGAGCGGCGCCGCGATTTGGTTGTGCGGCTGCGGGGCATCGCGTAGTTTGGTTTCAGTCCACGGCGCCGGCTGGCCGGCGCCCCGTCGAGAAAGGGTGCCATGATCAAGATAATCACTGATTCGGTCGCCTCCATTCCCGCCGACGCGGCGCGCGAGGCGGGCATCGAGGTGGTCACGCTCTTCGTGAACCGCGACGGGACCGAGTACGCCGACGCGGAGATGGACCTCGACGCGTTCTACGCCGACATCCACGAGATGGCCGATGACCTGCCCACCTCCAGCCAGCCTTCGCAGCACGCCCTCGAGGAGGCGTTCGAGCGCGCCGCGCAGGCCGGCGACGAGGTGCTGGGCGTGTTCATCTCCTCCGAGCTGTCGGGCACCTACGAAGGGGCCGTGCGCGCCGCGCGCGCGGTGAAGGCGCGCAACATAGGCTTCTCCTACGCGCTGGTGGACTCCTCGTCGTGCGGCTACGACGAGGCATGGCCGGTGTTCGACGCGGTGGAGGCGCGCGACGCCGGGGGAGATTTGGCCGCCTGCGCGGCCGCCGCTGTCGCCGGCGTGGAGCGCACGCGCTTTCTGTTCACGCCGGAGAACCTGACCTTCCTGCAGAAAGGCGGGCGCATCGGCAACGCGGCGGCCCTTCTGGGCAACCTCGTGCGGCTCGCCCCCGTCCTCACGGTCATCGACGGCAAGGCGACCACGTTCGCGAAAGTACGCACGCGCAAGAAGGCGCTCGAGCGCATTGCGGAGGCGTTTCTGGCCGACGTGGAGGAGCACGGGCTGCGCCGCGCGGCGGTGCACTACATAGGGGACCGCGCCCCGGCGGTCGCCTGGGCGCGCGACGTCGTGGAGCCTTTGATCGGCCGCGCGGTGAGCGTGCTGCCCGTAAGCCCCGTCATCGGGCTGCACGTGGGGCCGGCCGTGGGGATAGCCTACGAGTGCGCGAGCGCCCTCAAGGGAAAGCTGACCGGCCCGGTGCGCGTGCAGGCCGCCTCGTAGGCGGTCGCGCGCAAACGGCTGACGACCGGGCGTTTTTAAGGAAGGGAGAAGCTGAAAGGCCATGAAGCCTCTGTGCAACCTCATCATAGACTCCTGCTGCGACCTGCCTTTCGAGGTGGTGGACCGCGAAGGGGTGGACCTCATAAAGTTCCCCTACGTCATGAGCGACGGGGAGCATGCCGACGATCTGTATCAGACCACGACGGCGCACGGTTTCTACCAGGCCATGCGCGACGGCGAGCAGCCCACGACGGCGCAGGTGCCCATCCCGGTGTTCCGCGAGGCCTTCGAGCGCGCCATAGCAAGCGGCGTGCCCACCGTGTTCCTGAGCTTCTCAAGCGGCCTGTCGGGCAGCTACGACGCCGCCGAGCTTGTGCACGCCCAGCTCATGGAGGAGCATCCCGAGGCCGAGCTGTACCTGGTGGACACGCGCCTGGCGTCGGTGGCCGAGGCCCTGCTGGTGCACGAGGCCCTGCGCCAGCGCGACCAGGGCCTGACCGCGCGCGAGCTTGCGGCCTGGGCCGAGGAGGCGCGCTTTTTCGTGGACGCGCAGTTCATGGTGGACGACCTGGAGGCGCTCAGGCGGGGCGGCCGCATCCCCGGATCGGTGGCGTACGCGGGATCGAAGCTGGACGTCAAGCCGCTGCTGGGCATCACCGCCGACGGCAAGCTGGCGCTGACGGGGGTGGCGCGCGGGCGCAAGAAGGGCGTCAAGCAGCTGGCGGAGTACTACCGCAAGCGCAAGGCCGACTCGCGGCCCGGCCGCTGCGTGGTCATCGGCAACGCGGACTGCCCGAAGGACGCCGAGCGGCTCAAGGGCGAGCTTTCCAAAGACGACGACAGCATCCTGTTTTTGGAGAGCAGCATAGGCCCCGTCATCGGCAGCCATGTGGGTCCCGGCATGATAGCCGTCGTGTTCTGGGGAGGGGACAAGCGCGAGGAGCTGTCCGTGGCGGACCGCATCGCAAGGAAAGTGAAGGGCGGGGAGTGAGCATGTCGAGGAAAGCGGCCTTTTCCTACAGGGGCGATGCGACCGTGGGGGCCATGGTGGACGCGCGGCTGCGGGAAGCGGGCTACGTGCGCGCCGAGGTGGGCGAGGCGGACGTCGTGGTGACGTACTGCACGTCGCAGACGGCGCTGGAGGACGCGTACTTCGACGACGAGGGCCTGGTGCAGCAGGCGCGGAAGGGGTGTCTGCTCGTGGATTTGTCCCCTTCGACGCCGAGCTTCGCGCGGGAGCTGAACGCGGTGGCGGTGGTGAGCGACCTTGCGACTGTGGAGGCGCCGATCGCGGTGCGGGACCTCTCCCGCCCCGACGCCTTCGCCGACCGCTCCAACCTCGTGTGCTTTATGGGAGGGGAGGAGGACGCGGTGCGGGCCGCGGCGGGGGTGGTGGCCGCCGTCGCCGGAGAGGTGCGGGAGACGGGAGGCCCCGGGTCGGCCCAGCTCGCGCGCGCTTCCCATACGCTGCAGACGGTGGCCCAGGTGGTGTCGGCGGTGGAGGCCGACGCCCTGCGCCGCGCCGTCGGCGGCTCGATGACGGCCCCCGACCGCATGGAGGGGCGCACAGAGGCCGCCTCTCCGACGGCGAGGCAGGTGCTTTCGGCGGTGGAGTCGGGCGGATTCGAGGGGTCCTACACGGTGGAGATGCTCATGGCCGAGCTCACCGCAGCGCTCACGGCGGCCGACGACGTGGACCTCATCCTGCCCCAGGCAGAAGCGTGCCTCCATCTGCTGGAGCTGCTGGCCGTCATCGGCGGGGCCGACAAGGGGCCGGCGGCGCTTTCCCTCGTGTACGGCGAGGAGGCCGCCTGCGCCGAGCAGGGGCTGGATTGGACGCGCGCCGAGCAGGCCTACGGCGGCTCCGAAGAGGAGGACTTCGGCGAGGACGACGAGGACCTCGACCGCGACTACGACTACGGAGCGGGCCTGTACCCGGGTTATCCCGGCTATCCGGGCTACTCGGCCAACTAAGGACGGTCGGGGCATGTCCGCCGATCCCGCGCCTCCCTCCCGCTGCGACCTCTGCCCGCGCGCCTGCGGCGCGAACCGGGCGGCGGGGGAGCGCGGGGCGTGCGGGGCGGGGCGCGCGCTCACGGTGGCCCGCGCGGCGCTGCATTTTTGGGAGGAACCTCCTTTGAGCGGGTCGCGCGGCAGCGGCGCGGTGTTCTTCGCGCACTGCCCGCTGCGCTGCTCCTACTGCCAAAACGCCGTGATAGCGGCGGGGGAGGCGGGCGCGGAGGTGAGCGTGGGCCGGCTGTCCGAGATGTTTTTGGAGCTTGCGGGGCAAGGGGCGCTCAACGTGAACCTGGTCACGCCCACGCATTACGCGATCGAGGCGCGCGCCGCGGTGGCGGCGGCGCGCTCGCGCGGCTTGGACGTGCCCGTGGTGTGGAACACGTCGGGTTACGAGACGGTGGCGGCCGTGCGCGGCAACGCGGGCGTCGTAGACGTGTACCTGACCGACTTCAAGTACGCCGACGCGGCCCTGGCGGCGCGCTACTCCCAGGCGCCGGACTACCCCGAGGTGGCGCTCTTCGCGCTTGACGCCATGGTGGAGGAGGCGGGTCCGCCCGTCTTCGACGAGGTGGACGGCATGCCGCGTCTTGCACGCGGGGTGGTGGTGCGCCATCTTGCGCTGCCCGGCGCGCTGGAGGACTCCAAGCGCGTGGTGCGGCTTGTGCACGAGCGGTTCGGCTCGGACGTGCTGCTGTCGCTCATGAACCAGTACACGCCCGTGGTGGCCGCCGCCGCGGCGGCGGGCGATGCGCGGGCGGCGCGGACGCTCGCGCGCTGCCCCGAGTTGGCCGGCCGCGTGGCGGAGGAGGACTACGAGAGGCTTTTGGACTACGCCGACGGCCTGGGGGTCGAGGACTACTTTTGGCAGGAGGGCGGCGCGGCCGAGGAGAGCTTCGTTCCGCCCTTCGATCTGACCGGCGTGTAGGGGGCGGGCGCATGGATTTGGGAAAGCTGCGGTGCTTTTGCCTGGTGTACGAGGAAAGGTCGTTTTCGAAGGCGGCCGACCGGTCGTACTTCTCGCGCCAGGCGGTGGGCAAGATGATCCGGGGCATGGAGGCCGAGTGGGGCGTGACGCTGTTTGTGCGGGAGGCCGGCGGCGTGGAGCCCACTTCCGAAGCCGACGCGATCTATCCGCTGGCGAAACGGGCGGTGGCCCTGTACGAGAAGATCCTCTCGGTCATCGACCGACCGCACGTGGGGGCGACGTCGCTTCCGGTGGCCGTGGCACGGGGCGTGTCAAGCTCGCTTCCCGGGCGGTTCTTCTCGTCGTTTTCCGCGGAGCATCCCGACGTTGCGCTTGACCTGCGCGTGGTGGACGCGCAGGAGTGCGAGGGCATGGTGGCCGACGGGCTGTGCGAGGCGGCGCTCGCGGTGGCGCCCGTCGAATCCTCGCGCGTGCGGTTCGTGTCGCTCAAGCGCGAGCCGCTCTACCTGTTCGGCTCGACGTCGGTGCTGAGCGAGCAGGGCGCTATCGAGCCGGGCACGAGCCTGTTTCTGCTGGACAGGAACTTCAAGCTGGACCGCATCCTTTTGGAGGAGAAGCGCTCGCTTGTGGAGGGCCTGCAGATCAGGGACGGGTTCGACGGCTACAGCATGATCGTGGAAATGGCGAAGGCGGGCCAGGGCGTGTGCGTGGGACCCGCCTGCTACCTGCAAACCGCAGACGACGGCAGCCTGTTCCGCTGGCCCATCGAAAGCGACCGCTACCGTTGGGAGATCGTGCTGCTCGTGCCGGCGGCGGTCGAGCTGTCCCCGGCGGCGCAGCGTTTCGTCGCCTACGCCCTGGGCGCGCGCCTCGACTGAGGGGCCGCGCCCAGGGGCCGGGACGGTCAGGCCAGGCGCTCGGCGATGCGCCTGCCCGCCAGCCGTCCGCTGGTGAGGGCCCATCCCGAGGCGGCGCCTCCGTAGTCGAGGTACTGGTCGCGTTCGGTCATGAGGACGCCCATGGAGTCGGTTCCCACCGCGTACAGGCCCTCGATGGGCGCGGCACCGTCGGCGCGCAGGACGTTGAGGTTGGCGTCGACGTCGAGGGCTCCGGCCGTGGTGTAGTAGAACGCGCAGCCCAAAAGCGCCCAGTAGGGGCCCTCCCCGATGGGCGTCAGGTGGTCGGGACTCTTTCCAAAGTCGTCGTCCCGTCCTGCCGCGCATCCCTCGTTGTAGGCGTCGACGGAGGATCGCAGCGCGTCCGGCCGCATGCCCGCAAGCTCCGCGAGTTCCTCCACCGTGTCGGCGCGGTGGGCGTAGCCGGTGGCCAGGGCCGCCTCCATCACCTCGTCGAGCCGCTCGAGCGGCGTGTCGAGCGGGATGGTTGACTGGCATCCCACGTAGCCCATGGACGGGCCGGGGTCGGCGTAGCGCAGCCCCCGCTCCCTGAAGGCGTCCAACTGATCCTGCGACCAGACGGTGTAGTACTCGGGACCGGCTTTGATGGCGCCGTGGGTGGCGAACTCCTCCTCGTTCATGAACCGTCGGCCCTCGCGGTCGACGGCCAGCGCGTCGGCTGCCACGGAGAGCGCGGTGGGCAGATCGCCTTCCGACCAGATGGCGGTGTGGCCGGTGAAGAACGACACCTCGTCCTTCTCGCGCGTGCCGAAGCCGGTGAGGTTGACGGGGAAGCCGGCGAGGTGCGACAAGGGCGGCACGCTGGGATTGAACGTGCCGGCGCCCAGATCGAGGGCCTGTTTGATCACGGCCCCGTCGTTGGTGGCCATGCCGTAGAGGTGCCAGGTCCCCGCCAAGGGGTAGTGGTCGTTCACCATGAAGCGGTCCATGAGCTCCTCGTTCTCGCCGAAGCCGCCGGTGGCGAGCACCACGGCCCGGGCTTTCACCTCGAGGGCCGACCCGTCGAAACTCGCGGCCTCCACGCCGACGACCGCGCCCGACGCGTCGTCGCGCACCAGCTTGGTGACCTCTGTTTCCAACAGGTACTCGCCGCCCAGTTCCACGTACTGCTCCATGATGCCGTCGATGCGTCGTGCTAGCTCGGACTTGGTTCCGGTGAGCGTGTAGGGCGAGTACGTGTAGCAGCAATTGTAGACGGCGTAGCTCGAATGCCCGGGTCCGGGCAGCTCGTAGGGCCAGTCGTGGTCGAAGTGGAGCCAGTCGATGGTGGCGCCGGATTCGGAGAGGAAAAGGTCCACCAGCTCCTCTTTCGCGTCGCCGCGCGTGCGCTCGAGCCAGTCGGCGCGCAGCGCCGTGGCGTCCACGAAGTCCGCGCCGCCGTTCTTCTCGGCTTTGAACCGCGGCGGGTTGACGGCGAGGGACTCGCTTGTGACGCACAGGGTGCCGCCGTACTTGCCCGCCTTCTCGAGGGCGAGCACGCTGAGCCCCTGCTCGGCGCACGAGAGCGCGGCCGCCATGCCCGCGCCGCCCAGCCCTATCACCACCACGTCCTTCTCGATGGTTCGAGCGGGGGCGGGCTTGTGCTCGGCCCTTCGCAGCCACGGGGCCACGGCCTCGGGACCTGCGCCCGCCGCTGCGAAGGCGTCCTTCACGCACCGCTCCAAAGCCAGCCGGATGGCGCTGCTCGTCATGGTGGCGCCGGTGACGGCGTCGACGGAGAGGGCCTGGTGCTCCAGCACGCGCGGGATGTAGGTGTCCACGGCGGCGCGCAGCATCAGCTCCGTCTCCAGGTTCTCCCCCGTCACCTCGACGGCGTCTATGGATCGTTCCGAGACGGTGACGTCCAGGGTGAGCGGGATGCCGGGGTAGTGGCCGTGCGCGACGGCCGTGTAGGTGCCGGGGGCCATGTCCGCCTCTGCGGCCGAGGCTCCCAGGGCGGCGGCCTTCGCGCAGGCGGCGGCGTCCAAGATGGCCACCGAGGTGACGGTGGCACCGCTCACCGTATCGACGTCGACGCTTCCGCTTGCGTTCATGGCGTCCTGCAGCGCCGCGACGGCGCGCCCGCCGCGGTCGGGCGTCTCGAAAGCGCCCTCCACGACGACGTCCGACACGGCGCCGCTTTCCGGATCCGCCGTCAGGCTGACGGTGACGTCGCCGTTGAAGCCCGGCACGGTGGCCTGCGCGCCGCCGTTTGGCGAGGTCGCACCTGGCGAGGAGCATCCTGCGACGAGGGACCCCGTGCCCAGGATCGCCCCGCCGAGCGCGACGCCCGCGCCTTTGACGAACTGCCTGCGTGTGATTGCCATGCTGTTCCCTCCTTGCCTCGTTTTCCTTCTCTGCGCCCCGATGAAAGCATGTGCGCGTGCCTGCGGGGAAGAACCGGACGGTTTCCGCAGGGAAACGAAGCGTTGTCGCCGCAGGCGGGAAGGGCCCTTGGCCGAAAGGGAGGCCGCGCCTTGGACGGGCGCGGGTCCTTCCGCCGCGTTCGAGGTATAATCCGAACCGGCAAGGCCGCAACGGCGCGGAAGGTCCGAGACGAAAGGAAGGCCTGCGATGTTGTTCTCCAAGATCATGGTTCCCTACGATGGGTCCGAGCATGCGAAAAGCGCGCTCGAGTACGCGAAGAGCCTGGCCGAGGCGCTGCCCGATGCGAGGTTGGACGTGGTGCACGCCATCCCGTCGGGCGTGATGGGCCTTGACGAGCTGGGAACGCACGGCTCGCTTGACGGCGTCCCCTTGGGCATGACGGAGTACGCCCAGTACTCGGGCGTGGTGCAGCCGGTGCTCGACCAGGCGCGCGAGAAGGTGGTCGCCAACCTGGGCGGCGCGCTCGAGGCGCTGGGGGATCGCGCCGAGGTTCACGTGGTGGCGGGGACGTCGACCGTGGCGGCGCTGCTGCGCCATGCGCAGACGAGCGGCTGCGACCTCATCGTCATGGGGCGGCGTGGCTTGGGCGCCATCCGCGGCATGATAGGCAGCGTGAGCTACGGCATCCTGCACGGCACCGACGTTCCCGTGCTCACGGTGAAATAGCGTTGCCCGACGGACCGCGACAAAAAGGAGAGGAGAGCTTGTGAACCTGGTTTGCTTGGATTTGGAGGGCGTGCTGGTGCCCGAGATATGGATAGCCTTCGCACGCGAGACGGGCATCCCGGAGCTTGAGCGCACCACGCGCGACGAACCCGACTACGGAAAGCTCATGGACTACCGCCTGGGCATCCTGCGCGAGCGGGGTCTGGGCCTGGCGCAGATCCAGGACACCATCGCGCGCATCGACCCCTTGCCGGGCGCGCGGGAGTTTCTGGACGAGCTGCGTGCCAAGGCGCAGGTCATCATCATCAGCGACACGTTCACCCAGTTCGCCATGCCGCTCATGGAAAAGCTCGGGTGGCCCACGCTGTTCTGCAACGAGCTTGAGGTGGCGCCCGACGGCGAGGTCGTGGGCTTCAAGATGCGCTGCGAGCAGTCGAAGCTCACCACCGTGCGCGCTTTGCAGTCGTGCGGGTTCGACACCGTGGCAGCCGGCGACAGCTTCAACGACTTGGGGATGATCAGGGCCGGGAAGGCGGGCTTTTTGTTCAGGAGCACCGATTCCATCAAAGCCGACAACCCCGACCTGCCCGCCTTCGACGAATACGGCGACCTGTTGGCCGCCATCGAGGAGGCTCTCGGGTAGGCCGCCCGCCCCTCCTCACGGGTTTCCCGGACGCCGCATCCCCGCGTCCGGGAAACCCGATGGAAACAAGGTATCCACGCGCCTGAAACAATCTCGCCGTACGCTGGAGACGTTGCGGAAAGCGAGGAGGCTCCCGTCTTCGCGGAGAGGGGCGCGCTCGGAACGGACCTCCGGGGCGCGTTCGCGCCTGTTCGGGGGATGGGGGCTTCCTCGCCTTCCGCCTGCAGCACGGAAAGAGGGCAGACGAGGAGACGTTTATGAGGCAGCCCGCATCGTTGCGCGAAGGCGACGTGAGGATACCGTCAGGCTGCGCCATAGCCGGCATCATGGACAGGACCGGCGGGCGCCATGACGGGCGCGACATCCTGAAGGCCATCGCGCTCATGCACGACAGAAGCAACGGCTTAGGCGGCGGGTTCGCCGCCTACGGCATCTATCCGGAGTACGCCAGCCTGTACGCTTTTCACATCATGTACGAGAGCAAGGAGGCGCGCGACCGCACGGAGGCGTATCTCGACGTTCATTTCATGAGCGAGAAGCAGGAGCGCATTCCCACCGAACCGGTGAAGTCCATCCAAGACGCGCCCGACATCTGGCGCTACTTCGTCGCGCCCCATCCGGTGAAGCTCAACATGAGCGGGCTTGACGAGGCCGAGTACACCATGCAGCACGTGTTCCACATCAACGCGGCCATCCCCGGCGCGTTCGTGGCCTCCTCGGGCAAGAACATGGGGGCGTTCAAGGGCGTGGGCTACCCCGAGGACATCGGCGAGTTCTACCGCATCGGCGACTACAAGGCGTGGCTGTGGACGGCCCACGGGCGCTTTCCCACGAACACGCCGGGCTGGTGGGGCGGCGCGCATCCCTTCACGCTTCTGAACTGGTCCATCGTGCACAACGGCGAGATCTCCAGCTATGACGCGAACCGTCGCTACGTCGAGCAGTTCGGCTACGAATGCTCGCTTCAGACGGACACCGAGGTGATCACCTACCTGTTCGATTTGCTGGTGCGCCGCCATGGGCTTTCCCAGGAGCTGGCCGCGCACATCCTGTGCGCAAGTTCGTGGGACGAGATCGACAAGATGGACCCCGAGCGCGCCGAGTTCGAGACGGCGCTGCGCTGCGTGTACGCGAGCGCGCTCATCAACGGGCCCATGTCCATCATCTTGGGCTCGGACGAGGGCCTGCTCGCGCTCAACGACCGGCTGAAGCTGCGCGCCCTCATGGCGGGCGAGAAGGGCGACATGGTGTATTTGGCCTCCGAGCAGGCGGCCATCGAGCTTGTGTGCCCCGATGTGGAGAACGTCCGCGCCATCGACGGGGGCGTGCCCTTCGTCGTGCAGAGGGAGGGCCGATAAATGCTCGATTACCTGCTTCCCCGTTACAAGGTGCTGCGCGACGTCGACCTGTGCGTCAAGTGCGGCGTGTGCGAGCGCTCGTGCGCCAACGAGGTGCACGTGGTGGACGACGAGCTTGGCCGCGTGACGGCCGACCATGCGCGGTGCGTGAACTGCCAGCGCTGCGTGGTCATGTGCCCCACGCAGGCGCTCGCCATAACGAACTGGCCCCAGGTGGGAAACGGCAGCACCAACTGGACGCTTTCGGCCATGCAGGACATCGCCAAGCAGGCGCAAACAGGCGCGGTGCTGCTGTCGTCCATGGGCAACCCGCAGCCTCACCCCATCTACTGGGACCGCCTGCTGCTCAACGCGAGCCAGGTGACCAACCCCTCCATCGATCCTCTGCGCGAGCCGATGGAAACGCGGGTGCTGCTGGGCAGCCGCCCCGACGTCCTCAAGGTGAACGAGCGCGAGCGCACGCTGGCGGCCAAGATGCCCCCGCAGATCAAGCTGGACGTGCCCATCATGTTCTCGGCCATGAGCTTCGGATCTGTCTCGCTCAACGTGCAGAAGTCGCTGGCGATGGCCGCCGAGGAGCTGGGCACGTGCTTCAACTGCGGCGAAGGCGGCCTGCATCGCGATCTTGAGCGCTACGGCGACCATGCCGTGGTGCAGGTGGCCAGCGGGCGCTTCGGCGTGGATCCGCACTACCTGAACGCCGCCGCCATGATAGAGATCAAGATAGGCCAGGGCGCCAAGCCCGGCATCGGCGGGCACCTGCCCGGCGAGAAGATAGACGAGGAGGTGTCGCGCACCCGCATGATCCCGCAGGGAACCGACGCCATCTCGCCCGCGCCGCACCACGACATCTACTCCATCGAGGATCTGCGGCAGCTGGTGTTCTCGCTCAAGGAGGCCACGCGCTACGAGAAGCCCGTGGCCGTCAAGATAGCCGCAGTGCACAACGTGGCGGCCATCGCGTCGGGCAGCGCGCGGGCCGGGGCCGATGTGATAGTGGTGGACGGGTTCCGCGGCGGCACGGGCGCAGCGCCGGCGCGCATCCGCGACAACGTGGGCATCCCTATCGAGCTGGCGCTGGCGGCGGTTGACCAGCGTTTGCGCGACGAGGGCATCCGCTCGAAGGTGAGCCTGGTGGCAGCGGGGTCCATCCGCAACTCGGCCGACGTGGTGCGCGCCGTGGCGCTGGGAGCCGACGCGGTGTACGTGGCCAGCGCCGCGCTCATAGCCCTGGGCTGCCACCAGTGCCAGGACTGCGCGAGCGGCAAGTGCAACTGGGGCATCGCCACGCAGCGCCCCGACCTGGCGCGCCGCCTCAATCCCGAGATAGGGGCCGAGCGCGTGGCGAACCTTGTGCGCGCGTGGAACCACGAGATACAGGAGATGATGGGCGGCATGGGCATCAACGCCATCGACAGCCTGCGCGGCAACCGGCTCATGCTGCGCGGGATAGGGCTCACCGAAACGGAGCTTTCGATACTCGGCGTGAAGCATGCGGGAGCGTGATGGGGATGAAGAGGATCTATGCGATAGAGGCGTGGTGCATCGACTGCAAGCGCTGCGAGGTGGCGTGCAAGACGTTCCACTCGGCCAGCAGGGACACGGTGAAGGCGCTCACCCTCGAGTTCCCCGAGCCGCGCAACCGCGTGCGCGTGGAGGGCGACGCCCATCGCTCGATAGCGGTGAACTGCCGCCACTGCGCCGACCCGAAGTGCGTTGAAGGATGCATCTCCGGCGCCATGACGAAGGACCCGGTCACCGGGGTGGTCACCTCGGACCCGCGGAAGTGCGTGGGGTGCCGGACGTGCGTGGCGCTGTGCCCCTTCGGCTGCGTGCGGGTTGAGGAGGCGGCGGGCAAGGAAATAGCTTACAAGTGCGACCTGTGCGGCGACGACCTGGGGCAGCCGGGCGATTCCAGCTGCGTGAAGGCTTGTCCGAACAGGGCGCTCGTGTTTGTGGAAAGCGAGGAATGCTCATGAGCGAGCGGTTCGCCAACTACCTCATTATCGGCAACTCGGCGGCAGGCGTGGCGGCTGCGGAGCGCATCCGCGAGCTTGACGCGGACGGATCGGTGCTCGTGGTGAGCCGCGAGCCGCACGCCGCTTACGGGCGTCCGCTCATATCGTATCTGGTGGAGGGAAAAACCTCGCTTGACCGTTTGGATCTTAAAGAAAAGGGGTTCTACGAGAGCCGTGGCATCGAAACCCTGCTAGGAGCCCAGTTCGAAGTCGTGTCGCTTGACGCGGAAGCGCACGAGGCGTTCTTGTCATGTGGGGAAAAGGTTCGCTATGGGAAGTGCTTGCTGGCAACGGGCAGCGTTCCGTTCGTCCCTCCCATAGAAGGGATCTCGGGCAGGGACAACGTGTTCACGTTCCTCTCCCTCGATGACGCGCTGGCTGCGCAGGCCGCCGTGGACGAAGCGCGCGTCTGTGCCCATGCCGCCGGACGCGCGTGCCGAGTGCTGGTCATCGGCGGAGGGCTTATCGGCCTCAAAGCGGCCGAGGCATTCTGCCACCATGCGGACGACGTGGTGGTTCTGGAGCTTGCGGAACGCATCCTGCCCGCCGTGCTCGACAACGAGGCGGCGGCGTTGCTCGCGCGGATGCTCGACCATCACGGAATATCGTGCCGTCCGGGTGTGTCGATTTCCGAGTTGCGAGGGGAGGGCCCTTGCGCCACCACCGCTTTGCTGACTACCGGCGAAGAGCTCGACTGCGACGTGGTGGTGGCCGCTGTGGGCGTGAGGCCGAACTCAGCGCTGGCCGTGCAGGCCGGTGCCGAGCAAGGGCGGGGCCTTGTGTGCGGGCCCGACCTGCAGACGAGCCTTCCCGATGTCTACGCCGCCGGCGACGTGGTGCAGGTGACCGACGTGCTCGACGGCTCGCAGCGTCCGCTTGCCTTATGGCCGAACGCCGTGCGGCAGGGTAAGATCGCCGGTTCGTTCATGGCCGGTGCTCGCGATGCGGAGCCGTTCGAAGGAGGATTCGCCGTCAACGCGGTGGACTTCTTCGATGTGTCGCTGCTCACTTCCGGAATCATCAATCCGTCCGAGGACGCGGGCTGCGAGGTGCGCACGGACATCGAGGGCAATGCGTATGCGAAGTTCGTCACGAAAGACGGGCTGCTGGTGGGCTACATCCTGCTGAGCCGCCCGGAGAACGCGGGCATCTACACGGCGCTCATCGAACGGCGCGTTCCGCTTGTCGCGCTCGATGCCGGCCTGTTCGACCGCGCGCCGCTTAACTTGGACTTTTCGGCCGAGGCGCGCTGGGAGCGCCTGCACGCGCTCTGCCCCTTCGGCAGGGACGGGAAGGAGGAGGCATGACGTATGGAGGCGAAGAGGCGCCCGCGACGGCGACGGTGCGGCTCGGCACCGCGCATTTCACCGAGGCGAACGAGGCGGTGCGCGCCGCGCTCAGCGATGCGGACGAGGTGAGGGTGGAGGAGGCGCACGCGCAGCGCTACTTGGGCTGCGCCATGCCTGCGGGCAAGGCGCTTCGGGTGCACGGCGTGCCCGGCAACGACCTGGCGTGCTATCTGGACGGCGGCGAGGTGGAGGTGTTCGGCAACGCGCAGGACCAGGTGGGCAACACCATGAACGACGGCTGCATCGTGGTGCACGGCCGTTGCGGCGACGCGGCGGGCTACGGCATGCGCGGCGGCAGGATATTCGTGCGCGACGGCTGCGGCTGGCGCGTGGGCATCCACATGAAGCAGTTCCAAGACAAGCGCCCCGCCATCGTCATCGGCGGGGACGCGGGCAGCTTTCTCGGGGAGTACCTGGCCGGCGGCGTCATCGTGCTGTTGGGGCGTCCCGGGCGCTACCTTGCCACCGGCATGCACGGCGGCGTCATCTACCTGCGGCACCGCCTTGCCGACGACGAGGTGCCCGCAGGGCTGGTGCAAAAGCCGGCGGACGCCGATGACCGGGCGGTTCTCGCGGAGCTGCTCGGCCAGTACAACGAGCATTTCGCAGAGGAGCTTGGCGCGCCGGTGGAGGCGACGGGGGAGGGGTTCTTCCGATTGAGCCCCGCAAGCTCGCGGCCCTACGCCAGCATGTACGCGAACTGAGCAAGCGCCCGGGCGGACCCGGGCGCTTTTCGCCGTCACGCCCGATGCGCGGCGGCTTCCACGAACCCGACGAACAGCGGGTGCGGGCGCGTGGGGCGGCTTTTGAACTCGGGATGCCCCTGGGTGGCGACGAACCAGGGGTGGTCCGGCAGCTCGACCATCTCCACCAGCCGCCCGTCGGGCGAGGTGCCCGACACCGCAAGCCCCGCCTCCTCAAGCGCGCCCCGGTAGTCGTTGCTCACCTCGAAGCGGTGACGGTGGCGCTCGCTCACGAGATCGGTCCCGTACGCCGCGCGGGCGCGCGTCCCCTTTGCAAGGAGGCACGGATAAGCGCCCAGGCGCATGGTGCCGCCCTTGTCCCGCACGCCCTCCTGCTCGGGCATGAGGTCGATCACGGGGAAGGCGGCCTGCGGGTCGAATTCGGCCGACGTCGCGCCCGGCATGCCGACCACGTCGCGCGCGAACTCGCACACGGCCGCCTGCAATCCCAGGCAGATGCCCAAAAAGGGCACGTTCCGCTCGCGCGCGAAGCGCGCGGCCGCTATCTTGCCCTCGAAGGCGCGCTGGCCGAATCCCCCGGGCACCAGGACGCCGTCCATTCCGTCCAGCGCGGCCGCCGCCTCGTCGTCGCAGGTCAGCCCCTCACCGTCGATCAGGTGAACGTTCACGTGCCGGCCGAGGGCTATGCCTGCGTGCTTGAGCGCCTCTATCACGGAAAGGTAGGCGTCGGGAAGGCTCACGTACTTGCCCACCACGGCCACGTCGACCTCTTTCTGGCACGCCTTCTCCGCAGCCAGAAACGCGCGCAGCGGGGAAAGGTCGGCCGGCGGCGCCTCCATACCCAGCCGCGCGAGCACTTTGCCGTCGAAGTCCTGGTCGCGCAGCGCAAGGGGCACCTCGTAGATGGAGGGGGCGTCCACGCACGCCAGCACCTCCTCGGGAGCCACGTCGCAGAACAGCGCGATTTTCTCGCGCACGGCGGCGGGCACCTCGTGGTCGCTGCGGCACACGATGAAGTCGGGCTGCACCCCCAGCGACCGCAGCTCCTTCACGCTGTGCTGGGTGGGCTTGGTCTTCACCTCGTGGGCTGCGGCGATGTAGGGGACCAGTGTCACATGGACGAACAGCACCTCCCCGGCGGGGCGCTCCTTTTTGAACTGGCGCGCGGCCTCGATGAACGGCTGGGATTCGATGTCTCCGATGGTGCCGCCTATCTCCGATATGACGACATCGGCTCCCGAGCGCTCGGCAATGGCCCGCAGCCGCTCCTTGATGGCGTCGGTGACGTGCGGGATCACCTGCACCGTGCCGCCGAGGAAGTCGCCGTGGCGCTCGCGCGCGATGAGCGTCTGGTAGATGGAGCCTTGGGTGAAGTTGGACTCGCGCGAGAGGTTCTCGTCTATGAAGCGCTCGTAGTGCCCTAGATCCAGGTCGCCCTCGTGGCCGTCCTCGGTCACGAACACCTCGCCGTGTTGGTAGGGCGACATCGTGCCGGGGTCCACGTTGAGGTAGGGGTCCATCTTCTGCATGGTCACGCTCAGGCCGCGGGCTTTCAGCAGGTGTCCGAGGGAGGCCGCGGTGATGCCCTTTCCCAGCGAAGAAACCACGCCGCCGGTCACGAAGATGTGCTTTGCCATGATGCTCCTCACGTTTGGGCCGCAGCAAGCGGCCGGCTTCCAAACGTCTTTCGATTGTACGCCCTCTACGTTGCCGGGCAGCTCGCGGCTCCGTGATTTCATCCGTTGGAAACACGCTGCGCGCCCGCGCGCGGAGGGGCGGGCCGTTCGTAACAGTCATTTTCGCTTGTCGAAAACTTCTTGAAACACTGCGATCGTAGCGTAGGGGGAGGTTGAACGCGGCGGCACGACGCCGCCTTGGGACGGAAGAAGAGGAGCGCGTCCATGGCAAAGGTTTCGGAGATCTACGGTTCGATGGTGTTCAACGAGCACACGATGCAGGAGCGCCTGCCCTCGGCGACGTACAAGAGCCTGCTCAAAACGATACGCGAGGGCGCCCCGCTGGAGATAGAGGTGGCCAACGTGGTGGCGCACGCCATGAAGGAGTGGGCCATCGAGAAGGGCGCCACCCACTACACGCACTGGTTCCAGCCGCTTTCAGGCGTGACGTCCGAAAAGCACGACAGCTTCCTTGATCCTACGGGCGACGGCCGCGCCATCATGAGCTTCTCGGGCAAAGAGCTCATCCAAGGCGAGCCGGACGCGTCCAGCTTCCCCTCCGGCGGGCTTCGCGCCACCTTCGAGGCGCGCGGCTACACGGCGTGGGATCCCACGTCGTTCGCCTTCATCAAAGACGAGGTGCTGTGCATCCCCACGGCGTTTTGCTCCTACACCGGCGAGGCGCTGGACAAGAAGACGCCGCTTCTGCGCTCCATGAACGCGTTGAGTGAGCAAGCCAACCGCGTGCTCGCGCTGTTCGGCGAGGCTCCGCGCCGCGTGGTCGCCACGGTTGGGTCGGAGCAGGAGTTCTTCCTCATGTCCGAGAAGGACTACGCGCGCCGGCAGGACCTCGTCATGTGCGGGCGCACGCTGTTCGGCCACGCGCCGCTCAAGGGGCAGGAGCTGGAGGAGCATTACTTCGGCGCCATCCGCCCCACGGTGAACGAGTTCATGAAGGAGCTTGACGACGAGCTGTGGGCGCTTGGCGTGTCGGCCAAGACGAAGCACAACGAGGTGGCCCCCGCCCAGCACGAGCTGGCGCCCATTTTCACCAACGCGAACCGCGCCATCGACGAGAACCTGCTCACGATGGAGAAGATGCGCCTCCTGGCCAGCCACTACGGCCTGGTGTGCTTGCAGCACGAGAAGCCCTTCGAGGGCATCAACGGCTCGGGCAA
>DXCU01000025.1 GCA_019115845.1 Candidatus Rubneribacter avistercoris | reverse complement strand
ACGCCAAGGACGTCATTCTGTTCATTGACGAGATGCACACGCTCATCGGCGCCGGCTCGGCCGAGGGTTCCATCGATGCGGCCGCCATCCTGAAGCCGCCGCTGTCGCGCGGCGAGATACAGGTGATCGGCGCCACCACCATCGACGAGTACCGCAAGCACCTGGAGAAGGACTCCGCGCTGGAGCGCCGCTTCCAGCCCATCACCGTGGGCGAGCCCAACGAGGAGCAGGCCATGCGCATCATGGAGGGCCTGCGCGACCGTTACGAGGCGCATCATCAGGTGCACTTCACCGACGAGGCGCTGCAGGCGGCCGTGGCGCTTTCAAGCCGCTACATCCAGGACCGCTACCTGCCCGACAAGGCCATCGACGTGCTGGACGAGGCGGGCGCGCGCATGCGCATCCGCAACATGACGCTGCCCAAGGAGCTGCGCGAACTGGACGACGAGCTGCGCCGCGTCCGCTCCGAGAAGGATAGCGCCATTGCCGCGCAGGACTTCGAGCGCGCCGCCCAGCTGCGCGACCAGGAGTCCGAGCTTAAAAAGAAGCGCGAGGAGGCCGAGAAGCAGTGGGAGGAGGACTCGCAGAAGTCCGTCCACCAGGTGACCGTGGAGGACATAGCCGACGTGGTGTCCATGACCACGGGCGTGCCGGTGAGCAACCTCACCGAGGCCGAGACGGAGAAGCTTCTGCGTATGGAGGCCGTGCTGCATGAGCGCGTCATCGGCCAGGAGGAGGCCGTCACGGCGCTGTCGAAGGCCATCCGCCGTTCGCGTTCGGGCCTTAAAGACCCCAAGCGCCCGGCCGGCTCGTTCATTTTCCTGGGTCCTTCGGGCGTGGGCAAAACCGAACTTTCGAAGGCGCTCGCGGAGTTCCTGTTCAACTCCGAGGACGCGCTTTTGTCCTTCGATATGTCCGAGTACATGGAGAAGCACAGCGTGTCGCGTTTGGTGGGCAGCCCTCCGGGCTACGTGGGCTTTGACGAGGGCGGCCAGCTCACCAAGGCCGTGCGCCAGCGTCCCTACTCGGTGGTGCTGTTCGATGAGATAGAGAAGGCGCACCCCGACGTGTTCAACATCTTGCTCCAGATTCTGGAGGAGGGGCGCTTAACCGACGCGCAGGGCCGCACGGTGGATTTCCGCAACACGGTCATCATCATGACGTCGAACGTGGGCGCGCGCGAGATCGCCCAACCCACGACGCTGGGCTTTTCCACCGAGGAGCGTGCGGGGCTTTCCGACAAGGAGATCAAAAGCCGCGTGATGGCCGAGATGAAGAAGCTTTTCAGGCCCGAGTTCTTGAACCGCATCGACGAGATCATCGTGTTCAAGAGCTTGACCGCCGAGCAGATCGGCGAAATTGTGAAGCTCATGGTGGCCGATCTGCGCGAGCGCTTGATCGCGCAGAACATGTCCATCAACTTGAGCGATGCGGCGTGCAAGCTCATTGCCAAGGAGGGCACCGACGCCACCTACGGCGCGCGTCCTTTGCGCCGCGCCATCCAGCGCCTGCTGGAGGATCCGCTGTCCGAGGAGATCCTCGAGGGCAAGTGGACGAGCGGGTCCATCATCGACGTGGACGCGGCCGACGGCGAGCTTGTGTTCGCGCAGGGGTCGGGTGCCATCCCCGAGCCGCGCAAACGCGACAGCATCGCGCGCGAGGCGGAGCTTCTGCTGACGAACTACGACCTGGGTCACGCCGGTGTGCGCGGTGGCGGCTCGGCCGCCGGCGGCGCGGCGGACTAGGAGGGCCGGCGCCCCGGCCGAACCGCGTTTTGCGCGAATCCCGGCGCTCATCGGCGCCGGGATTTGTCGTATACTGGGAGCGTATTGCAAACCAACCGTGAGGACGACCATGCCCAAGACCATCGATCCCGTGTTCTCGTCAGAGGTGCTCAGATCGCCCGAGCTTGTTTTGGACCACTTCGACTTCGACGCGATCTCGCAGGCGATGGGCGGCCTCAAGGGCGAGGTGGACAAGCACCCCCAGACGGCTGCCGTCATCTTGGCCGGCGGCACGGGGGAGCGCTTCGGCAAGGAGGGCGGCAAGCAGCTGGTGGAGATTGCCGGCAAGCCCGTCCTGACGTGGTCGGCCGAGGCGTTCGACGCGGTGGGGGACATCGGCCTCATCGTGATCGTGTGCCCGGAGGAGCGCTGCGACGAGTACCTCAAGCGCGCCGTGGACCCGTTCCCGTTCGTGACCCCTGTGGTGGTGGCGCCGTCGGGCTCCACGCGCCAGGAGTCGGCGTTTTCCGGATTGGAGTACGTTCCCGACGACTACGGCTACGTCATCTTGCACGACGGTGCGCGGCCGCTGGTCACCCCCGAGCTTATCGCGCACACCATCAACACGCTCAAGGGCAACATCGATGCCGACGGCGCCGTGGTGGGGCACCCGGCCGTCGACACGCTCAAGGTGGTGGAGAACGGCGTTATCGTGGGCACCCCCGACCGCCGCGCGTTCTGGAACGCGCAGACGCCGCAGGTGTTCCGCGCCGGCATCTACCGCCGCGCGCACGCCTCGGCGCTCTCCGACGGCTTCGTGGGCACGGACGACTCGTCGCTCATCGAGCGGCTGGGCGGCAAGGTGCTTGTGGTGGAGGGCAAGCGCGACAACATCAAGCTGACGGTTCCGGAGGACTACCTCATGTTGGTGGCCGCCGTTCGGGCCATGTTCATGAAGGGTATGGAATGATGGCGGGCCAAAGGGGGTTCTTCGATCCTGCGTCTTTGCGCATCGGACAGGGCTACGATGTGCACGCGTTCGCCGAGGGGCGCCGGCTTGTTTTGGGCGGCGTGGACATCCCTCATACGCGAGGGCTTCTGGGGCATTCGGATGCCGACGTGCTGGCGCATGCCGTGGCGGACGCGCTGCTCGGCGGCGTGCGCGGGGGCGACATCGGCAAGCTGTTCCCGGACACCGACCCCGCCTACAAGGACGCCGATTCGCTCAAGCTTTTGGCCGCCGTGGCCGGTTTCGTGCGCGAGCGGGGGTTTCTCATCCTCGACGTGGACTCGGTGGTGGCCGCGCAGGCGCCGAAGCTCGCGCCCTATCGCGACGCGATGCGCGGGAACCTGGCGCATGCGATGGGCATCGACGTGGAGAACGTGGGCGTGAAGGCCACCACCACCGAACGCCTGGGGTTCGAGGGCCGCGAGGAGGGCATCTCCGCGACGGCTGTGTGCTTGCTTTGCCGATGTAGCTGAAGTTCCGCCGCCCTGACAGGTGGCAGAACGGGCCGACGCTGCGGGCTTGGGCTTCGTTGCTGCTGAGGGCTTGGGGCTTCGCCGCTTTGCCGGATGGCGGAGCGGGCCGACGGCGCGGCTTCCCGCAGCGCCCGATTTTGCGGCGCCGAGGGAGGCTCGTGCGCCAAGGCGCTTCGCCTCCGTTGCCCTGCGACTTGGGATGCCGCAGGAGCCTTCGCTGGCTTGCGCGGCGCCTGTGCACCTTTTTCAACCTGCGCAGCATTGCTGCATCGACAGATAGGTTTTCGCTCATGAACATATTCAAAACCATCCGAGAGGACATCCAAGCGGTCAAGGAGCGCGACCCGGCCGCGCAAAGCTCGTTCGTCATCTGGCTGACGTACCCAGGGCTGCACGCGCGCTGGTCGCATGTGGTTGAGCACTGGTTGTGGAATCACGGCCTCAAGAGCCTTGCACGCATATCGTCGCAGTTCACGCGCTGGATGACCGGTGTGGAGATACATCCGGCGGCGGTGATAGGGCGCCGGTTCTTCATCGACCACGCCATGGGCGTCATCATAGGCGAGACCACCGTCGTCGGCGACGACTGCACGCTCTACCAAGGCGTGACGCTGGGCGGCACCGGCAAGGAGACGGGCAAGCGCCATCCCACGCTGGGCAACAACGTGCTGGTGGGCGTGGGCGCGGCGGTGCTGGGCGACATCACCATCGGCGACAACTCCAAGGTGGGCGGCGGCGCTGTGGTGGTGAGCGACGTGCCGCCCAACTCCACGGTGGTGGGCATTCCAGGTCGCGTGGTGGTGCGCGACGGCCAGCGCGTGAAGAACGAGGCCGCCGACGCCGCGCAGCACAAGGAGAACTTGCCCGATCCCATCGCCGAGCGCTGCGCCAACCAGTGCGAGCGCATCGAGGCCCTGGAGCGCAAGATCCAAGAGCTTGAAGCCCGCGTGGGTCGCTAGGCGGGACGGACGGGGGCGCGTCGGGCTGTCGAGAGGGCGGCGCAGCTGCTTGGCGGCATCGCGGCGAAGCGCCGTGCGGCGCGTTGTGGTACGATAGCCCACGATCGCATCGAACACGTCTCCGACCGGCGAAGGAACGGCCCCATGATCAGACTCTACAACACGAAAACCCGCGAAAAGGTGAATTTCGAGGCGCGCGAGCGCGGCAAGGTGGGCATGTACGTGTGCGGCCCCACGGTGTACAACTACATCCACATCGGCAACGCGCGCACGTTCATCAGCTTCGACGTCATCCGGCGCTACTTCATGTGGCGCGGTTTCGACGTGACGTTCGTGCAGAACGTCACCGACGTGGACGACAAGATCATCGCGCGCGCGGCCGAGGAGGGCCGCGACGCCGCCGAGGTGGCCGCCGAGTACACCGAGGCGTTCATCGAGGACATGCGCCGCGTGAACGTGTTGGACCCGGACATCCGCCCGAAGGCCACCGAGGAGATCCCCGCCATGATCGAGCTTGTCCAGGAGCTTGTGGACGGCGGGCATGCCTACGAGGCGGACGGCGACGTGTACTTCAGCGTGCGGTCGTATCCGGCCTACGGTGAGCTGTCCGGCCGCGACGTCGACGAGATGGAGAGCGGACACCGCGAGCTGCGCGCCGACGGGCAGGGCGTGGGCGAGCGCAAGCGCGACCCGCTCGACTTCGCGCTGTGGAAGGCGGCCAAACCCGGTGAGCCGGCGTGGGAGTCGCCGTGGGGCATGGGCCGCCCCGGCTGGCATATCGAGTGCTCGGCCATGTCGCGCAAGTACCTGGGCCTGCCGTTCGACATCCATGGCGGCGGGGCCGATCTGGTGTTCCCGCATCACGAGAACGAACGCGCTCAGAGCGAGGCCGCGTGCGGCTGCACGTTCGCGAACTATTGGATGCACGGCGGCATGCTGCAGGTGAACGCCGAGAAGATGAGCAAGTCGCTGGGCAACTTCAAGCTGCTGCGCGACGTGCTGGACGCGGTGCGTCCCGAGGTGCTGCGCTTCCTCATGCTGCAGACGCACTACCGCAGCCCGCTCGACTTCTCCGACGAGCGCCTGGCCGAGGCGGAAGCCGCGCTCGGACGCATCGAGAACGCGGTGCGCAACCTGGGCTGGCAGCTGGAGAACGCCCAGGACGCCCCCTCGCCGCTTGACACGCGCGCGCTCATGAAGCGTGCGAAGGAAGCGAAGGTGGCGTTCGTTTTGGCCATGGACGACGACTTCAACACCTGCCGGGCGCTTGGCGAGGTGTTTGATTTGGTGGCGGACGTGAACGCGCAGACGGCGGGCAAGGTGCTGTCCGTGTCGGACGTGCCCATCGTGCGCGACGCGCGCGACACCGTGATCGAGCTCATGGGCGTGTTCGGCATCGACGTGGCGGCTGCGGGCGAAGGGGATGCCGGCGAGGCGTACCCTGTCGAGGTTGTGGACTTGGCCGCCGATCTGGCCGGATACGAGGGGGCCGACGCGGCTGAGGCCGTGGACGCGCTGCTGACGGCCCGCGCCGAGGCCCGCGCCGCGAAGGACTGGCCCCGCGCCGACGCCGTGCGCGACGGCTTGGCGGGCCTGGGCTTCACCGTGGAGGACACCCCCCAAGGCGCCCGCGTGTCGTACGAGGGATAGGCGTGGGGCGCGCTCCCGAGCTTTTGGCGCCCGCCGGCGGGCGGGCGCAGTTGGAGGCGGCGGTGCGGTTTGGCGCGGACGCGGTGTACTTCGCGTGCGATCGCTTCGGGTTGCGGCAGCGTGCAGAGAACTTCGCGCTTGACGAGGTGCCGTCGGCCGTGGCGTGCGCGCATGCGGCCGGGGCGCGGGCGTACGTGGCGCTCAACACGCTCATGGACGCCGACGATGTGGCGGCGCTTCCCGCCTACCTGGAGGCGCTCGATGCGGCCGGGGTGGACGCGCTCATCGTGAGCGACCTCGGCGCGTTCTCGCTTGCGCGCAAGCACGCGCCTTCTGTGGAGCTGCACGTGAGCACGCAGGCGGGCGTGATGAACGCCGAGGCCGCGCGCATGTGGCACGAGCTGGGGGCGAGCCGCGTGGTGTGCGCCCGCGAGATGAGCGTGGACGACATCGCCCGCCTGCGCGCCGACGCGCCGCGCGAACTGGAGCTGGAGGCGTTCGTGCACGGCGCCATGTGCATGGCCGTGTCGGGCCGGTGCCTGATCAGCTCCGTCATGACGGGGCGCTCCGGCAACAAGGGGCACTGCGCCCAGCCGTGCCGTTGGAGCTACGCGCTTGTGGAGGAGAAGCGGCCCGGGGAATTCTTCCCGGTTGAGGAGGACACGCGCGGCACCTACGTCATGAACGCGCGCGACCTCAACATGATCGCCCATTTGGACGACCTGGCGGCGGCCGGCGTGGACTCGCTCAAGATAGAGGGGCGCAACAAGAAGGCGTTCTACGTGGCCACGGTGGTGCACGCCTACCGCTCGGTGCTCGACGGGGCGAGCGCGTCCGAGGCGGCTGCGGAGTTGGACGCGGTCTCGCATCGGCCGTACTCCACGGGGTTTTACTACGGACGCGCCGACCAGTCGCCCGAGCGCGACGGCTACGTGCGGGAGTTTTTGCACGCGGCCACGGTGGAGGAGGCGGGGCCGCGCGCGGTCGTCGTCTGCCACAACCGCTTTCGCGAGGGCGACGAGCTGGAGGTGCTCTCGCCGCGCCGTCCCGTCGCGCGCGTGCGGGTGCGCAATCTGGCGTGGCTGCCCGCGCCCGAGCTGGGCGAGCCCGCCGCGTTGACGCCCGCATGCGCGCCCGTGCCCGTGCCCGTGGCCAACCGCTCGGCCGAGCGCTACTCCTTCGAGGCGGAGCCGAGCCTGCCCCTCGCTCCCGGCGACTACCTGCGCGTGCGCGCGATCTGACGCGCGGGGCTTATCGGCATCCGTGCGCGTGCGCGCCCTATGCGGTCGCGCGCGTTTCGGGGGAGGGCGCACCCCTCCCGTACCGAAGCGATGGCGTACTGCCAAGCGCCCGTAACGGCTTTCTTCCGGCACCGGGTCTACACTGGTGCCAGGTCGCCGGCCCGCTCGGCCGGTTGTTTCAAGAAAGCGAGGTGCGCCATGTCGCATTCCCCTCACCAAGCCTCCGTCGCCTCCGGCGTTGCGAAGCGCGTCCGCAGCACCCGCGCGGGCCGCAAGCTCGCGCGCGGCGGGTATCTGACGCCCGAGATCGTCGTCATGTGGGCGGCGTACGTCTTCACCATCGTGGGCAACGCCGTCATAGAGGCGGGGCAGGTCGGCGGCGTCACGTCGGCGACCGTCGCCTACGGCGTGTTCACCTGGTTCACGCCGGCGGGCTACGTGTTCTCCATTTGGACGCTCATCTACGTTGCCCTGGCGGTGTGGCTGGTCGCCTACACGCGAGACGCCCCGACCCGCTCGGGACGCTTGGGGCCCACGGCCGTTCTGTTCGCGGCCAGCAGCGTCTTCAACGTGCTGTGGCTTGCTTTGTGGCACTTCCAGATGGTGGCGGCGTCTTTCGTCGTCATTGTGGCGGAGTGGTGCGTGCTTGTTGCGCTGTACCTGCGCGTGCGCAAGTCGGCGGGCAGCGTGTGGGGGTGGGCGCCCATCTCCATCTACACCGCCTGGGTGACGGTTGCGACGCTGGCGAACCTGGCCATCCTGATCACGCGCGCCCTGGACGGCGGCATCCCCGTTCTCAACGACCTGTCGGCCATCGCTTTGACGGCCGGCGTGCTGGTGCTGGGCTACCTGATGAAGGAGCGTTTCGGCGACGTTGCGTTTCCGCTTGTGTTTCTGTGGGCGCTTGTGGGCGTGGGGGCGCACGTGGCGCAGGTTTCGTGGCTGACCGCGGCGGTGGTCTACCTGTTGTGCGCGATCGGCGCGGTGGCGACGTTCGTTCCCCTCGCCCGCTTGCGCGGGGCGTTGCGCGGCTAGGGCGGCGGCCGGCCCGGGCCGATGCGCCGGTCCGGGCCGCAGCCGCTTCGGCGGCGCTGGGGTGTCCGCCGTGCGCCCGGGGTCGGCTGCAGCCGCTTCGGCGGCGCTGAGGGAGGGTTCCCGCCATGTGTCCGGCGTCGGCCGCTGCCGTCTCCGCTTCGGCGACGCTAGGGGTGCCCGCCGTGCGCCCAGGGTTGGCCTCGGCCTCTCCTGCTCGCGTCGGCGCGGCGGGGGGGGGTCGTGGCGATTTTGCGGCTCGGTCGCCCATGGCGCCGCCGGCATCGCGCGTTTCCCTATAATGGTGCGCATGAAAACCGTCAGCGATATATATCGGGAGGCCCGCGTGTCGGGCCTCAAACCTGTCTCGTTCGAGGTGTTCCCGCCGAAAGGCGACCTTTCCCTGGAGGCCGCGCGCGAGATGGCGGCCCAGCTGGCCCAGCTTGCGCCCGATTTCATCAGCGTGACCTACTCGGCGGGCGGTAGCGGCAACAAGCGGGCGACCGCCGATATCGCCTCCATGATACAAGACGACTTCGACGTGCCCGCCGTGGCCCACCTCACCTGCGCGGGGGCTACCGGGGAGCTGGTGGACCGGGCCATCGCCGATTTGAAAGGCAAGGGCGTGCGCACGGTGCTCGCCCTGCGGGGCGACCCTGTTCCCGGCTGCGGGCCGACCGAGTTCTCCTATGCGCGTGACCTGGTGGCGCGCGTGGCGGCGGCAGGGCTGTGCGTGGGCGCCGCGGCGTACCCCGAAGGGCACATCTCCTGCGACGACGCGCGCGCCAACATCGAGCACCTCAAGGGGAAGCAGGACGCCGGGGCGAGCTTTTTCGTCACGCAGCTGTTCTTCGACAACGAGTGCTTCTACCGTTTCCGCGAGCAGGCGGAGGCGGCGGGCGTCTTCGCGCCCATCGCGTGCGGCATCATGCCGTTTTTGAGCAAGGCGCAGATCCAGCGCATGGTGTTCATGTGCGGCGCCTCGCTGCCCTCTCCCATCATCAAGCTGCTGGCGCGCTACGAGGACGCCCCGGACGATCTGCGCCGGGCGGGCATCGAGTACGCGTGCGCCCAGCTGACGGACTTGGCCGCGCATGGCGTGGACGGTCTGCACGTGTACACGATGAACCGGCCCGACATCGCCCGGGCGAGCATGGCCGCCCTGCGCGCGACGGGGAGCCGGTGAGTGTGACGGCGGCGCCCGCGCCCTGGGCGCACGGCCGGCCTGAGACGGCGCGGTTCGCCGGGCTGTCGCTTGACCGCGCGGAGGCGCTTCGCTACGCGGGCCACGCCGGGCAGCGGATGGACGGCGGGCTGCGCGCGCGGTTCGACGAGCTGGCCGACGCGTGCGAGCGGACGCTTCGCCCGGCGGGCGTGTGGGCCGTGTTCCCGGTGGCCGGCGGAAGCGGGATTGGCGCCCCCGAGGCGGGGCGTCCGGATGCCCGCGTGGAGCTTGCGGGCTGCGGGCTGGCGCTTCCCGGGGCCGACATCTCCCGCCATCTGGAAGGAGCGCGCGAGGTGGCGCTCATGGCCTGCACGCTGGGCGCGCAAAGCGAGCGCGAGCTGCGCAAGCACGCCGCGCTTGGCCCGGTGGACGCGCTGCTGTACGGAGCGGCGGCGTCGGCGCTGGTGGAGGCCGCCGCCGACGCGATGGAGGCGCTCGTCGTGGAGCAGGCCGCCGCGCGCGGGCTGCGCGCGGGCTTTCGCTACAGCCCCGGCTACGGGGATCTGCCCCTGTCGGTGCAGCCGGCGCTTGCGGACGCCCTCGACGCCGCCCGGCGCATCGGGCTTGCCGTCACCGAGGCGTACGTGCTTGTGCCTGCCAAGAGCGTGACCGCCGTCATCGGGCTGTTTGACGCCGACGCGCCCGCGCCGCAGGCGCGCAACGCTTGCGAGACCTGCCAGCTGCGGGAGCGCTGCCCGCTTCGAGAGAGGGGAACCACCTGCCATGGCTCATGAAGGATCCGGCGCCTTCCCGGCGCGCACCGAAGGCGACCTTCTGTCCCGCGCCCTGAGCGGCGAGGGCTTCCTCGTGCTCGACGGCGCCATGGGGACGCAGCTGCAGGCGCGAGGGCTTGCGCGGGCCGGCGCCATCCCCGAGCTGCTGAACCTGACGAATCCAGACGATGTGACCGCCATCCACGCGGACTACGTGGTGGCCGGCGCCGACGTGGTGACCACGAACACCTTCGGCGCGAACTCCCGCAAGCTGGAGGGGCATGCGACGGTAGCCGAGGTGTGCCGGGCCGGCGCCGCATGCGCCCGCGCGGCGGGGGCGCGCTATGTGGCGGGCGACATCGGGCCTGTGGGCGCGCTGCTGGAGCCTTTGGGCGCCATGACGTTCGAGGAAGCGTACGATTTGTTCGCCGAGCAGGTGGACGCCCTCTGCGCAGCCGGGTGCGATTTGGTGCTCATAGAGACGATGGCGGATCTGCGCGAGGCGAAGGCCGCGCTTTTAGCCGCTCGCGAGCGGTGCGATCTGCCCGTGGTCGCGACGATGACGTTCGGGGAGGACGGGCGGACGTTTCTGGGGACGCCTCCGGAGGTGGCGGCTGCGGTGCTGTCGTCGATGGGCGCGCAGGCGGTGGGGCTGAACTGCTCGCTGGGTCCTTGCGAGCTGGCGGGGGCGGCGCGGACCATGGCCCGCTTCTCGCGCTGTCCCGTGGCCGCGCAGCCCAACGCGGGTCTGCCGCGCGTGGAGGGAGGCGATACGGTCTACGACGTCTCGCCCGAGGAGTTCGCCTGCGCCATGGAGGACCTGCTGGATGCGGGCGCGAACATCGTGGGCGGCTGCTGCGGCACCTCGCCGGCGCACATCGCGCGCCTGCGCCAGGCGGTGGACGCGCGCCGCGCCCCGGCGCCGCGGGCCTTCGAGCCGGCGTGCGTGCTCGCGAGCGCGCAGGAGGCGGTCGTGCTGCCCAAGGGCCGTCCGCGCATCGCCGTCATCGGGGAGCGCATCAACCCGACGGGCAAGCCGAAGCTCAAGGCGGCGTTGCGCGCGGGAGACTTCGACTACCTGGTGGGCGAGGCGGTGGCCCAGCAGGAGGCCGGCGCCGACGTGCTGGACGTGAACGTGGGCCTGCCCGAGCTGGACGAGCCCGCCGCTCTGCGCGCGGCGGTGGAGAAGCTTGCGGCCACGGTGACGCTTCCCCTGGTGCTGGACTCGAGCGATCCGGCCGCCATCGAGGCGGCGGTGCGCGGGTACGCCGGCAAGCCGCTCGTGAACTCCGTCAACGGCAAACGCGAGAGCTTGGACGCCGTGCTGCCCCTGGTGAGGAAGTACGGATGCGCGGTCATCGGCCTGACGCTCGACGAGGGGGGCATCCCGCCTGCGGCGGAGGGGCGCTTCGCTATTGCCGAGCGCATCGTGCGCGCCGCCGAGGAGGCGGGCGTGCCGCGCCAGGACGTGGTCATCGACTGCCTGGTCATGGCGGCGGCCACGAACCAGGACGAGGCGCGCGAGATCCTGCGCGCGGTTTCGCTTGTGAAGGAGCGCCTCGGCGTGCGCACGGCGCTCGGCGTGTCCAACGTGAGCTTCGGGCTGCCGCAGCGCCCGCTTGTGAACGCGACGTTTCTGGCGGCGGCGTTCGGCTGCGGCCTCGACCTGCCCATCCTGAACCCGCTTTCGGGCCGCTACCGCGACACGGTGGCCGCGTTCAAGGTGCTCAACGGCCAGGATGCGGGGGCGGCGGGCTTCATAGGCGACTACGCCCAGGCGCCCGACCCCTACGACGGCCCCGCCGCAGGCGACGCGGGCTTGGTTGGCGACGCGCCGCGCGCCCTTGCCGAGGCGGCGTCCGAAGGGCTTTCGGACGCCGTGCCCGTCCCGCCCGAGCTGGCCGACGCGGCCGATGCGGTGCGGTCCATGGCGCACCTGATCCTGACGGGTCGCAAAGGCCCCATGCCCCGCGCCACCGAGCGCCTGCTTGAGGGCCATGATCCCCTCGATGTGGTGAACGGCGTGTTCATGCCCGCGCTCGACGAGGTGGGCGCGCGGTTCGAGCGCGGGGAGTTCTTCCTTCCGCAGCTCATGGCGTCGGCCGAGGCCGTGAAGGCGGGCTTCGACGTGGTGCGCGCCCGGGCGGGCGGCCCTGCGGAGGCCGACGATGAGCGGCGCGTGGTCGTGGCCACGGTGAAAGGCGACATCCACGACATAGGCAAGAACATCGTCAAGATGCTTTTGGAAAACTACGGCTTTGCCGTCATCGACCTCGGGCGCGACGTGGATCCGCAGGACGTGCTGCGGGCGGTGCGAAAGCACGACGCGCGCCTGGTGGGCCTCTCTGCGCTCATGACCACCACGGTCAAGGCCATGGAGGAGACGGTGGAGCTTGTCCACCGCGAGGCGCCGGGGACGAAGGTGTTCGTGGGCGGCGCCGTGCTCACGGCCGATTACGCCGCCCGGATAGGCGCCGATTTCTACGGCAAGGACGCCGCCGAGGCCGCCCGCATCGCGGAAAAGTTCTTCGCGGAGGAGGGATCGGGGAAGTAATCTGCGTTTTACGGTGAAACGGAGCGCGGTTTCTTGCTATGATAGCGGACAAGGTAATCCCGTACGAAAGGGGTCGTTGATGGGAACGAAAGCGGCAGAGGCTCTGGAGGTGTCCTTCGACGAGCTGCCCACCTACCTGCACGCGAAGCATTCCGTGTACATGGAGGTCGGCGGCGTCACGTACTACCTCACCGACGTGAACGACCGGTACTGGCGGGCGCAGCACACCGACCGGTTCAACGACAAGGGCCACTACGTGGACGCGAGCGAGCTGGTGCCCACGATCAGCGAGTTTTTGTCGCTGCCCTTCGCGGACGGCAAGTCCATCACCGACGTGTTCGACGAGGCGACGTTCTACGCCTCCGAGAAGGCCGAATAGGTCAAGACGACAACGAATGCAGGGGCCGCGCGAGCGGCCCCTTTTCGGACGGGGGCGAACCATGGCGAAAGGAGCGGGCGACGGCGTTGGACGCGGGGCCGCGCATAAGGCTTGGAAGGCCCGTCCGTCTAATGACGCGCGCGATGCGGTTTCGCTCGGGAAAGACCGTCTGCGCTCGCTCGTGCTTGCGCGCAGGGACGCCATTGCGGCTGCGGAGCGCGCCATGCGCAGCCGCCTGCTCTGCGCGCGCCTCGTCGAGCTGCTTTCGCCTCGGTTGGGGCCGGGGGCCGTCGTGGCCGCTTACGCTGCGCTCGGCAGCGAGCCGGATCTGGGCGCCTTTGTCGAGGAGGCGTACCTGCGCGGGTGGCGCGTGTGCCTGCCGTGCATGATACGCGTGCCCGAAAGCGCTCGGGAGCCGGTGGGGGCGGGTCGCCGCGCGCGCATGGCGTTTCTTGACGTTGGGCGGGATGCGTTCGAGGCACGCGAGGCGCCTTTCCTTGCGCATCCCGCGCGCAGCGTGCCGGCGGACTGCCCGTCGATCGCCGGTTTCGCGGAGGTTGCGCCGGAGGTCATTGACGCGGTGGCGGTGCCCCTCGTTGCGTTCGACGACATGGGCAATCGCCTGGGATACGGCGGGGGAAACTACGACCGCTTTTTGGCGAAGGCGCGTCATGACGCCTGGGTGGCGGGCATCGCCTTTACCGAGCAGCGGGTGGACGCCGTTCCCGTGGAGCCTCACGACAGGCCCCTTCCCCATATAGAGAGCGTCTGACCGGGCTGTTTGGCGTTTTGGCGCGCTGGATGCGCGCCTGCTGGCGGACGGCCGCGCGGTCTGCTGCGCCAAGCGGTGCGGCAAGGCGGCCATGCCGTGCAATTCGCAGGCCCCGAGCGCGTTCGGGTAGGATACAATGATCGCTTCAACGAAGAACGCGAGCCGCGCTCGTTTTCGCGCGGGCATAAGGAGGGCCGAGGGTATGAAGGCCGAAGCCAAAACGGGGCGCGACCGTTTCACGAGCCGCGCGGGCTTCATCATGGCGTGCGTGGGATCGGCGGTGGGCATGGCCAACATCTGGCTGTTCCCGTACCGCACGGCCGAGCTGGGCGGCGCGGCGTTTCTCATCCCGTACTTCGTGTTCGTGGCGCTTCTGGGCTTCACGGGCGTGATCGGGGAGATGGCGTTCGGGCGGGCCATGGGCACCGGCCCCATGGGAGCGTTTGCCAAGGCGCTGGAGATGCGCGGCGTGAAGCACGGGCGCGTGATCGGGAAGCTGGTGGGCGCCATCCCCACTTTGGGGTCGCTTGCCATCGCCATCGGCTACGCGGTCGTTTTGGGCTGGGCGTTCAGGTACCTGGTGTTCGCGCTCACCGGCCAGCTCATGGCCTCGGACGACGTGGCCGCGCTGTTCGGCGGCGTGGCGGCCGACTTCGGCAACGTGGGGTATCATCTGCTGGGGCTGGCGGTGACGTTCTTCGTCATGCTGTTCGGCATCTCGCGGGGCATCGAGCGGCTGAACAAGGTGCTCATGCCCTTGTTCTTCGTGCTGTTCCTGATCGTGCTGGCGCGCGTGGCCACGCTTCCCGGGGCAGGCGGGGGCTACGAGTATTTGTTCGTGCCCCGGTGGGAGGCGCTCGCCGACCCCAAGACCTGGGTGTACGCGTTGGGCCAAGCGTTCTTCAGCTTGTCTTTGGCAGGCAGCGGCACGCTTGTGTACGGCAGCTACCTGGGGCGCGATGTGGACGTGGTCACTTCGGCGCGCAACGTTGCCCTGTTCGACACCCTGGCGGCCATCGTCGCCGCGGCGGTGGTGGTGCCGGCGGTGTTCGCGTTCGGGCTGGATGTGTCCAGCGGCCCGCCGCTCATGTTCATCACGCTTCCGGGCGTGTTCCAGCAGATGCCGCTTGGCGGGGTGTTCGCCGTGGTGTTCTTCGTGGCGGTGGTGTTCGCGGCCGTGACGAGCTTGGTGAACCTGTTCGAGGCGCCTGTGGAGGCGTTGCAGGAGCAGCTTCGGTTGCCGCGCTGGGCGGCCGTGGGCGTGATCGCGGTAGTCGCGGTGGCGGTGGGGCTGTTCATAGAAGGGGGAGATGCGGTGTCCGCGTGGATGGACGCCATCTCCATCTACGTCATACCCGTGGGCGCGCTTCTGGCCGCCATCATGTTCTTCTGGGTGTGCCCCAAGGGATTCGCGCGCGCCCAGGCGGAGGAGGGGCACGGCAAGAGGCTGGGCGGCTGGTTCGAGTTCATGACGCGCTACGTGTTCGTGGGCATCACCGCGGCGGTCATCGTGCTGGGCATCTTCTTCGGCGGCATCGGGTAGTGCTGGGCGGGGTGCGGGCGGCGGGTGCCCGTGCTGCCGCGCCTTGTGCCGGGCGGTTGGCGGCGGGGGTGGACGTTGGCTGGCGGGCGCCGGGCGTTGGGCGCGGAATCGAGCGGCGGGTGCCGGATCGCAGGCGACAGATGGTGGCTGGCGAACGGTAAGAAATCAGCAAGTTTTTCATCGTATTTTACCGTGACGGTTGGCAGTTCGTCGTGCGGGGAAAGCTGTAGCCGAGGTTTTCCACCGGTGGAAAGAGGGGGCGGCTATCCTTCGCAAGCACGCACAAAACGTACATAAGTGATTTCTCCGAATAAGGTTTCATCGGGCAAAAAAGAAATTATAAGTGTTTGAGTTAGTGAACTATTTTGGCTGATTTTTGGTCAAATTTGACAGGGTAAAACAAAAAGGTCAGAGCAAATAACGCTCTGACCTGATGTTTTTAATGGTGGAGCCTAGGGGGATCGAACCCCTGACCTCATGGCTGCCAGCCATGCGCTCTCCCAGCTGAGCTAAGGCCCCTTGAAAAGTGCGAAGATTAGTATATCCGAACCAGATGCGGGGTCAAGGGCTTTTCCGGAAAAGTTTTCGGAAAAGTTTTCCGGGCGGGTCCGGACCCGCGCTCGTCCGTTATTCGGCGGCCGCCTGCTTGGCTCCGGCTTTCTCGATCTGGGCGATGACCGGGTCGAGCGCGCCGGCCACGTCGTAGTCCTCCACGCGGCCCTCGTCGCACAGGCGCGCGAAGGCGGGGTCGATGGGCAGCGTGGCGTAGGCGGGGATGCTGTAGCGCTTCGCCACGGCCGCGCCCTGCGGCTCGCCGAAGATGTGGTGCTCCTTGCCGCACTCGTCGCACTTGAAGTACGCCATGTTCTCCACGAGGGCCAAAAGCTCCACGTCCATGTCGTGCGCCAGGTTCACGGCCTTGCCCACGATCATGGCCACCAGCTCCTGCGGGGCCGACACGGTGACGATGCCGTCCACCGGCAAGGACTGGAACACGGTGAGCAGCACGTCGGAGGTTCCCGGAGGCATGTCCACGAACAGGTAGTCTATCTCGCCCCAGTTCGTCTCGCTGTAGAACTGGCGGATGGCGTTGGACACCACGGGGCCGCGCCAGGCCACGGGCACGTCGTCTTTGGGGAGCATGAGGTTGGTGGACATCACCTTGATGCCGCTTTGCGTGTAGCCGGGCAGGATGCCGTCGGCGTCGGCCGTGAGCGGGTTGGTGATGCCGAAGGTTTTGGGGATGGACGGGCCGGTGACGTCGGCGTCTAAGATGCCCACCTTGAAGCCGCGCTTGTTCATCTGGCTGGCCAGCAGGCTGGTCACGAGCGACTTGCCCACGCCGCCCTTGCCGGACACCACGCCGATGACGTGGCGCACGTCGCTGCGCTTGTTGGTTTGGAGGGTGGAGGGACCCTGCTCGGTGCGCTCGCCGCAGCCGGACACGCCGCAGCTGCCGCATTCATGCGTGCATTCTTCTGCCATGATTTCCTTCTTTCCGGGTTTTTCGGCGCCCGCGGCGGGCGGGCGCGCCACTCGTCTACGGCGCATGATAGCATATGCGGCGGACAAGGGACGCAACGAAAGCGGGTCCGGCGCGGGCGGGCTTGCGAAGGAGGGGCGGGCATGCTGTTTGCGGACATCGGCATCTTGGACGAGAACCTGGACTTTCGGGAGCATAGGTGGGTGGGCGTGCGCGACGGGCGCATCGCCTATGTGGGCGATGTCGCGCCCTCGCCGCAGGAGGCCGCGTCGTTCGGCGAGGTGTACGATGGGCGCGGGCGGCTGCTCATGCCCGCCTTCTACAACGCGCACGCGCACGCGCCCATGACGCTTCTGCGCGGCTACGCGGAGAACCTGCCTTTGCAGACGTGGCTCAACGACCGAGTGTTTCCCTTCGAGGCCAAGATCACGCCCGAGGACTGTTACTGGGGCACGCTGCTCGCCTGCGCCGAGATGGCGCGCTACGGCTGCGTGGGCTTCTCGGACATGTACTACCACATGGAGGAGGGCGCGCGGGCGGCCATCGACGCGGGCGTCAAGATGAACCTGTCCGACTCGCTTCTGGCGTTCAACGGCGAAGGGCTGGACGACCTGCCCGTGCGCGGCACGCTCGACCGGCTGACGCGCGACCTTCAAGGTGCGGCCGACGGGCGCATCGTGGTGGATTGCAACATCCACGCCGAGTACACGTCGAACCCGCGCGCGGTGGCCGACCTGGCCGCCTACGCGAAGGAGCGCGGCCTGCGCGTGCAGGTGCATGTGTCCGAGACGCGCCTGGAGCACGAGGAGTGCAAAGAGCGCCATGGCGGCCTCACGCCCGTGCGCTACTTCGAGAGCCTGGGCCTGTTCGACTGCCCGACGACGGCGGCGCATTGCGTGTGGGTGGACGACGAGGACATGGAGGTGCTGGCCCGCCGCGGCGTGTTCGTGGCGGCCAACCCCGCGTCCAACATGAAGCTGGGCAGCGGTTTTGCCCCCATCGCGCGCATGCTGGAGCGCGGCGTGCGCGTGTGCCTGGGCACCGACGGCATGGCCTCGAACAACAACCACGACATGATGCAGGACCTCTACCTGCTGGCCCTTGCGGCGAAGGGGGCCGCGCACGATCCGGCCGCGGTCACGCCGAAGCAGGCGCTTGCGGCCGCCACGCGCACAGGCGCGCTCTCGCAGGGCCGCGAGGATTGCGGGCGCGTGGCCGTGGGCGCGCGGGCCGATGTGTGCGTTTTGGACGTGACGGGGCCGTCGTGGACGCCGATGACCGACCCGCTGGTGAACGTGGTGTACGCCGGTCATGGCGCGGACGTGTGCCTGACCATGTGCGACGGGCGCGTGGTGTACCGCGAAGGGGAATGGCCGCTTGTGGACGTGGAGCGCGCGAAGGCCGAGGTGGCCACCCGCACCCGTCGCATCATCGGCGAGTTGTAGCGCGGAGGACGGATCGGGGCCGAGGGGATCGTGCGGCGCGAGGGGCCGAGGCGTTCGCGACGGGCGCGAGGGGCCGGGGTGGGGCCGGGTGCGATCGCTTGCCGCATCGTCCATGCGCGTGCGCCTTCCCGCGCGCGGCGCTCCAGGGGGCATCGGGCCGATCGGAGGGGCAAGCGCCCGCACGCGCTTTGCGCGCGTCTATGCGCAAACCTGCACCCAAAGTGCAGCTGGCGAAGCGCCGCGCGAACGTCTATCCTTGGTTGAAGACAACATCCGCGTCCGCGCGAAGGCGGGCGTGGCCGAAAGAGGAAGGGGGAGGACCGCATGCTGAGGTTCTCTGACGCGCGCATAGACGGGCTTGTCGCCGAGGACGTGCCCTACGTCGATCTGACGTGCGCGGTGCTGGGCATCGGCGAGGAGCCGGGCGAGATGGAGTACTTTACGCGCGAGGACTGCGTGCTGGCCGGCGCGGAGCCGGCCCGTCGCGTGATGGGCCGGCTGGGATGCGAGGTGGTCTCGTGCGCGTCCGACGGCAGCCGCGTGAGGGCTGGCGAGACGTTCATGACGGTGCGGGGCCGCGCGCTTGACCTGCATGCGGCGTGGAAGGTGTGCCTGAACCTGTTCGACCACCTGTCGGCGGTGGCCACCAAGACGCGCGCGATGGTGGATGCGGCGCACGCGGAGAACCCGCGCTGCGAGGTGCTCACCACGCGCAAAAGCATGCCAGGTGCGAAGGACCTGCTCACAAGCGCGGTTATGGCAGGCGGGGCGTTTCCGCACCGGCTGGGGCTGTCGGAGACGGTGCTTGTGTTCGACCATCATCTGGCGTTTGCCGGCGGCTTCGAGGCGTTCGTGGAGCAGCTGCCCGCCATCAAAGCGCGTTGCGTGGAGAAGAAGCTGTTCGTGGAGGCCGACGCCGAGCGGGCGCGCGTGCTGGCGCGCGCGGGCGTGGACGGCATCCAGTTCGACAAGGTGCCGCCGGAGGAGCTGGCGCCTCTTGTGCGCGAGCTGCGGGAGATCGACCCGCGCCTTGCGCTCATCGCGGCGGGCGGCATCAACCCGCAGAACGCGGGCGCGTACGCGGCTTGCGGCGTGGACGGGCTGGCGACGACGGCGCCGTTCTCGGCCAAGCCGCTGGACATGAGCGTGAGGATGCGCGCACTGTGAGGCGCGTGCCGAAGCGCGGCGACGGGGGAGGAAGGGAAGAGGGCATGGTGCGAAAGACGGTCAGGGTGAGGGGCATGCACTGCCCGAAGTGCGACGCGCGCGTGGAAAAGGCCGTGGGCGCGGTTGCCGGCGTGGAGTCCGTGCGCGCCGACCACGAGTCCGACGAGGTGGAGATGGCCTATGACGGCGCGCCTGAGACGCTTGCGGCCGTGAGGGCGGCCATCGCCGCGTAGGACTTCGCGGTGGAGGACTAGCCGGCACGGCGGGCGAACTGCTGCGCGAGAGGGGGGCGCGCTGGCCCGAAGGCTCCCAACGGCAAAGGGCCGTCGCATCGGAGACGTTGCGTACCCGTGTGCCGCCGCGCATGGTATGATGACCCCGGTGCTTCGCCGCATCCGGGCAGCCCTGAGAGGGGGTGCCGCCCATGGACACGCAGACCGTCTTGGCGCTTTGCGCCATTTTCTCCGTGGTTCTTGGTATCGTCGGCATAAGCCAGCGCCGCAAGTAGCGGACGCGTCGGCAACGCCGGCAGGAAGGAGGTGGCGAACAGCAGCGTAAGAAAGGGAAAACCCCGCTGGCTTTGACGGGCTGCGGGGTTTAGACCTATCACGATGCTGCCCGGATCGGCGGGGCACCGCTTGGTTCGCATGATACCACAGCGCGCCTCCAGACGCCACTTTTCTGGGACGAAAGTGCGAGTTGCGTTAATCGGGAAGAGCGCCGTCGCTCCGGCGAGGAGGAGGGCCTCGGCATCCCCGGGGGGCCGCGGCGCGGTTGCGCGGCGGTTCCATGTTAGCACGTCGCCGCCCTGAACGCCGCCGCGGTTTTGAGCCCGGACGTCTCGGCCCGGTGGGGCGGCTCGTATCCGCGGCCCGCCGAGGGCGGGACCCAGGAGGCGGGGCGCGAGGCCGCCCGCCGGGCGGCCTCGCGCCCCCGCTCCGTGAAGAAGGCCTGCTTGGGCGGCGCGACCAGCGGCCTGCCGCACGCCAGCGCGCACCTTATCAGGCACATGGCCTCGGCGCCCCTCCGCGACCACGACCGCCCCAGGCCCTTGAGCCTCGCCGCTCCCACGTGGGCGTTGGTGCCCTCCATGGTGCCGAGCGAGGGGGTCGGGAAGCGCACCGCGTCCGCGTTCGCCTCCATGTAGGAGCCGAGCTCGCGCACCTTCCTCGCGCGGGCGGGGTCGGGCGCCTTCGCCGCCACCCGCGCGCACATCCTCGCCAGCTGCAGCGGCTTGCGCCTCACGGCCAGGTTCACGGCCCACTCGCGCTGCGCGCCCTCGGGGAAAGCCCTCCATATCTTCTGCATGATGTGGAACGGGTCGAGCGACCGCGCGACGGGGGCGCCCGCCAGCTCGCCGCGCGCGCACCACGCCGCGCCGTCGGCGCCGAGGACGACCCTCTCCAGGTCGGCCGGCTCGTAGGCCTCGGACACCATGCTCTCCACGCGCCCCCAGAACTCGTCGGGGGAGTCGTCCCCGCAGGTCAGCAACAGGCCTCCCCGCTCGTGGCGCCCCGGCGCCACCTTCTTCTTGCCGGCGTAGGCGCACGCCATCTTCAGCTCGAAGGAGCGCGTGCGCCTGGCCTGCTCGTAGAGGAAGCGGGGCAGCGCGCGCTCCCGGTGCGACTCCTCCTGCAGGCGCACCCACAGCCCGTCGGCTTCGACGTGCAGGACGCCCTGGCTGACCCTCTCCCGAGGGCGGCGCGCCGACTTCAGCAGCGCGCCCTCCTCGTGCACGCACCTCATCACGGTCACGTGGCTGACGCGCGCGCCGGAGAGCTCGGCGAACGCCGCCGCGGTCTTCCTGTAGGACAGCTCGGCGGCGCAGCGGCACATCCACAGGAACGCGCCTGCGGAGAGCCTGGCGCGCTTGGGCACGCCGAGCAGCTCGTCGCACAGCGCCCGGCGGCGCCCGAGCCGGTCGAGGAAGACGGTGCGCGTGTAGGTCATGGCGCCGAGCAGCGTCACGAGCGTGCGGGGCGCCCGCTCGTGGACCGACCAGCCCGGCATCGGCCTCGCCGCCAGCCCGGCGTCGAACGCCTCCACGCACTCCCGCATCGCCTCCAGGCCGACCGACCGGGCGGCTTCGGCCGTGGCGAGCTCGAAGGCGTCGAAGTCCTCCGAGGCCAGAAGCGACGAAAACATGCGCGACGAGAGCATGCGGGAGACCTCCCGCGTGGTAGGATTGGGCATGGGAGAACCTTTCTCTTCTTTTGGCTTGGACACCTCAAGGATACCGAAAGGTTCTCCTTCTCGCCTAACGGGACTTTTGGACGGGCTCCCCGATTAACTTAACTCGCACGGGACGAAAGAGAAATCAAGAAGGATTGGAATTTCTGCGTCAAGCAATCATGCTTGCGATCTGAAAAAGCACGCCTTTATTTTCGTGTTGTTTACGGTGCGTCGGCGCGGTGGACGACGAGGGCGGCGAGGATGCAGAGCGCGGCGGCGGCGAGGGTTGCGGCTGCGGGCTGCCCGCCGAGGGCGAGTGCGCCTGTGACCAGCACGAATATCAGCATTCCCACGTCGGCGTCCAGGGTGAGGCGCGCGCGGCGCGCAGGTACGTTTGGCGTGGGAACGAAGTTTAGCCCGGCGGCGAGCAGGGGCGCCAGACACAGCAGCGTGCCCAGCGCGAACGGGAGGGCGGCGGGGATGGCGGTCGCTGCGGCGGTGGCGGCTACGTCGGGGGCGGCCGCGGTCGCTGCAGCAAGAATGGCGCTGTCGACGTTAGCGGGCGCGGGTGCGTCCATGCCGGCGAGGAGAGCGGGGGCGGCGAGCGTGCCTGCCGCCAACACCGCAGCGGCAGCTACCAGCACCACGACGAGCGCCGGCGCGCCGCTCAGCAGCAGCGCAGGCAGCGTGCCGAACGGCGTGAGGTCGCGCATCTGACGGTATGCCATGTAGTCGCGAAACGTGCGTGAAAGCTCGCGCGCGCCTTGCTGCCACGCAACGGTCATCATCGTCCACAGCAGCAGAAGCGGAATGCTTCCGCTGGTGAGCGCTGCAATGCCGAGTGGAACCCACGCGCCTCCCTGCATAAGCAGGTAGCCCAGACCTTCGGGTTGGCGCGCCATCGACAGCGCGCTGCGGGCGAGAAGCAACGGCGCTCCCTGCACATGCGGCAGGTGAAGCCACGGCTTGCGTTCGGCAAGTTTGCGCTTGCGCCGCAGTTCGTCGAGCGCCACGGCGTTCGACGGGTCGAGCGACGGCTCGCCCAGCGCGGCGTTCAGCACCGCGAGGTCGGCGTGCAGGGTGTTCTCTTGGATGATGCGCGACCTGTTCATGCGCGGGGCAAGAGCAAGGGCGGCTGCGGCGGCGCCCGCCGCTATGGCGGCAAGCGCTGCAGGGCACGCCGGCGCGGTCAGCGTGCCCTGCAGTTCCGCCGACGGCAGCGCGAACACGAGTGCTGCCAGCGCAAGCGCGCCAATGAGGGCACCTGCGCTTGCCGCGATGCGCGCAGCCGTGCGCGGTACGGACGAGGCGAGGTGCGCCACGCCCGCGCAGAAGGAGACGCACGTGGCGGCGGCAAGCGCCAGCGCCAACGTCAGCGCGATGCCGAAAGGAGTGCCCAACGCGCCCGCCGCGCCGGCGCCTCCTGCGATGAACACGCCTGCCAGCCAGCCGACGAGCGCGCCGACGGCGACGTCTTTCGGGACGCGTGCCGCAAGCTGGTCGAGTGCGATGGCGCGCTGCGACAAGCTGCTGGCGGCAACGAACGCGATGTCGGGGTGCGTGAGCTTCACCACGGGCGTGCGCACATTCGCAATTGTTTCGTAGGCGAGCGCGGCGAGCGGCAGTGCGGCGACGAGTGCCGTTGCGCTTGCGGCGGCTGCGCCCATCTGCGCGCCTGCGCTTGCAGCGCCGTTTAGCACCGCCGCCCATGAAGCCGCGGCAGCCACCAGCACGAACGCAAGCATGTACAGTATATAGATACGGTCGAACACGCCAGTGTCGCGGGTGGGATCGGTGCCGAACAGGTGCATCGCCCGCGCCGCCGCGCTGCGTGCGTGCCGCAGGCGCAGCTTCAGCAGCAGGATGAAATCGGCATGCGTGCCCGCGCGTTTACCGCCGTATCCTTCGCCGCGCTCTTTCACGCCGAGCGCCCTCGCTCGATGCGGGCGCCTTCCTCGTTCAGGCTGATGACAAGGTCGGGCTTGAGCTGCGGAGCATCGTGGTGGCAGCTGATGATAAGCGCCGCGCCGCGTGTGCGCGCTTGATTGCAGAGGGTTCCCAGCGCATCGGCGGCGCGCCGGTCGAGCGGGCCGTGCGGCTCGTCGAGCAGCAACAGCCGCGGCTTGAGCAGAAACGCCAGCGCCAGTGCGAGCTTTTGGCGCATGCCGCGCGAGTACGACGAGGGGTAGCGGTTTTTGGCGTTCAGCAGCCCGAACGTGCCCAGGTGCGCATCTATGGCGTCGTCGTCGGCGGGGAGGTGGTTAGCCGCAAGGGCGAAACGGAGATGCTCGGCGGCGGTGAGGTCGTCGTAGAACGAGGGCGTGTCGGGTACGAACGACACAAACCGCCGCTGCGAGCGGCTGCGCGGGTCGAGCGGCGTGCCGCACAGCTCGATGACGCCCGCGTCGGGTTGTGCCCAGCCGGCGAGGCAGCGCAGCAAGGTGGACTTGCCCGAGCCGTTGTCGCCTACGAGAAACGCTGCCTCGCCGGGATGCACGTCGAACGACACGCTTTGCCATACGGGGTCGCGCCCGTAGCGAAAGGCCAGGTCGCGCACGTGCAGCGTGGGTACGCCCGCCGCGGCTGGCGTCGTGCGTGCCGAATGCGTTGCTGCGCTATCGTTTGCCGGCATCGCATTTCGCCCTGATTGCGCCGCGTCCCTTTCCAACGAGCGCGCTGCCCGCTCGCGCGGCAATGCCTGCGCCGCGCGCGGTCACGCCGGCGACTGTGCGCGCCACGTCGGGCGCCCGCCGCGCGACTTCTTCTGCAACAACAGGCGTTTTCTCGGCGACCTTTTCCGCCACCATGGGCGCGGCTTCCGCAATTTTGCCTGCCACCACGGGCGCCTCTTTCGCGACCTTGCCCGCCATGCTGGCCGCGCCCCGCGCCGCCTTGCCCGCCACCGCGGGGGCTTCCTGCGCAACTTTCCGTGCCGTCTTTTTCGCCTGCTCTTTCGCCACGTCGGCGGCTTTGGCGGCTGCGTCGTCGAGCTTTTGCTCGATAGGCGTCGCCTCGCGCCCGGTGAAGTTGCAGTGCCCCCTGCTGGCGATGGCGGCGCCGCCCACAATTGCCACCGCTCCTGGACTGGGCAGCACCAGCATGGGCACGCCCGCCGCGGCGAGCGCGCCGCCTGCGGCCATTTGAGCTGCGCCTTTGATTTTCTGGGCCGTGGGAACGTCCGCCGCGTTCGCTGCGGCGCGCGCACCGTCGGCGAAGGGAAGCGCCTCGGCCTCAACGAACTCCGGCTCGGCTGCGGCGGGGTTGGCGCCAGATGCGGCACCGGACGCGGAAGCGGCGCCGGTGGGCGCCGGCTCGGCTGCGGCGTCGGGGTTGCCGGGTTCGGACGTGCTGGTCGTGTAAGCTCGGGCGGGGTCAGCGGCGTCGTGCTCCATAAGAACGCTCCGTGTCTCGAAGTGACGATACTCTTATTGTAACATATCGTTGTCGGCGAAACGCAGGCTGGCGTGCGCCTCGACGGCGGCCGGGTTGGGGCTCGACTTGGCTCGGCCGCCTCGGTTACCGTCCGCGCATCTTCTTGATGCCGCCTGCGGCCAGAGCCGCGCCTCCTCCGATGGCGAGCAGGCCGGGTCCGGGCAGGATGAGCATGGGGATTCCCACGAGCACGAGCGCGCCGCCCGCCGCAGCCTGCGCGACGCCGGCCATTCTGCCCGTCGCCCGCCGCGCTTTTCCGCCTCCGATCACCGTGGCGTGCGCGACGTCGTCCGACGAGGCTGCGGCGCCGCGCCTGCCGTAAGAGGGGGATTTGAAGCCGCCTGCGGCCGCCCCCGCGCCGTCGCGGGCGCTTTCCACGGGATCGACGTCGATGATGGTTCCGGATGCGTTCATGGTGCTCCTCGGTCTCTCGCCTTTCGGCCTTGTCCTCGATTATAGGGGGAGGGAGGCTCGCGCGCTTCGGTCGGGCGTCCGGATCGCGGATTCGTCACCGTTCGGTAACGCGTCGTCCTCGCGTCCTCCAAGACTGACGGCACGGCGGCGGCATGCGGCGCAGTCGTCCATGTGCGCCCGCAGTGTCTTTTCGATGCGCAATGAGATCAATTGAGCCTTGTCGCGTCGAAGTTAATGCATTCGTTGTTTCTGCGGCAAGCCTGCGCGAACAAAGCGAAATCATCGGTGATGAGCGGAATGCCGTCGTCCACGATTTTAAGCAGGCCGGCATCAACAAGGCCGAGCCATGTCGACTCGCGCATGAGCGCCGCTTCTTTAGTGGGATGGTATATTTCCAGCAATGCGTCCGAGTCCGTCAGCATCCGATGGAGCGTCGTGCAGGTTCGGTCCTTCGATGCGCGATCGTATCTGAGAAGATCGGAGCATTCGGCGAGAACTCCCGGGGTCACGATGAGCGTTTTGTAACGAAGAAGAATCCGCATAAGGAGATTGAAATCTTCGGGATCGTATTTTTTGAGGCGCTTGTGTCGGGGAATAATGCTTTCGTCGGTCAATCCTGCAACGAGTAGCACCAGTATGTTGGCGTCAAGAGCGAGTTGCGCGGGCGACGTCATAAGGCCTCATGCCTTTGAACTCCAGCGTGCTGGAATCGATGATAAGCTTTTTGTACGTTCTCTTCTCCATGAGCGGGACGGTTGCGGCGGCCAAGGCGGAAAAGGGGATGTCGTCCTCGAGCAAATATCCCACGATAACATTCCAGGTGTTGTCGTGGTCATCGAAGTCTATGCCTTCGAGTGCCGCATACTTTGCCCCGGGTACGAGATCGCGAGTGTACTCAAGGGCTTTTTGAGCGGCCTCTTTCGCGTTTGCTATATCCATGATCCCTCCTTGACTCGATGCGGTCGCGTATTCGGCGGTCATGCTTTCCTGCTTGCCCGATTTGCTCGCCATGCGAAAAGGCTTGCCTCCGGTTGCGTTTTCCTCATTAATTATATAGGGGTTGCGAGGCTGCGGGAGACGTGATGCGTCCGATTGGTCGGATCCGTCACCGTTCGGTAACGCGTCGTCCTCGCGCCCTCCAAGACTGACGGCACGGCGGCGGCATGCGGCGCGTCCCGGGGCGGCGCATGCCAAGGCGTCCTGTCCTTTCAATTCCTCCGTTCTCGGGCGCGGGGAGCGCCGGATGCGATACACTGTGAGCCACGAGGTTTCTGTTCGCGTTTGAGAGTGTGTTGGGTAAGGCTCGACTGTGGTTCGCGCCTTGGCGAAAACGGCAACGGCGTGGGCCACTCAACAGGAAAGTTGGTGGTCAACATGGCAGCTCCCGCTACCGAACATGTGCGCAACATCGTGCTCGTCGGCCAAGACGGCGCCGGCAAGACATCGCTGGCCGAGGCGATGCTGCACGTCTCCGGTCGCACGCCCCGCATGGGCACGACCCACGACGGGAAATCCTACCTCGACTACGACGAGGAGGAGATCCGGCGCAAGTTCACCATCGGCACCTCCATCGCCCCCGTTCCGTACAGGGATTACAAGATCAACCTGCTGGACACCTCGGGGCATCCCGACTTCGTGGGCGACACGCTGGCCACCATGCAGGCTGCCGAGATGGCGCTTTTCGTGGTGGACGCCGTGGCGGGGCCGCAGGTCATGACCACCAAACTGTGGCGCGAGGCGGAGGACATGCGCCTGTCGCGCGCCGTGTTCATCAACCACATCGACCGCGAGAACGCCGACTTCGACACCGCCATGGCGCTTCTGCACGCGCGTTTCGGCTCGCGCTTGGGCCCGGTGACCATCCCCATCGGCGTGGATGCCGACTTCAAGGGCGTCATCGACGTTATCCGCATGAAGGCGCGCTACTTCGACCAGGGGGGCGACGGCGAGCGCGTGGAGGACATCCCGGCCGACTACGCCGACGCCGCGCAGACGGCTCGCGACAAGCTGTGCGATCTGGTGGCCGAAGCCGACGACGACCTCATGATGAAGTACCTCGACGGCGAGGAGCAGCTCACCCAGGCCGAACTCGAGCAGCTGCTGGACAAGGCCATCGCCCAGGAGCTGTTCATCCCCGTGTTCGTGGGCTCCACCATCATCGAGCAGGGCATCCAGGGGCTTATGGAGGACATCTGCACCTACTTCCCGCATCCGCGCCACCACGGCCGCTTCCGCTTGGCAAACGGCGAGGTCACGTTCGTGGACGAGGAAGGCGAGCCGGCGGCGTTCATTTTCAAGACGGTGTCGGATCCCTTCGTGGGGCGCCTGAGCTTCCTCAAGGTCATATCCGGCGTGCTGGAGCCGGGCATGGAGCTGATCAACGCGCGAACGGGCAAGAAGGACCGCCTGGGGCACCTCTACGTGATGATGGGCAAGGAGACCGCCGATGTGAAGAGCGCCAAGGCCGGCGACATCATCGTGGTGCCCAAGCTCACCGAGACGCGCGCCGGCGACACGCTGTCGAAGTCGGGCGAGGTGGCCATCGATCCTCTGCCCCTGCCCACGCCCCAGTATCCTGTTGCCATCGAGGCCGTGAACAAGAAGGACGAGGACAAGCTGGGCGCGTTTTTGGCGCGCGCAGTTGAGAACGACCCCACGCTGCGCGTGAGCCGCAGCGAGGAGACGCACCAGACCGTGCTCACCGCCATGGGCGAGGCCCAGGTGGAGACGCTGCTCGCGCGCCTCAAGGAACAGACCGGCGTGGAGGCGAAGCTGGTGGACGTGCGCATCCCGTATCGCGAGACCATCCGCAAGACCGCCGAGGCGCAGGGCCGCCACAAGAAGCAGACCGGCGGCGCGGGGCAGTTCGGCGACTGCTGGCTGCGCCTGGAGCCCAATCCCGGCGCCGGCTACGAGTTTCTGGACGAGATCGTGGGCGGCAAGATACCGCGCGGGTTCATCCCGGCGGTGGACAAGGGCGTGCAGGACGCCATGGCCGAGGGCTTCTTGGCGGGGTACCCCATGGTGGACGTCAAGTGCGCCGTGTACGACGGCTCGTATCACTCGGTGGACTCCAACGAGATGGCGTTCAAGACGGCCGCGCGCATCGGCTTCCGCGCCGCGTGCGAGAAGGCCGACCCCATCCTGCTCGAGCCCATGGCCAACCTCGATGTGACGGTGGGCGAGGAGTACGCCGGCGCGGTGATGGGCGACATCTCCACGCGCCGCGGCCGTATCGTGGGGACCGACTCCAACGACGCGGGCGAGACGGTCATCATGGTGCGCGTGCCCTACGCCGAAGTGGTCACCTACACAAAAGACCTGCGCTCCATCACGCGCGGGTCGGGCTCGTACTCCATCGAGCTTGAGGGCTACGAGCCGGCTCCGGCGGACGTGACCAAGAAGCTCGTCGAGGCGTACCAGGCCGCGCGCGCGGTGGGCAACTGACGCGCGGGCCGCGCCTTTGTGACGCCAAAGGCGCCGTCCGGTTTCGGGCGGCGCCTTTTTGCGCGCCGAGGGGGCTGCGACCTTGCAAGGCCGGGGTGGGTCGTGTTTCCGGGCGCGCGTCGAAAAAGGCGGAGTCGGCCTCTGGGGCGGCCCGGATCGCGATGCGCGGGCACCGCGCGTTTTTCGTTCCGGCCGCGTCGGGGGAGGGGCGGGCGTCGCGCTCGCTCTCCGGCGCGCAGCGCGCAAGCAAGTGGCGCGCGGGCGGTCACGCTTTGAGGGCGGGCTCCTTTCGATCGGCGGGGGCCGGGCGCTTGGGGCGGCCGGCGAGGCGAGGGCTTCTCGCGTACTCTTCTACGCTTGCGAGCGCGACCAAGGTGCCCTCGGGGCTGCGTCGTGCCGCGAGCTTTCCCGCTTTGATAAGCTGCGAGACGCGAGCAGGGCTGACGCCGAGTCTTCGCGCGGCCTCCGCAGCCGACACCGCAGGCTCGCCGAGCGAGGGGAAGGGTTCGACGAGCAGGTACACCACCTTGCCGTCGGCGGCGTCCACCTCCGTCGCCTCCGGGATGTCCAGCTGGTTTTCGGCGAGGGCGGCCAGATGCGTCTCAATGCCGTCGCGAACGCTCTCGACGGCCTCCATGAACGTGGCTCCTTGGCCGAAGCAACCGGGCAGGTCGGGGACCTCCGCCCAAAACCCGTCGTCCGTGGATCGCCTCACCACTGCTCCGTAGATGCGTTTCGTCATGCCCAGCTCCTATCCTTGCGCCCCTCATTCCCATCCAGCCAGTTTGGAGATGCGCCGGTACGCGTTTTTGTCGAGCTCTTTCTTGCTCATGTCGATGGTGATCAAGGCCGGTCGCTCAGGTTTGGAGAAGTTTACATGGTCGCCCTTGCCCCGTCTGCGCACCCATCCTTCCCGAAGCAGGCGCGCCGCCACCCTGCGTGTGTCCCTTGATTTCTCCGTCATTCTGACTCCCAAAATATAAACTATTAAGAATTTATTGGTCAAGGGAGGGGCCGGGACGGCATCCCCGCTTCGGCCTTCGGCTCTTCCCTGCGCATGCGGCCGCGGCGAGCGCGAGGGCTGCCGCGAGCAAGGCGGCGGCGCCTGGCGCGCGGGCGGGGTCGCCGGTTTTGGCGACGGGTCCCGCAGGCGTCGCGGCGTCCGGCTCCTCTGCGGGGGCGGCCTCGTCGGTCAGGTCGAGCGCCGTCTGCACAAAGGGGATGTTCTGTCCCTGGTAGGCGAGCTCGACCGGGTGCGGGTCGGGGTCGATCAGGTAACCTTCGGGCGCCTCCGTTTCCACGACCTCGTAGGAGCCGAGAGGCAGCTGCGGGCTGCGCGCCCGCCCCTCCTCGTCGGTGACGAGCGCGCATGCCGTCTCACCGGCCGCGAAGGCCGCCGAGCCGTCGGGAAGGACCACGTCGCGCGCCGCGCGCACCTCGTAGACCGCGCCCGAAAGGGGCCGTCCGTCGGCGGCGTCGGACTTGCGCAGCTCAACGACGCCTGCCGCCCGCCGGTTGGGTGCGACGACCTGGACGGAGACGCTGGGGGCCGCGGGATCGCCGTAGGCAAGCTCCACGGCCAAGGGGGTCTCGGCCTGCACGTAGCCGACGGGGGCCTGCGCTTCCACGATCTCGTACGCCCCCAGGTGAAGGCCCTCCACCGCCGCTGCGCCGTTCGCGTCCGACTCCAGGCGCGCCACCGTCTCGCCCGCGCGGGCGCGCAGCGTGCCGTCGGCGGTGATCACGTCGCGCGCCGCGCGTACCTCCCAGACGATGCCGGCCTGCGCCACGGGCGCGCCGCTGGCGGCATCGACCTTCTCCACCTCGATGCGCCCGGTTTGGGGGACGTCCTCCACCGTCACCTCGATCACGCCCTCCTCGTCGCGGTCGGCCAGGCGAAACGCCACGGGCTTGTCGGAGAGCACGTAGCCGGGCGGCGGCGCGGTTTCCTGCAGGTAGTAGGAACCTCCGCCGTTGAGCTTGCCGGGCAGCGTGCAGGCGCCGTTCTCGTCGGTGGAGAACTCGCTGACAATGGGTCCGCCCGCTTCCACCTGGAACGCGAGGGGTTGGCGCCGTTCGTCCAAGATGCGGAAGGCCATGCGTCCGGCCACGCGCTCGCCCGTGCCCGCGTCGCGCTTGACCACGCGCACGACGGTGCCCGTCTCGTTCTTTACCGTGTAGGCGTACGTGCGTCCGTCCTCGGCTACGGTGACGTGGAGGTCTTCGGCCGGCTCGTAGCCTGCAGGCGTTGTGGCGGGGTCTTCCCGCACCAGGTAGTCGCCGAAGGGAAGCGCGCCTGTCTGACCATCCTCGCGCAGGTCGGCGGTGGTGGCCCTGCCGTCTTCTCCGGTGACGATGCGGGCGACGGGCGCGGCGTCGGCGGCGCGCAGGATGTCGAAGGCCACGCCGGCCAGCGGGCGCTTGTCACCCTGCTCGCCCATGGTGCCCTCGCCGTCGCCCACTTTGAGCACGGCCACGTCGCCGCGGACGACCTGCTCGGCCACTGCGGGCGCCTGGAACAGCGCGTCCAGCGGCCCTGCGCCCGCAGATGTCGCCGGGCAGGCGAGGGCGGCGTCCTTGGGCAGAAGGTAGCCCTCGGGCGGTTTGACCTCGCGCACGACGAGGGTGCCGAGCGGCAGCCCCGAACCTGCCGAGTTCGCCGGCAGCGAGGCGGGGTCGATGCGCGCGACGCCGCTTTCGTCGGTGACGACGGTGAGCGAGAGCGTGGGGGAGAGGCCCGACGCCTCCGCCTCCTGCGGCGTGGCGAACGTGCCCGCGTAGTGCTCCACGAGGAAGACGGCCCCGGCCAAAGCGGCGTCGCCTTGCGGGACGGCCAGGCCCGTCTCGGCGTCCACTTTGGCGACCGCAACGTCCGCAGGCGCGAGCTGGGGTTCGTCGACCGCGTCTGCCCGCACGGCCACGCCCCGCCGGCAGTCCTCGACGGAGAGGCGCACGGGATAGGCCCGCTTGTCGAGGGCGTAGCCGGCGGGCGGCTCGATCTCCCTGACCCAGTAGTCGCCCGGCCAGAGCGCAGCCTCGCCGCGCCCGCGCCCGTCCGCGCCGGTGACGATGTGCTGCACTTCGCGCTCGCATGCGGCGTCGGCGTACACGCCGTAGACGGCGCCGGCCAGCGAGTAGCAGGGGTTGCCGCTTGTGACGCCCGGCAACGACGAGGACTTGGCCACCTCGATGGCGCCCGCAAGCGCGGATTCGCGGCTTTCCACCCTCGTCGTCTCGCCTCCTCTGACGAGGACGGTCTGCGGTCCCGCGTCCAGGCCGTAGCCGTGCGAGGGCTCCGTCTCGCGCAGCGTGTACGTGCCGTTCGGCACGTCTGCGGCCGTCGCCCGTCCGTCGGCGTCGGTGGTCAGCACGGCTTGCACGGCGCCGTCGGGCGTTGCCAGCTCGTAGCGCGCGCCCGCGAGCGTGGCCTCGGGCACGGCCTCGGCGTACCCTTCGGGACCGCGCTTGACAAGCTCCACGTTCCCATATAGGTAGATGGAGAAGCCACCGACGTTCTGCGGGCCGAAGGGCGAGGAGTGGTTGGGGTACATCTGCGCCCCCGAGCAGTCGATGGCTATGAGGTAGCCGCCGTCGTCTGCGCGCGTGCCCGTGAAGGGGTAGTGCCCTGGCACGGGCGTGCCGTACAACGGCCCGGAGGTGCAGTACCCCGTGGCCTCGATGCCGTACTGGGGAAAGCTCACGGCGAACACGTTGCCGCCCTGGGCGCCGTCGATCTCTGGGTTCAGGCACTCCACGTAGCATGTGCCGCTGATGGAGTTTGGCGCTGCGAGGGCGGGCTGCGGGGCGCAGCAAGGCAGGCACGCGGCAAGCGCCACCGCCACGGCGAAGACGAACGAGAAAGCCGTCTTCTCCTGTCGCGCGCGGCGGGAGGGTCCCGGTTCCCCGGGACCCCGCCCTTGCGCCGTACGGTCGTCTGCGCGATGCCGATCCATGGCCCCTCCCTTTCTTGCCGATGGCGGCACCGCCTTGGCGCCGTGCTCCCATCATAGCGAGGCCGTCCAGCGCGCAGATGACGCACGTCCAGCGAAAAACCGCTTGGATCTTGCGTGGATCCGACGCGCCTTCCCCGCGCTTTTTTCGCGCTTTCGACGGGAGTCAAGCCGAACTCTGACGCGGATCCAGCCGGATTCTGTCGCCGATCCAGCGCGATTTGCAAAATCCCAGATAGATGGGAGGTGCGCGATGAGAGGGGCGTGCGGGGAGAGGCATGCGGCTTGCGCGAGCCGTCTTGCGCTGAGCGCTGAGGGCCGGTGCCTTGCGGGCGGGCGCGATGGCGATGCGCCGGACCGCGCCTGCGGGACCCGCGTCCGCGCCGGACTGCGCCCGTGCCGGCACGGGTCCCGCAGCGCCTCGCGCCGGCGCATGCTCGCGGCGGCCTGCGCCCGGGTTGCCCGCGTCGTCAAAGGCGGTCGCGCGGCAGGGGGGCGGCGATCCCGGCCGCGCGTCAGTTGTCCCGGGAAAGCCGGCGGTAGACGAGCGCGAAGGCCGCCCCGGCCGCGACTATCCAGGCGAGCATGCCGAGGACGGGCGGCAGGGCGTCGGGGGTGAGCAGCGCGCCTTTCGCCAGGAGCGCGCCCAGCTCGTTCATGCCTCCGGTGGGCAGGTATACGGCGATCTCCGAGAACCCGTCGAGGTAGGGCGAGAGCATGGGCGCAATGCCCACGAGCAGGATGGGCATGCTCAAAAGCCCCGCCGACATCTGGTCGCGTGCCGCCAGGCCCATGAGCAGCGAGACGAGCACGATGGGCACCGACCCCGCCATGCCGATGGCCAGAAACGCCGCAAGCCCCTCGGCCGGCTGGCCCAGCGCAAGGTAGCAGGCCGCGTCCACGATGGCGATGACGGCGAGCGCCACTATCCCGCGCGACAGCAGGATCTGCCCCGCCCCCACGTTCGCCAGCATGAGCGTGCGCAGGGTGCTCTTCTCCCGCTCCTCGGCGATGGCGGTGGTCGTGGCCATGGACGACACCATCGTGGACGTGAACAGCAGCGCGTAGGACAGCATCATGGCGTCGAAGGCGCTTTGTGCGGCCTCGCCGTTCGCGTCCACGTTTGCGCCCATCGTCTTGTCGAACAGGACGATGAAGGCCAAGGGCAGCAGGCAGCATACGAGCATGGTGGGGTTTCTCACCATGTCGCGGGCGTCCTTCCCAAGCAGCGCGACGGTTTTGCGCAAAGCGGCATCCATGTTAGAACTCCCTTCCCGTAAGCTCGAGGAACACCTCTTCGAGGTCGGGTTCCACCGAGTGGATGGACAGGCACGCGCCCGAGGCCAGAGCCTGGGCCACCTCCTTGGCTCCGGACTCGTCCTTCGTCGTGCGCAGGATGCGTCCGTCGGCCAGGCGCACGATCACCTCGTTGCGCGCGAACCGCAGGCGCAGCGCGTCGGGCGCGTCGCAGGCCGCGAGCGACCCCTCGTTCAAGATGCCCACGCGGTCGCACAGCTCCTCGGCCTCGGCCATGTCGTGCGTGGTGAGGAACACCGTGACGCCCGCGCCCTTCAGCTCGCGCAGCATCTTGTGCACCTCGGCGCGGGCGGCGGGGTCGAGGCCGCTCGTGGGCTCGTCGAGGAACAAAAGCTCGGGGCCGTGCACGAGGGCGGCCAGGAGCGCGGCACGCTGGCGCATGCCCTTCGAGCAGTTCTTCACGAGCGTCTTGCGATCGTTGGCAAGTCCCATGCGCTCGAGCAGCGTGGGGATGTTGTTGCCGGTCACGCCGCGTATCTTCGCGTAGAAGCGCAGGTTGTCCTCGATGCTCATGCGCTCGTAGAGGGCGCTTGTGTCCGACAGGATGCCGATGCGCTCGTAGTCGGCGTTCGTGGCGTGCTCGATGGGGCGGCCGAACAGGCTGATGCGGCCGGAATCCTTCGTCAGCTGGCGCGTGAGCAACTTGATGGTGGTGGTCTTGCCCGCGCCCGACGGGCCGAGAAACCCGAAGCACTCCCCGCGCGCTACGGAGAAGGAGAGGTGGTCGAGGACGCGCTTGCCTTTGAAGCTGAGGCACACGTCCTCGGTGGAGAGCAGGGTGCTCATGGGGGCCTCCTAACGGGCGGGCGCGGGGGCGGGGTTGGAGGCGCGGACGGAGTCGCGCAGGGTCGCGGGCGCGGATGCGGACGGAGCCGCGGCCTTCGCCGAGGCGGCGTGCCCGGTCGCTGCGCCTTCGCGCCCGGATATGGCGGCGTGCCCGGGCGCGGGGGCGGCGGAGGTACTGCGGGCGGCGAGGGTGACAAGCGACGCCTCAAGCTCCTCCGAGCGCTGCTCCAGCGCCTCCACGCGTTTGAGCGTGCGCTCGTGGCGCATGTGCAGCGCCATGCTCACCACGCAGATGAGGCCAAGCCCCAGCACCAGCATGGATAGTTGGCTTGCGGTTATCATGACGGTTCCCTTTCTCTTCGCGCGGCGCGTACGCCGCGGATCTGACGCAGCGCATCATCGCGCCCGCCCCGGCGCCGCGCAAGAAAAGCCCGACATCAGGAGCCGCTTCGCGACGAGAGGAGCAGTGGGGGCGACGAGAGGAGCAAGGGGTCGGCGCGACGCGCGCCTGATCGGTCGCGCTGCTTTCCGTTCTCCATTCCCGCTTCCCGCCCTCCGCCCCGTTTTCAACGCCCTCGCCTCCGTTCTTTCGCGTTGCCGCCGACGAGGGCTTTTCCGGCGCGGAATTCGGTCCCTCTCCGCCAAGCCGCCACCGACGGGATCTGCGTCAGCGGCGGTTCAGCAGAGAGTTCGGCCCGAAGTGGCACGGATCGCGTCTTGTGCATAAGTTTTACCGATCGAAGCGGACGCGCTGCGCTTCCCCGTCGGCAAAACGCCAGGTCGCAAATCCTCGATGCAGGTCTGACCCTTCCGGATCTATGCACAAGACGCGTTTTCTGCCGTTTCGGCGCACCCTCTCTGCTAGAAACCGGGATTGACATAGGCCGGGTCGACTCGTCGAGCGAAAACCCGCCGACGCGGGTCCGCGCCGGCGGCGGCTCGTCGAAAGGCCGCCCGCAAGGTTGGCCGCAAACAGCGCCCTGCGGCACGCGAGGGGCCGGTTCTCTGCCCTCAGCCCCTTCCCGCCCGGAGAAACCCTGGTTCGCGCGAATCGCACGGCCCAGCGGGCCGGATTGACTGTCCGGAGTGCCACAGGGCGTCATTTGCGGCCAACCTGCAAGTTCGGCCGGCCTATGTCAATCCTGGCTTATCGGAGAGGGCGCGGCCTTTTAAGAATCTGTTTGAGAGGGGCCTCTGGGGATATTCCCGCAGGGTTGCAGCAAGGCGCTCCGAGGTTTGTCGGGAATTCTCGATGCGTTCATTAGGGGTGCTTGATCCGCGTTGGATCGACATTGGAACCGCGTTGGATTTTGCGGACGATCTGCCGAATCCGCGTTGGGTTGGCGCTGGAGACGTATGGCTTTTTTGCAAAAGAAACAGCAGTTCAAGCATGTTATTATCGAATGAGTGCAGGACGGTTAGAGAGGGGATGGAAACCATGCGGTTGATCCAGCTGCTGAAGGGGGCGGAGATAGGAAGAGCGCACCGCCCGACGGGTTCTTTCCGCCGGATCCGCGTCGCTTCTTCGGAACGATGACGCTCTGCTTGAGCCATCGATCCGCTGTTGCCTACCTGCGCGAGGCGGGGGCGTCTTCGCTGCGGCTTGCCCCGCTTCAGGGGCGACGGCTGCCGTCTCTTGTTCCCCGCTCGGAGGAGGTCGGGCGGTTGGGGCATGCGGGCTGCGGTTTTCTCGAACGCCCCGTTCATTTGTTGGTGGGTGACGCTTCGGAGCGCCGTTTGCTTGAGGGCGTGGTCTGCCATGCGGCTCCGGTGCGTACGGCACCTCGCTTCGTGCTTGAAGCGCCGGATGGATTGCTCGTGGAGGGTCCCGGACTCTGTCTTCTGCACGGAGCGAGGAAGCTGCCCTTGCCCCGTCTTGCCGAGCTCTGTCTTGAATTCTGTGGCGGTTACCGTCTTTACCCTGATGATCCGCGCGGATTCGTCGATTGCGATCCCTTGATCACCCGCGCGCAACTGGTCAGGTTCGCCAGGGTCATGAAGGGTGCGAAGGGTGCGAGGGCGCTTGGTCGAACGCTTGCCTACGTGCGCGACGACGCGCGTTCTCCTATGGAGGCGGTCGTCGTCTTGCTGCTGTGCCTTCCGCCTCGCTTCGGAGGGTACGGCTTGCCGATGCCCCTTCTGAACCATCGGGTCGACATCGATCGCAGCGGCCGCAAAGCGTCCGCGAACGGGTATTACGTGTGCGATATGTTTTGGTCCGAGGCCCGATTGGACGTGGAGTACGACAGCGACCTTGTCCATACGGGGTCGGGTCGCATCGCTCGGGATGCGACCCGACGCAACGGACTGGCCTCGCTCGGGATGACTGTGATCACCGCCACGAGGCGGCAGGTGCTCGATTGCGATGAGATGGATCGGCTCGCGCACGTCGTCGCTAAAAAGCTCGGAAGGCGGTTGCGCATGGGCGGACGCGAGTGGACGCGGGCGCGTGCCGAGCTTCGTCGTCAGCTTCTGCGATTTGGCGAAGGGCGGGGGCTCGGGTATGTCGGGCGCAGGTGCGAGGGTGATCGGCGTCCTGCCGACGGGTGGCGCTGCTGACAGTGCGCTTCGCGCTGACAGGGCCGCGCCAACGGTGGTTTGGCGGAGGGGGCGGCCCCTCGCCGAGCCGCCCTGCGGGATCCGTGTCAATCCTGGTTCAGCAGAGAGTTCGGCCCGAACTGGCACGGATCGCGTCTTGTGCATAGGTTTTCCTTCGAAAAAGCCCGCTGAAGGGCCGGTGGCGGTTTTGGCGAGAGTCTCGAACTGGGGAAACGCTTTCGTTGGGATGAGAAGGCGCTTGGTGGCCTATGCACAAGACGCGATCCGTGCCGCTTCGAGGCGATGGGCATGCGCTCGGTGCCGGCTGGACGGCGCGGCGGCCGTCCCGAGGATGCGCGGCAGCCCGTCCTCGCTGCGCGGCGGCGCCCCCGCTACTTTCCGAACGCGTCCTCTTCCCGTCGCTCCTTTCGTAGCATCCACGCCAGAAGGAGGGCGGTGGCAGCGGTCCACAGGGCGGTCGTGATAAGGGCGGTCAGCAGCGCGGGCAAGGGGTTGCCGCCAACGACGAGCGCGTGCACGAAGGGAAACGCGCCGCCGTTGGGAAGGTACGGCGCGATGGGCGCGGCGGCCTCGGTGCCGGAGAGGAGAAACGGCAGCATGCCCACGATGAAGAGGGGGACCGACAGCGTCATCGTGGACATCTGCGTGCGGGCGCGCAGCCCCAGGGCGGCGCCGGCGAGGATGAGCGGCAGCTGGCTTGCGATGCTGATGAGCGCGATGGGGAGCGCGACGGTCGGATCGGGAAGCAGCAAAAGGCAGCATGCCGCGCACGACACGGCGAACGCGGCGAACCCCGACGCGAGGCGCGCGGCGACGGTCTGGCCCCGCGTCACGCCGCAGCGCAGCAGCGTGCCGAGCGCTCCTTTCTCCTGCTCCTCGGCCATCGCGTACATGACGAACATCGAGGACGCCATCAGGGCCTCGAACATGACGGCGTAGAGCATCGCGGTCGCGACGAGCGCCAGGGCGTCGGGGGAAAGCCCGGACTGCTCGGCCCAGACGAGGCGGAAGAACAGCGAGCACAGCACGGGGATGGCGGCGCTCAGCGTCATCGCGGGGTTGCGCGCGAGGTCGGCGAGGTACTTGCGGGCGAGGACCGCTGCGGCGCGCAGGGGCCGCAGCGCGCCCGGGGCCGGGGCCGTCATCGCGGGCCTCCTTTCGCCGCATCGCCTTCGCGCCCGCCGCGCGCGGGGCGCTCGGGCTGCCCGCTTCGCCCGCCCTGCGCCGCGCGGGCCTCGCGCGTGAGGCCCAGCCGTTCGTGCAGCTCCTGCGCACGTCCCTTGGACAGCGGGATGGAGGTGCGGTTCGCATCGTTCAGCGTGAGGTTGAAGCTGTTGCGCGTGTAGCGCTCCACCTTAGCCACCCGCTGCGCGTTCACGATGTAGGAGCGGTGGCAGCGGAAGAAGCCGAAGCGCGAAAGCTCCTCATCCAGCTCGTCCATCGTGAGCGGGGTGGGGTAGAGCGAGCCGCGCACTGACACGTGGTTTTGCTTGTTGGCGCTTTCGATGAAGTCGATCTCGCGCGGGTCGAACAGAAGTGTGGCCGCGTCGGCCTTCGCGGGGATCTTGCACACGCGCACCTCGTCGAACGCTCCGTCGTCGGGGGCCGCGGGGCCGTCCTCCTCCTCGCGCGCCACCTCGATGAAGCGCCCGTCCTCGCACCACAGGGCGACGCCCGGCATGAGCAGCGCCTCGCGCAGGGGCTGCAGCGTGGTGATGAAGCGGCAGCCGCGCTCCTCGGCCTCGGACATCCACGCGAGCGCGCTCGCGCGCCCTTCGGGGTCGAGGTCGGACAGCGGGCGCTCGATCAGGCAGACCTCCGGCTGGAACAGGCTCGCGCGCGCCAGCCGCACGAGCGCTGCTTGGGAGGCGGGAAGGTCGCGCAGATTGGCGCGGGCGATGCCGCGCAGGCCGAAGTGGGCGACGGCGTCCTCGTGATGCACGGCGCCGCCGGCCAGCTGGCTGAAGAAGCGCAGGTGGGAGGTCACCGTGTCGCGCGGGCAACCCGCGTCGGCCTCCAGTGCGAACGCGCAGCGGCGCGTGGCGAAGCGCCGGCGCACGGCGCGCGCCAGCGCAACCGACGCCTCGCGGCCGCACTCGATGTGCGCGCTTTCGCTCAGGTCGGCGAGCAGCTTGTCTGCGGAGGCGTACTCGGCCACGGAGCTTCCCGTTTACTGTGCGCGGTCGGCCGGGACGATCTCGAGCCAGCAGCCGTCGGGGTCCTCGATGAAGTAGATGCCCATGCGCTCGTTCACGAAGCACACGCAGCCCATCTCCTCGTGCAGGGCGCGCGCCGCGTCCATGTCGTCCACCTCGAAGGCCAGGTGCGTGTCGCGCCCGCCGTTGACGTAGGGCTCCGTTCGGCCGCGGTTCCAGGTGAGCTCCACCTGGAAGTCGGTTTCGCCGTTGCCGATGAACACGTTTTCCCACGAGCCGTCCTTTGGTCCCATGCGGCGCTGCACGGTCAGGCCGAGCGCGCGCTCGTAGAACGCGAGCGACTTCTCAAGGTCGAGGACGTGGATGCAGCGGTGGACCATCTTCGCTTTCATGGGGGCGGGCTCCTTTCGCGCGGGACGCCGGTCGGCGGTTCGTTCGCTGGAAGTATACCCGAGATCGCCGGGACGTGACGCTTCCTCTACGGAAATCCCCGGGCGGCAAGGGAAGGGGGCATGATGGGGTCCGGCGCGTCCAGTCCGTTTCGCGTGGATCGCGCGCGTTGCGGGCTGGGCGCTTGCGCCTTTTCGCGTCAGGTGCTATAGTGCCGATCAATAAAAACTGACTAGTCAGTCAAAAAGTAGACTGACGCAGGGAAGGAAACGATGATGGACATGCAAGAGACGCTCGCGGACGCAGGCGCCGCCCAGGCGGCCGCCGCGCGGCCCGCCCCCGCGTCCGGCGCGACCGGGCCGACGCCCGCGCGGACCGCCGCGGACGCATCCGCGGCATCCGTGGCTAAGCCGTACTTTTGCGCCCGCGGCCTGGGGCTCAAGACGTACGCGGGGTACGCGTACCGCGCCGTGGACGTGGACGCGCGCGCAGGCGAGCTCACGGCCGTGCGCGGCCGCAACGGCAGCGGCAAGACGGCGCTTCTGCTCACGCTGGCCGGGCGCATGAAGCCCACGGAAGGCTCGCTGTCCGCAGGCGGCCTCGAACTTCCGCGCCAGCGGGCGAAGGTCGCGCGGCGCGTGGGCCTTGGCCTGTTCAAGGGCCTGAACGACCTGCAGGAGAACCTGACGGCCGCCCGGGCCGCCGGCGCCGAGTTCGAGCTGCGTGGGGGCCGCCCCCGCCGCGACGCGGTGCTCTCCTACCTGCGCGAATGGGGCCTGGACGACGTGGCCGACGTGCGCGTGAAGGACCTCACGTCGCAGAAGCTGGCCGCGCTGGGCATCGCGCTCGCGTTTTCGGGCGAACCCGACGCGGTGGTGGTGGACGACGTGGAGGACCAGCTGACCATGGCCCAGTCGAAGGCCCTCGTCTCGCTTCTGCGCGAGGCGGCCCGCGCGCGCGGAGCCGCCGTCGTCGTGGGCGTGACGGAACGCGACCTGGCCGCCATGGCCGATGCGCGCGTGTACTTGGCGAAGGAGGGGGAGTGACCATGGCGCTCAAAGGGCTTCGATTCGCGGGCCTCGAATGGCGAAACATCACGGCGTCGAAGGTGATGTGGGTGGTGATAGCGGCCATCGCCATCATGCCGCTTCTGTACGGCGCGCTGTACCTGGCGGCGTTCCAAGATCCCTACGCGCGCCTGAACACGGTGCCCGTGGCCGTGGTGAACGAGGACGCGGGCGCCGTCATCGCGGCCGAGAGCCGCAACCTCGGTGACGACGTGGTGGACGAGCTGCGCGCGACCGACGACGGCTTGCAGTGGCACTTCGTGTCGGCCGACGAGGCGCAGCGGGGCCTTGAGGACGGCACCTACTTCATGACCTGCACCATTCCTTCGGACTTCTCCGCCAGCGTGGCGTCGGCGGACAGCGACGCGCCCCGCAGGGCCCAGCTTGAAGTGGAGTACAACCAAAGCGAGAATATGCTGGCGTCCCAGATAGGCGAAACAGTGTGGAAAGAGGTGCGCCAGCGCGTGAGCGACACGGTGGCCGAGGAGTACTGGCAGACGGTGCTCTCCCGCGTGGCCGATTCGGGCAAGGACATCCAGACAGCCGCCGACGGCGCGGGTGATTTGGAGGACGGCCTTGTGACCGCGAAGGACGGCAGCGTCGCCATCACGGCGAACCTCGGCACGCTCAAGGACGGCGCGCTTTCGCTCGACGCCGGCCTGGGCAGCCTCGTTTCCGGCGCGTCGTCCCTTGACTCCGGCTTGGGCACGCTCGTCGGCGGCGCTTCTGCGCTGAAGGCCGGCACGCAGTCGCTTGCGGCGGGCGCGGGCCAGCTGCACGACGGCGCAAGCCAGGTGGCCGAGGGGGCCGGCAGCGTGGCGGGCGGGGCGGCGAAGCTGCAAAGCGACGGCACGAGCCAGCTGGCCGCCGGCGCTGGCCAGCTGGCGGAAGCGACCGCGGCCTTGCCCAACGAGGCGCAGGTGGAAAAAGCCGAAGCGGGGTCGGCCCAGATCTCGGGCGGCATCGCGCAGCTGCAGGGCGCGGCCGGCGAGCTTGCCGACGGCGCGAGCCGGCTCAAGGGCGGGCTGGATGCGGCATCCGGCGGCGCGGGCGCCCTTGAGGCGGGGGCTCGCGATGCCCAGGCGGGGGCGGCTTCCTTGGAAGCCGGGATCGGCTCGCCGGGGCAGACGGCGGCCGACCAAACGCTGTGCGGCTTGCTGGGCAGCGCCCAGGCGGCCCTCGAAGGCGGCGACGCGCAGACGGCCATGGGCCTCATCGCCGCCGCCCAGGAGGCTGCGGGGGGCCTGTCGGCCGGCGCGTCGCGGCTCGAGGAGGGCGCCGGGAGCCTGGTTCTCGGCGCGCAGCAGCTGCAGGCGGGCATCGGCGCCCCGGGCGATACGTCGCCGGCCACGCTCTACGGCGGGGCGAACCTCCTCGCCGGTGGCATCGGCTCTTCGGGCGACGCTTCGGCAACCACGCTCTACGGCGGCCTCAACAGCCTTGCGGCCGGCTACGAAAGCCTGTCCTCGCAGCTGCTTCCGCTCGTTCGGCAATCGCCCGCGCTTCGTGCCGCGGTGTTGCAGCTTGATGCGGGCGCGAGCGAGGTCAATGCGAGCATGTCCTCGCTTGCCTCCGGCGCCTCGCAGGTGGCCTTCGGCGCGGCGCAGGTGAGCGACGGCGCATCCTCAGCGGTGTCGGGGGCGGCGCAGCTCGATGCCGGCGCGGGCCAGCTGGCAAGCGGCGCGCAGTCGGCCAAAGACGGCGCGGGCCGGCTTTCCTCAGGCGCGGTCTCGGCCCGGGACGGCTCCTCGCAGATCGCCGAGGGCGCCGCGCAGCTTGAGGACGGCAGCGCCTCGCTCTCCTTGGGCCTTGAGGACGCGGTTGACGGCTCGGGCACGCTAGCTGTGGCGCTTGCGGAAGGCGCGCGAACCGCCGCCGACCAAACGACGAACGTCGACGGCAAGGCCGCCATGATGAGCGACCCGGTGCAGCTTGCAAACGAGTACTACACCACCGTGAAGAACTACGGCACCGGCTTCGCCCCGTACTTCATGGCGCTGGGCCTTTGGGTGGGCGGCCTTGTGGCGGGGTTCGTGTTCAGGCCGCTCAACGGCCGGCTCGTCCTGTCGGGCGCAAGCCCCCTCACCGCGGCGCTCTCGAACTACCTGCCCATGGCGGCGTTCGCCCTCGTCCAGGCGACGCTGCTCATGGTGGTGCTGCAGTTCGGCCTGCAGCTGCAGATCGACAACGTGCCCGCGTTCTACGCGATGGGCTACCTTGTGGCGCTCGTGTTCGCGGCCGTCATGCAGCTGCTCATGGCGGCGTTCGGGTTCCCCGGCAAGTTCGTGGCCATCATCTTGCTCATGCTGCAGCTCACGGCGTGCGCCGGGACGTTTCCCATCCAAACGACGCCGGAGTTCTTCCAGGCCATCAACCCGTTCATGCCCATGACCTACGTGGTGGAGGGCATGCGCCAGATCATGACGGGCCTCGACTACGCGCAGGCGGGCTTCGACTGCGCGGTGCTGGCGGTGTTGGGCGCGGCGTGCTTCGCGCTCACGTGCGCGGTTGCGCGCGGCAAGCGCACGGTGCGCATGGAGGATCTGCACCCGGTGCTGCAGTTGGGGTAAACTGTGCCCATGGCGAAACGGAAGGGACAGACGGAGAAGGCATGCGCCACGCGGCGCCAGCTGCTCGACGCCGCTTTGGAGGTGATCGGGGAGAAGGGCTACTCGGCGGCCACGGTGGACGAGATCGTGGAGGCGGCCGGCGTGTCGAAGGGCGTGGCGTACTACCACTTCAAAAGCAAGGCCGCCATGGCCGAGAGCATTCTGGAGGACGGCATCGGGCGCATCGTGGCCGGTTTCGAGTGCATCGCGGCCGAGGCGCCCACCGCCATAGACGCGCTCACCGGTATGATCGAGCTGTTCGCGTCGGGCATCTTCGAGAACAAGGCGTTCGGGCGCTTCTTCGTGTCGGAGCTGTGGCGCGAGGGGCGCGCGTGGTCGGAGGCGATGCGCGGCTACGAGCGGCGGCTGCTCGACGTGCTGGAGGGCCAGATAGCGCGCGGGCAGCGCGAGGGCTGCATCCGTCCCGAGATCGATCCGGCCTTCGAGGCCGTGGCGCTGGTGGGCATGGTGCTGACCGGCGCGCTGTACCACCTTGGCGACGAGGGGCCGCTCACGCGCGAGCCGCTCGGGCGGCGCGACGGGGCGCCGGAGGAGGCGGGGTTGGAAGGCGGCGGCTTGCGCGGGGGAGCGCCCGAGGAGGCGGGATCCGACGCCGGCGGCTTGTGCGGGGGCGCGGTAGGGGGCAAGGAGGAGTTCATCGCGCGCATCGTGGATTTCGTGCGCCACGCCAACGCCCGCCCGGACGCCCCGTGCGCCTGAGGGCGGCGGCGCGCGCCCGGCTCGTCGGCGCCCGCCCGGCGCCTCCCTTCGTTGCCGAATCGAGATCGCCGGGGCGGTTGCCGTCGGGCTTGTCGCGCGCGGTGGTCCGCTCCGATTCGGCGACAAACGCCCCTTGCGTGGCGAGAATTCACCGAAATCGGAAGGGATTGCCTCTTCGTTTCCTCGCGGCGAGCAAGAAGCCCCTGGTCGATGGAGGGAGGCTGTTCAAAAGACGTCCTTGAGGCCTTCTGCGATCCTCGAAATCTTCCGACTTCGGTGAATTCTTGCCATACGGCTCGTCGGCGCGTGGCGTGCATGGTAGAATCCGCTCTATCATAGAGCCAGTGCAGATGCCCTTCTTTCGAAGCGGTCCATGCTGGAAGCGGTGCCCTCGTCTTCCCCTCCCACGTCTGCAAGATCCTCTCAGCCAAGGGCGACGAAAGGGGAAGGTCCCATGTCTTCCCGAACGCGCATCGCGCAACCGACCGTTTGCTTCGGGCACCGAACCGCATTGCAGATCTTGCGGGCTGCGAAACCTGGGGAGCTTGCGCCAGAGAAAGGCGCCGCGCCGAAGCTTCCTGGCCATGCGCCGAGGAGCGAGTTGCTGCGAGAGACGCTTCGCCGCCTGGAGGCGGATCATCCCGGACTGCGGCTCGAGGAGCCGGTCCATGTTCTGGTGGGGACTCCGAACTGCCGTGCGGGGAAGGCCTGCCGTCCGCACGTGCGCGAAGGGTTCCTGCCGGGGTCGGCGCTTCTTCGTTTGGATGAGGACGTGGCCGTCTGCTCGCCCGAGCTCGCCCTCGTTCAGGAGGCGCGGTGGGAGAAGAGCGAGGTCGCTTTGCTGGAACTCGCATGGGAGCTGTGCGTGTCGTACCGCACCCGGCGCACGGGGATGCCTCCGGCTTACGACGTGGAGCCTCTGACGAGCGTGCAGGCGCTGCGCAGGTTCGTGGCGCGCAACCCCTCCCTCGACGGCGCGCGCAAGGTTGCGCGCATCCTTGCGTACCTGGCCGACGGATCGGCTTCGGCGCGCGAGACGAAGCTCGCGCTCGTCATGGGCCTGCCTTTGGCGAAAGGCGGGCACGGTCTTGGCATTCCCCGCATGAACTTCGAGGTGGAGGCTGCCGCCCGGGCACGCGCCATAGCCGGCAGGAGGAGTTTTCGATGCGATTTGTGCTGGTCCGAGGCCAAGCTCGACGTTGAGTACCAAAGCCGCGAGAGCCATGAGGGCGAGTTGAACCGCATACGCGATTCCCGGCGCGCGAACGCGCTTGCGACCATGGGGTGGACGGTGATAGGGGTCACCGGCAACGAGCTTGACAGCCTTGCGGCGACCGACGCGATAGCCGAAGCGATCCGCTTGCGTCTCGGAAAGCGCGCGCGGACGGCTGTGGCCGACCATCATGCCCGAAAGCTTGGATTGCGGAGGCGTCTTGGCCTGCCTGCGAGGTACGTGTGAGGAAGCGGGCCATGCGGCCTGCCCGCGCGATGGGCGAGAAGCGCTCTTCCGCCGTCGGGTTGTCGGAGGTTGCTTTGCCGGATCGGGGTTGGCGAGGCGGCCCGCGCCGGCGGCGGGTTCGGCAGAGAGGAAGCCCCTCCGGTGGCGAGAAATCACCGAAGTCGGAAGATTTCAGGGGGCGCGGGCGGCCCTGGGAGCCTCTTTCGGATGGCAGATCTTTTTCGATCAGGCGTTTTGCTCATGCAGCGGTGGGTGGTGGTGGAAGAGTTTTCCGATTTCGGTGATTTCTCGCCACCGGAGGGGTTGCGGGCCGCTGAACCGCCGCCGGCTGCGTCGGGCGGGGTTGCGGCGTCCGCTCCGCCTTCTTGCGAGCTGCGGACGTCCTTTCGCGAAGATGCGTTTATCGAGGGGATGGGCGCGCGCGGCCCACGTGCGCGGGACCGTGCGGGGGCGGTGCGCTACAATACCGCCGAACCCGAACGGCAAAGGAGCCTTCCATGTGCGGAATCGTCGGATACACCGGGACGCGTCCCGTCCAGAACATCCTCGTCGAGGGGCTGTCGCGCCTTGAGTACCGCGGCTACGACTCGGCCGGCGTGGCCATCGAGCAAGACGGCGCGCTCCAGGTGATCCACCGCAAGGGCAAGGTGGGCAGCCTGGCCCACACGCTGGGCCATTTCGACTTTTCCGGCACCTGCGGCATCGGGCACACGCGCTGGGCCACGCACGGCCGCCCGAGCGAGGCGAACGCGCATCCGCACGTGTCCTGCGACGGGCGCATCGCGGTGGTCCACAACGGCATCATCGAGAACTTCGCCGAGCTGCGCGAGGAGCTGGAGGCGGCGGGACATGCGTTTTCGAGCGAGACGGACACCGAGGTCATCCCGCATCTGATAGAGGAGGCGTGCCGCGAGGGCGCCGACCTTTTCCAGGCCGTGCGCGAGGCTGCCGAGCGCCTGATAGGCGCCTACGCCATCGCCGCGGTGAGCGCCGAGGAGCCCGGCGTGCTGGTGGCCGCGCGCAAGGACTCGCCTTTGGTGGTGGGCCTGGCCGACGACGGCTCCTACGTGGCTAGCGACATCATCGCCGTCCTGGACGCCACGCGCGAGGTGGTGGTGCTCTCCGACGGCGACGTGGCGAAGCTCTCCCCGGACGCGCGGGAGTTCTACAACGCGCGCGGCGAGCGCTTCCAGCCCGAGGTCGCGCACGTTGACTGGGACGTGGACGTGGCCGAGAAGGGCGGCTACCCCGACTTCATGCTCAAGGAGATCCACGAGCAGCCCCGCGTCATCCGCGACACGCTGGCCGGTCGGTTGGTGAACGGCGCGCTGGCCATCGACGAGCTGGACCTTTCGGTGGAGGAACTCAACCTCATCGACCGCGTGTACGTCATCGCGTGCGGCACGTCCTACCATGCCGGCCTCATCGCGAAGAACCTCGTCGAGGGCTGGGCGCGCATCCCCTGCGAATGCGAGGTGGCAAGCGAGTTCCGCTACCGCAACCCCATCATCACGCCCACCACGCTTGTGGTGGCGGTGTCGCAGTCCGGCGAGACGGCCGACACGCTGGCGGCCATCCGCGACGCGCGTGTGAAAGGCGCGCGCGTGTTCGGCATCACCAACGTGGTGGGCAGCCCCGTGGCGCGCGAGAGCGACGGCGTCATCTACACGAAGGCCAACAAGGAGATAGCCGTGGCGTCCACGAAGTCGTTTTTGGGCCAGGTGGTGTCGCTCACGCTGCTGGCGCTGCTGTTGGCGCAGGTGAAGGGCAAGCTCAAGATGAACCAGGTGCGCCTGCTGTTCCGCGAGCTGGCCGACACGGCCGACCAGGTGGAGCGCATCCTTTTGGAGTGCGGCCCGGCGGTGGACGCAGCGGCCCAGGCGTGCAAGGACGCGGCGAGCGCGCTGTTCGTCGGGCGCGGCATGGGCGCGGCCATCGCGTGCGAGGGCGCGCTCAAGCTCAAGGAGATCAGCTACCTGCACGCCGAGGCGTATCCCGCCGGAGAGATGAAGCACGGGCCCATCGCGCTCATCGACGAGGGCTTCCCCGTCATCGCGGTGGCCACGAAAAGCCCCGTGTACGACAAGGTGGTGTCCAACCTCCAGGAGGCCAAGGCGCGCGGGGCGATGGTGGTGGCCGTGGCCACCGAGGGCGACGAGGAGATCGGGCGCCATGCGGACCATGTCGTGTTCATCCCGAAGGTGCGCGACGCGTTCTCCGCCGTCACCGCGAGCGTGCCCTTGCAGCTGTTCGCGCGCGCCATCGCCCTTGAGCGCGGCTGCGACGTGGACCAGCCGCGCAACCTGGCGAAGAGCGTGACGGTGGAGTAGGGACCCGCGGGTTTTCCGGCTTGCGGAGCCGGTTGAGGCGCCGCAGCGCCTTTCGCCGGCTATGCCGTCCGGGGCTTGAAGGCCGATTCGCGCAGACGGGCGAGGCTTATCTGCGAGCATGCGACTTTGGAGAGAGACATGGATGGGAACGAAGCACTAGAGGGCCAGGTGGGACTGGGCGTGGACATCGTGGAGATCGCGCGGATGCGGCGTATCCTGGAGCGCACGCCTCGCTTTCGCGAGCGCGTGTTCTCGGAGGACGAGCGTGCCTACTGCGACGCCACCGCCAACCCCGAGACGCACTACGCCACGCGGTTCGCTGCGAAGGAAGCCGTGGTGAAGGCGCTTGGCACGGGGTTCTCGCGCGGCATCGGCGTGCGCGATGTCGAGGTGCGCCGCAACGCGAAGGGCCGTCCGGTGGTGGCGCTGCACGGGCGCGCGAAGGAGGTCGCGCGCGAGCAGGGCGTGCGCGAGCTGCCGTTGTCGCTGTCCTACACGCACACCGAGGCGGTGGCCTGCGCCATGGCCATCACGGAGGGCTCTGTGCGCGCCGCCGAGAAGCGCGTCGATCCCATGGAGGAGCTGGCCAAGCAGTTCAAGGAGGCGCGCGCCCTGCTCGACGAGATGGATGCGCCCGCGCCGGGGGACGCGCCCGCGTAGGGGGACGCGGCGGGCGCTGGGGACGCGCTCGCGCTCGGGGGCGGGTGCGTGCCGCCGCCCCTGCCGCGCCCTGCGGCCTTATGCGCCTAGGAGCTCGGCTATCGCGGAAGGGAGGGCCTCCACCACGTCTTCGGCGGTCACGGCCACCTCGGTCAGACGCGCCGCCGCAACGCGGCCCGCGCGGGCGTGCAGCTCGGCGGCCAGCACGGCGGCGTCGAGCGTGTCCAGGCCCTGGGCCAGCAGGGCCCCCGCCATGCCTGCGAGCACGTCTCCCGTGCCGGCCTTTGCGAGCGCGGGCGTGCCGTGGGCTATGCGCGCGACCTGCTCGCCGTCGGATGCGTACGTGATCGGCCCCTTCACCAGGGCGACAACGCCCAAGGCGCGCGAGAGGGCGCGCGAAAGCGCGCAGGGGTCGTCCGTAGGCAGACCGAGCGGGCGGGCCAGGCGCGCGGCTTCGCCGGCATGCGGCGTGATGACGGTCGCGCACCCTTCCTCGTGGCGCCGCAGCAGCAAGCGGCGGCCCTCCTCGCCGGCCAGCGCGTCAAGTCCTCCGCCATCCACGACAACGGGGGCGCGCGTCCCCTCCAACACGGACAAAGTCAGCGAAGCTGATTCCGCATCTTGCACGTCGAACCCCGATCCCACCAGGTAAGCGCGCGGCTTGCCCGCGCGCGCGGACGCGAGGGCCTCGACTTTGCGGTCCCCGGGGGCCGATTGCGCGGGCTGTTTGCCCTCGTACGCGGACGCGAGGGCCTCGGACAGCGCGCTGCGCGGGCGCACCACAAGGGAAGGCCGCCAGGCGCGCACGATGTTTACGGCTGCGGCGTGCGTGATCACCTCGGTGTAGCCCGCGCCCGCCCGCTGGCTCGCGGCCGCCGCGAGACACGCCGCGCCCGGGTAGCGCTCGCTGCCGACGACGGCCGTGAGCGTGCCGCGCGTGTACTTGTTCGCGTCGTCGGCCGGCAGCGGCACGAGGGCCGCCAGCTCGTGGTGGGAGTACTCTCGGACGTTTTCCACAGGTTCCATGGGCTTGCTCCTGTTCGGCGGGGTCGGTGGGGCCGGCGCGGTTGGCCGGGCAAGCGCGTGCCCCCATTCTACCGCGCGCCATGCCCGAACGCGACCGATCGACCGAACGCGATCAACCAACCGACCGACCA
>DXCU01000024.1 GCA_019115845.1 Candidatus Rubneribacter avistercoris | reverse complement strand
CCGAGAACTTTCATCGTCTCTTTTGCCCATCTTTCTCCTTCATTGAGCGCCTCGCAAAAGCCGAAAAGCCGAGACCCCAGATGCGAGGTCTCGGCTTTTCATAAAAGGGGACTTTTGTTACAGCCCCTTTTTCGTTTTGGCGGCCGCCGAGGGAGAGACGGCCTTGCCTTGTTCGCATCATAGCGCAGAGCGGGCGAAGGCTTCATTGCGGCGCGCTTGCGTTTTCCTTGCGAATTGGCAAGGAGGGCCGGGACAAGGAGGGGCGGCGAGGCGAGCCGCCGCGCCTTCCGACCCATCAGCGGTTGCCGCAACAACCATTAATGAATCGCAATCCTAACGCTATCGTCTTTGAATCGGGGAGCCGCTTGGAGGGGGCTATCATGGAACGCAAGGAGAAGGGGCAAAGAGAGAGGAGAATCATGGAAAGAAGAAAGCTCGTAACGGGCATGGCCGTGGTTGCCCTCTGCGGCGCCGTTGGCGTTGGGGGAGGGCTGCTGGGATGCGCGCCGCAAGGATCTTCGAGCGAGGCGCCTTCAAATGACGGGGGCGCGACGGAGGCCCAGGCGACGACGTCCGACGCCGACAAGACCATGGAGGAGTGGGGCGAGCTTTACCCGCTCCAGTACGGTTCGTACCATCAGAGCACGGTCAAGGACGACGGGCTGCTCCACGGCCATTACGATCTGAAGCAGAAGCTGCTTGCTCCGGCCAAGCGCGTTGAGCGCACCGACGGCCAGCTTGACACGAAGCTCATCAACGAAAGCGGCGGCTTCAACCAAGACGAGAGCATCCTGGTGTCCGGCGTTGAGTGGGATTCCGAGAACCATGTGTGGGTGGTGAAGGACAGCGAGCTTGACGACCTTTCGGGCACGCGCGAGCGCCAAGGATGCTACGCATGCAAGACAAGCGTGTTCGATGACGTGTACGACCAAGATGGCGCGGGCATTTTCGGCGCCAAGATGACCGACGAGTTCGTGGACACGCTCAACGGCCAGGTGTGGAACTGCACCACATGCCATGACGGCGATCCCGCCGCAAACCCGCCCGATGCGCAGCTGACGTACTGGACGCAGCTTGCTCGCGATTCGTACGACCTGTTCGATTCGGACGAGCGCGTGTGCGGTCAGTGCCACAACTCGTTCGACTACCGGTCGCATATCACCGACCAGGAGACGATGGATGGGTTTTCCCCGTATCGGTACGGCTTGGACGTTGACTCGCTCTACGAAGCGGCGGTCGAGGACGGCATTTACTCCATTGACGAGGATACCGGCATCTTGCTGACCTGCTTCGATCACCCGGAGATTGAGTTCGTCCAAGGAAGCGCGATGAACGAGCTGGGCGTTACCTGCGTGGACTGCCATATGCCGCAGGCGGACGAGTCCGGCGAAGGGTACACCAGCCACAACGCTTCGGGTTCGCCCTTGGAGAACGAGGATGCGCTTGAATACTGCCTGACCTGCCACAAAGAGCAGGGGATAGAGTCGACGGCCGACATGAAGGCCATGGTGGAGGACCTGCAGGCCAAGACGAAGGCCGTCGAGGAGGATCTTGACGCGCGCTTCGACCAGGCTTACGAGCTGATCAAGAACGCGAACCAAAGCGGCGGAGTGGACGAGGCCGTGCTGCAGCAGGCTCGGGACGACTACTCGAAGGCGGAAGCGTACTTCCATGCGACCGTGGGAGACGCTCCCATGGGTGTCAAAGTGGTCCACAACCCGGTGGCGACCGAGAACTACTGCGCTCAGGTTGGCAATCTGCTTGACGGGATCATCGCGAGCCTCGGGTAAACTGAGAAGCGACAGGAACCCTCCCTTGCGGAACGGCGCCCATGCGGTGCCGTTCCGTCGTGGGGGCGGGCGGATGCGGGGACGCTTGCGCATGCTCGCGCATGCGGAGGGGAGGTGCCATGGGCGACGTCAAAGGGTGCAGCATGCGCGGTCTTTCGATTCGCGTCGCGTGCTTGGCCGTCGCCGTGGTCGCGGTGGCGGCTGTTATGTATCTTGCCTGGTCGCAGTCGTATCAGGAGGAGGCGGTGCGCGGAAAGGCGCTTGCCGAGGCGCGCACGCTCAACCTGGAGATGCAGGCGGTGTGGGACTACATCGACGATTCCCAGCCGCTTATCAACGTGAACGACGACGGTTCCTACAGCTTCAAGGGCGTGTACTGCTCGGTGGCCGGCAAGGCCATCGCGAAGCGGTTCACGCGCGATTCCGAAGGCTATGTCATCCGCTACGTGCGGGAGGATCCGCGTTCGGGCACCGACGTTCCCGATGAGTTCGAGGCCGAGGCGCTCGCCCGTTTCGAGGAGGGCGCCGCGACCGAGCACTACGGGGTGTCCTCTGTGGACGGGCAGCCGGTGTTCCGCTACGCCTCCCGGCTCGTTCTCAAGCGGAACTGCCTGCAGTGCCACGGCGAGCCGGCCGGGGAACCCGACGTGACGGGCTTTCTCAAAGAGGGTATGAGCGAAGGCGATCTGGCGGGCTGCGTCAGCATGGTCATTCCGCTCGGAAGCTACGAGGCCGAGGCGCATACCGAGCTTGCGGTCTCGCTCGCGTTCTTCTTCTGCCTGGCCACGGCCATTGTCGTGGTGGTGGCTTTCGCTTTGCGGCGGTGGGTGGCGCGTCCGCTTGAAGCCGCCAACGCGCAGCTGCAGGACGAGAGCGAGGAGAAATCGAACTTCCTTGCCATCATGAGCCACGAGCTGCGCACGCCCCTTTCGTCCATCATCGCGTTCACCGACATCTGGGAGCGGTCGCCGCGCGCGAAAGATCCCGACGAGCGAAAGCTCGTGCAGGAGATCAAGGAGAACAGCGTCGTGCTTTTGGACATGGTGAACAACACCATAGACGTGGCGCGTTTGGAGGCCGGGCGGTTCGAGGTGCAGTGCGACGAGGTGGACCTTGTGGACGTGGTGAACGCCGTGTTCGCCGTGGCCGAGCCGTTGGCCATCAAGCAGGGCATCGTGCTGGGCAAGTCGGTTGATCCGGGCATCCCCATCATGCGCTCGGACTGGGAGGCGCTGCGCAAGATCATCATGAACCTTGTGAGCAACGCGCTCAAATTCACCGAGCGCGGCGGCTCCGTGGAAGTGTCGGCCCGCCTTGCGAACGCGGGGGACGAGGGCGAGGGCGGCGCGTTGGCGGTCATCGCGGTCGCCGACACCGGCTGCGGCATTGATCCGGACGATCACGCGAGGATATTCAGCCGCTTCACCCAGGCGTCTGCGGCGGCGTCTGGCCGCGGGGGAAGCGGGCTTGGCCTGTTTTTGGCGAAGAACCTGGCCGAGAGGCTGGGCGGATCCATCGCGGTGGAGAGCGCGCCGGGCAAGGGCAGCACGTTCACGGTGGCCGTTCCCATCGTGTGCCCCGAGGAGGGCGCTGATCAAGGAGGCGAGCGATGAAGATTCTGCTGGCAGACGACGAGCCGAGCTTGTGCGAGGCGCTCTCCATCATCCTGCGCGACGCGGGATATGAGGTGCGTGTGGCCCGCGATGGGGCGCAAGCGGTGACAATGTTTGCGCGAGAGCGCCCTGACCTGGCCATCCTTGATGTGATGATGCCTAAGCTGGACGGGTTTGACGCATGCGAGAGCATACGGGAGATAGACCCCGACGTTCCCGTCCTCATGTTGACGGCCAAAGGCGACATCGACGACAAGCGCAGCGGGTTTCGCGCCGGGGCGGACGACTACGTCACCAAGCCCTTCAACGACGAGGAGCTTGTCTTGCGCGTTGAGGCCCTGCTCCGCCGGCGGGGGCGGGGCGATGCTCCGCACGGGACGGGCGGGCTCATGCGCACGGTGCGCATCGGCGACCTTGTGATCGATCCTTGCCGCTACGAGGTGACCGTGCGCGACCGCGTGATCAACCTCACGCCGAAGGAGTTCCAAATACTCGCGCTGATGGCCGACCATCCCGGCAAGGTGTTCACGCGCGAGGATCTGATCGAGAGCATCTGGGGCGAGGAGTACGAGCGCACGGGGTCCATCAGCATTCCCGTGTACGTGCGCCGCATCCGCGAGAAGATAGAGGAGGACCCTTCCGATCCGAAGTACCTCCAAACCGTTTGGCGCTTCGGCTACCGGCTGGGGGACTGATCCGCGCAGCCGGCCGGGAGCCGGGTTCGCGCTGAAAGCGACCGGCGGCCTTGCGGGGGGGGGGTGGTTCGTGCAACCGGCTGGAAGCCTCTTCCCGCTCCGCCCCCTCGTCCCCTTGCTCCCCGCCGCCGCTGCCGTGCTGCCCCTTGGTTGCCCGTTTTCGCTTCCTTTGTGCAGATCGCACGCAGCGGAGGGGATTTTCGTTGACTTCTTGCACCGATGCTGCTTATACTTCAAAAGTTCGCTTTCAGAAGCCCCGTGACGCAGCGAGAAGCGGAAACGCGAACCGAGGGAGTCCAGGCCCGAGGTTGCGTGCCGGCGTAGGAACCCGGCATCCGATCGACCTGCACTTTTGGAATCGATCACCGCAGTTTCGAGGCGGGTCCGGCAGACGGGCCGTCTTGGGGCGGCGGGTTCCCGCCCCGCACGGCGGGGTAGGACGCACGTATGGAGGAAGACAGTGAAGACGTATTACGCGAAACCCCTCGAAGTTGAGCGCGAGTGGGTCTTGATCGACGCGACGGACCAGGTGCTCGGCCGCGTTGCCTCCAAGGCCGCGCAGATCCTCAAGGGCAAGCACAAGCCGCAGTACACGCCGCACGTGGACACGGGCGATTTCGTGGTCATCATCAACGCGGACAAGATCCGCGTGACGGGCGCGAAGGCGTCTGCGAAGACCTACTACCGCCACAGCGGTTACCCCGGCGGTCTGAAGTCGGAGACCTTCACCGAGGCCATGACCAAGCATCCCGAGCGCGTGATCGAGCACGCCGTGAAGGGCATGCTGCCGAAGAACCGGCTCGGTCGCGCCATGGGCAAGAAGCTCAAGGTGTACGCGGGTCCCGAGCACCCGCATATGGCCCAGAAGCCCCGCGAGATCAAGATGGAGGGTTAACCCATGGCAGGTGAAGCTTTGTACTACGGCACCGGCCGCCGCAAGAACGCCGTCGCTCGCGTGCGCCTCGTTCCCGGCACCGGCAAGATCACGGTGAACGGCCGCGAGGCGGTCCAGTACTTCGGCCGTCAGGCGCTGGTGGACTACGCCAAGACGCCGTTCAAGGTGACGGACACGATGGACCACTTCGACGTGATCGCCCGCATCAACGGCGGCGGCATCTCGGGTCAGGCTGGCGCGCTGCGCCACGGCATCTCCCGCGCGCTGCTTGAGGCCGGCGACTACCGCGCCGAGCTTAAGAAGGCCGGCTACCTCACGCGCGACGCCCGTATGGTGGAGCGCAAGAAGTACGGCCTGAAGAAGGCCCGCAAGCGCCCGCAGTTCAGCAAGCGCTAGGCGTATCGCCTTCTCGCGTTCGCGAATCGCACGTTTTCTGGAAGCGCCGTCCCTTCGGGGGCGGCGCTTTTTCGTGGGGGAGGGTTCTGCGCGTGTCGCATAGGTCTTGCGCTTTGCGGCGGCGCTCTCGGTTAGAATGGGCGAGCGACGCGTTGGGGGGAGGCCGGGTGAAAGTCGGGCCGCGCCAGGCGACACGGCTGGGTACGAAATCATGTCCAGCGGGGCATATTTGGAGCAGACGTGCGAGGAAGCACGAAGATGCGAGAAGGAGAGGGCGCATGCGCGAGGTGCGGACGGCGCGGGAAGACGAGTTTGATAGGGTGATGGACTTCTACTCTGCGATGATCGACCAGATGGCGGGGACGGATTTCGATGTGCGGTGGAAGCACGGGGTGCATCCCTCGCCGGAGTTTCTGCGTGCGGCTGTTGATGCTGGTCAGGTGCATGTGCTGATGGTCCGGGATGATGCGCATCAACCCTGCATCGCGGCGGCCATGGTGCTTGACGGAGATGCGGCAAAGGGCTACGAGCGCGTTCCGTGGGGCGTGGCGGCCGCTCCCGACGAGGTGTGGGTAGTGCACGTGTTGGCCACGCTGCCGGCGTTTCACGGTCGGGGATTCGCGCGCGATCTGATGCTGGGCGGCTTGAAGGCTGCGCGTGCGGCGGGGAAGCGGGCCGTCCGCCTGGACGTGTTCCCCGACAACGTTCGCGCGCGGCGATTGTACGAGGCGTGCGGCTTCAAGAACAAAGGGACCTTCCCGCTACTTTACGAGGATCTGGGTCCTGCAAACTTCTGCCTGTACGAATGTGCGCTGTAGCCGGCCTTCCGGCGCCGTCGACCGCGACGGCGCCGGAGACTCGCGCGGGTTACGCCTGGCCGCCCAAGACCTGACCGATGGTGTAGCCCATCAGGCAGTTGCGGGTGTGGCTGAGGCAGTTCAGGTTGTGCGGGTAGGTGTTGTAGAACATGCCGCCCGACACGATGCCGGCCGCGAACAGGCCCTCGATGGGCTGGCGATCCTTGTCCAGCACGCGGCACTCGGCGTCCACCAGAAGGCCGCCCACGGTGCACAGGCCGTCGGCGTATTCCTTCGTGGCGTAAAACGGCGGCGTGTCGATGGTCATCATCATGTCGCCGGGGAAGTTGAAGTCCTCGTCCTTGCCGGCCGCCGCCATCTCGTTCCAGCGCTCGATGGTGGCCGTGAACTCGTCCACCGGCACCTCCATAAGCTCGGCCAGCTCTTCAAGCGTGTCGGCCTTGAGGGCGTTCTCGCTGGTGGCGGCTGCCGTCCAAACTTCCTTCGGGCCGTAGCACGACGAGCTGGGCGTCCAAATCTTGTCGATCTTCTGCTCGATGGCGCCGTCCACGATGTAGAAGTCGTAGGTGCCGGGTTGCGCCTGGATGGAAAGGGCCAAATGTCCGTACGGCTCGTACTCGGGCACGAAGCGGCGGCCCAGCTTGTTCACGCGCAGGTACGGCATGAGCTGCTCGGGATCCAGCATGATGGCGTGCGGGAACTCGTCCTCGGCCGCGCCCACGGCCAGGCCCATCTGCAGGCCGTCGCCCGTGTTGCCGAACGCGCCGGTCAGCCAGTGCCCCGGCACGCCGCGCGGACGGCAGCGCTCCTTGAGCATCTGCTGGTTGAACTCGTAGCCGCCGGTGGCCAGCACCACGCCCTTCGCGCAGTTGTATTGCTCATAGCCCTCGTCGCTTTTCACGATGACGCCCGTCACCTTGCCTGCGTCGTCGGTGACCAGCTGGCACGCGGGGCACTCGTAGCGGATCTCCACGCCGGCCTCCTGCAGGATGCCCGCCAGGATGCCGGCCAGTTCGGCCGGGGGATAGGGCAGGTTGAGCGAGGTGTTCCAGGAGCGGGACAGCGACGTTTTGTCCCACTCGTCGCGGAAGTCGGGGAAGTCGCCTGCGGCGAACGTGAGCGGGTAGTCGTCGAGGTTCTGGTTGTCGAAGTGGCTCACGTACCAGTCAACGGCCTCGCCGTTCGCTTCGAGGTAGTGACGGTAGAGCTGCATGTCTCCCTGGAAGGCGCAGTCCACCATGGCGTCGCTGAGCCAGGCGTCGGTGTCGTAGGTCATACCCCAGTGCTGGTGCAGCTTGGAGTTCGTGCCGCCGATGGTGGCCGAGTTGTAGTTGCCGGTGGACTGCTTTTCCACGGCGACGGTCTTGAGGCCCTGCTCGGCGCAGGCGAGCGCCGCCGCGTCGCCCGCGGGACCCAGGCCGCACACCACCACGTCCACGTCGTGCGTGGCCACGATGTCGCCCTCGGCGATGGGCTCGGCCACAAACGCGATCTCGCCTTCGCCGGCAGCGCCCACTTCCACCTCTTCGACCACGGGCCACACCGCCTGCGAGGGATCGGTGGTCTGCATGGTGCCCGACGCTTCGCCGAAGCCCGATCCGCCCGTCGCGGCGCCCGATCCCGCGCCTGACCCGCCCGTTTGGGACGCGCTCTGCGGCGCGCAGCCGGCCAGTCCGGCGACGGCGGCCAAGCTGGCGGCAGCGGCTGCGCCCGTCAGAAACGAGCGACGGCTGAGCTGCGGCTCGTGTTCCGCAGCGCCTTTGTTGTCCAGGTGCTTCATCTCTTCCTCCCTTGATCGCGGCGACCGCCTTGTTCCGGCCGCCTCTTCCTCCTGACATGGTGGGCGTTTTGCCGCCTCCGTGCATCCCACGAAACGGTATACTTTTGCGTTGACCGAGGTCAGAAAGGATGCATGTTGTTCACGGCGTTGCGGGGCATGCGGCATGGCGCCCTTCGAGGCCAAGGAGGGAGGGGCGCCATGCGGCGTTTCGGGAACGTGGAGGGTGGAGCGTCGGAGTCGTCCGGGGCGCCGGGTTCGTCCGGGGCGCACGGGCTTGGCCGGGGGCGTCGGGGGGCGTCCGCGCGTTGGGGGCGTTCGCGCGCCAAGACGGTGGCGGGATCGGCGCTTCTGTGGGCATGGGGATTTTGCTGTTACTTGAGTCCGGCGCTCATTCCTCAGCCGAACGAGGGCGGCGCGAGCGTCGGGTTGGAGTTCGGATATTTCGCCTCGCAGGCGGCGGTGGTGCTGTTCGCGCTCGTCGTGGCGCTGTGGGCGCGTCGTTGGCGCATCGTCGTGCGAAAGCCGGCGTTCCTGGTTGCCGCTGCCGTCGCGTCTTTGTCGGTGGTTGTGCTTGCGGCGGCTGTGCGCGCGGGCGCGTTTCCCGTCATCGTGGTATGCGGCGTTGTGGACGGTTTTTGCATCTCCCTGCTTGGCGCGGCGTGGGGCGCGCGCTACTCGTTGGGCGCCCGCGACATGCGCCCGCTTGTGGTTATGTCGTTTCTGGTGGCGTATCTGCTGTACCTTTTGGTGGCCCACGCCCCTGCGCCTTGGTCTGCGGCTGCGGTGTGCGCGCTGCCGCTTGCCTCGTGGGCGCTGTGGATGAGCGACGCCTCCGCCCGCCACGAGCTTTCGGCCGAGGTGTTCCCCGAACGCGGCGCGGATGCGTCTGCCATGCCCGGCGAGCTGGCGGCCGGATCATGGGAGGCCCGCGTGCTGCCGTGGCGCGCCATCGGCGTGCTGGTGTTGGCTGCGTTCGTGGGCAACCTCATGGCGTCGGCGGTCATGGGGCGAGGCTATGCCGGCGCGGACAGCCTGTTCTTCGGCGGCATCGTGGTGTGCGCGTGCATAGCCACCATGTCGCTTGTGCCGCTCACGGCCGACCGCAACGTGCTTTCGGTGGAAAGCGTCTACCGCATCACGCTCACGTTCACGGCGGTGGGGCTGGTGGCCATCATGGTGTTTGGCGCGGAGGGCATCCCGGTAGGCGGCGCGCTCGTGTCGGGAAGCGCGTTTTATCTACAGGTGCTCGTGTTCCTCGTCATCACGCAGAGCACGCAGGAGGAGGGGCTGTCGCCGCTGCTGTCGTTCAGCGTGGGGCAGGCGCTCATCTCGGGCGTCGTGTTTGCGGGCAACGTGCTGGGCAAGCAGGTGTTTTCCCTGTTCGGATCCGGAGAGTTCGTGCTGGACGCGGTGTGCGGCGCCGGGTTGCTGGCGCTGTTCTTCATGCTGGTGGCCCGTGCGAGCCGTGCAGGTGGCGCCGCGTCGCCCGCAACGCCTGCGGGGGCGGCGCGGCTTGGGGGAGAGGGGCCTTCGGATACGGCCTCCGACGAGGACGCCGTGCGGGAGCGCGCGGACCGCTTCGCGCAGCGCTGCGGCCTGACGAAACGCGAGACGGAGGTGTTCGGCTATCTGGCGCGCGGGCGCAGCCTGCCCTACATCGCCGACGCGCTGTTCGTGACCACGGGCACCGTGAAAACGCACACCGTGCACATCTACCGCAAACTTCAGGTGAACTCGAAGCAGGAACTGATGGACCTGTTCGAGGCGGAGGCGTGAGCCGCAGCTTCCCTCGCCCTCCTTTCGTTTTCGCCCGGAGGCGGGGCGAAAACATTCGCGGTTCGTTTGATGACGCCAAGTTGATGCGGCATTCCCCCGGCGTCCGTGCTATCGTATGAAGGTCATGCGAACCGACGGGGTTCGCAGGGAAGGCGTCTGGAAGGCGACGAGTAAGGAGCGCACGCCGTGGCGATGATTTCCGAGATGTACGGCTCGATGGTGTTCAACGAGCACACGATGCAGGAGCGCCTGCCATCCGCGACGTACAAGAGCCTGCTCAAGACCATCAAAGAGGGCCAGCCGCTCGACCTCGAGGTGGCCAACGTGGTGGCGCACGCCATGAAGGAGTGGGCCATCGAGAAGGGCGCCACCCACTACACGCACTGGTTCCAGCCGCTTTCCGGCATCACCTCGGAAAAGCACGACAGCTTCCTTGACCCCACAGGCGACGGCCGCGCCATCATGAGCTTCTCGGGCAAGGAGCTCATCCAAGGCGAGCCGGACGCGTCGTCGTTTCCCTCCGGCGGCTTGCGCGCCACCTTCGAGGCGCGCGGCTACACGGCGTGGGACCCCACCAGCTACGCCTTCATCAAGGACGAAGTGCTGTGCATCCCCACGGCGTTCTGCTCCTACACCGGCGAGGCGCTGGACAAAAAGACGCCGCTTCTGCGCTCCATGAAGGCTGTGGAGGAGCAGGCCAACCGCGTGCTCGCGCTGTTCGGCGAGCCGCGCCAGCGCGTGGTGCCCACGGTGGGATCGGAGCAGGAGTACTTCTTGATCTCCGAGAAGGACTACGCGCGCCGCCAGGACCTCGTCATGTGCGGGCGCACGCTGTTCGGTTACGCGCCGCTCAAGGGGCAGGAGCTGGAGGAGCATTACTTCGGCGCCATCCGCCCGTCCGTGAACGAGTTCATGAAGGAGCTTGACGACGAGCTGTGGAAGCTGGGCGTGCCCGCGCGCACCAAGCACAACGAGGTGGCGCCTGCCCAGCACGAGCTGGCGCCCATCTTCACCAACGCGAACCGCGCCATCGACGAGAACCTGCTCACGATGGAGAAGATGCGCCTCCTGGCCAGCCACTACGGCCTGGTGTGCTTGCAGCACGAGAAGCCCTTCGAGGGCATCAACGGCTCGGGCAA
>DXCU01000023.1 GCA_019115845.1 Candidatus Rubneribacter avistercoris | reverse complement strand
GGTGCTCATGATGGGGGCGGTGGAATTCGCCGGGTGCTTCGCGTCCTTTCCGTTTGCGGCCGAGGGAGTGTCGTCGCTCTCGCTGGCGGTTGGGGCGGTGTTCGTGGCGCTGGTGTTCTTGGCGGGATGCTCTGTGCTGACGGATCGGTTCGACGTGAGAATGCTCTACCAAGGGTCGTTGCCGCTCATGGCGGCCGGCCTTTTGCTCGGGCCTCTGCTCTCGCAGGGTGCGCCGCTTGCGCCGTGCCTGCTTATCGATGCGGGCTATTTCGGGTTCCTCTTCCTCACGGTCACCGTGCTCAACGAGAACTGCCGCCGCCATGGGGTTCCGCCAGGCTGGGCGTTCGGCTTTCTACGTTGCGCCTTGCTGGCAAGCCAGCTGGCGGGCGCAGGGCTTGTGTTCGCCGTGAACGAGGGGGCGCTTGCGCGAATGGAGGTCGAGCTGCTGTACTCGGCGTCTATGCTGCTGATCGTGGTGCTGTCGATGGCGTTTCTCAACGAGTACGATTTCGTTCGCAGCTGGAGGCTTTCGCGCGACATGCCCGCCGACGTGCGTCCCGAGAACGCGCTCGAATCGCACGAGGCGCGCTGCGCGCTGGTGGCGCGGGCGTTTGGCCTCACTCGCCGCGAGGAGGAGGTCATGGTGCTTGTCGCGGCGGGCAAGACGGTGCCCCAGGCCGCCGATGAGCTGTTCGTCTCAAAGGAGACGGCCAAAACCCATCTGAAGCACGTGTACGCGAAACTCGGCGTCCACACGAAAGACGAGCTTGCCGCCTGCATCGATGGCCGGAAGGCCGGAGGCTTGCGGGAGGGTTCCGGATGAGGGGCGCAGCTTGGTTTGGCGCTCCTCCTCCCCTCTCGGCGCGCCCGACGAGGCGGGCCGGGCGCGCCGAGAGGGGAGGAGGGCTACTCCCAAAACCCTGATTTCCGCACTTCCTCCAGCAGGTCTTCCGCAGGCAGCAGCGTCGCGTCCGCCACGTCCATCCCGGTTTCGTCCAGAAAGCGCTTCACCAGATGGTAGCCGCAGGCGTATCCGGCGCAGTACGGCAGGCCGACGGCGGCGTATCCTTGCGCGGCGGCGATGTCGTCGCCGTAGAGGTACGCCGACAGCGCGGCCATGCCCTGCACGTCGAGGGCCTCGCGGATGACGGGCTTGATGGCGTCCAGCGCATCGGCGCTCGTCTTCGTCACCCAGGGGCCGGCCAGCTCTTCGCCGTACAGCGCGACGGCGAAGTTCTCGGCGAGGCCCTCGCTCACCATCATCTCGCCCAAGGTGATGTCGTTGCTCCAGGCGATGAACTGGAAGCGCACGTTGTGGTTCGTCTCGTGGGCGAGGGCGGCGGGAAGGCGGCGTATCGTTTCGGCCGAGGGGACGAGCCATGCCAGCACGTAGCCGGGGATGCCGCCGTCGCCGCAGTACCCTTCGCTTGCGGCGAGCGCGGGATTGTCGGGATTGCCCAGCAGCAGGGAGAACAGGTAGTCCTGCGTGGGCAGCGCGATGCCGCGCTCGGCGAACCGGGCAAGCGAGCGCTCGACGGCCTGCCGGCTCGTCTCCCACAGCGCGTCGTCGCCGAGCAGCGCCACGGCGTCCGCCCAGCTCTCGTCCACGCGCTCGGGCGGCAGAATGCCCAGCATCTCGCTTGCCATCACCACGTCGTAGCCGCCGGGCTGCGCCGCGCGCAGCGGCACGTGGTAGCAGTCCCACTTCGCTTTGAACGGCGCCATGAGTTCGTGGCGGTAGAGGTCGGCGCGTTTCTCGGGCGGGGCCGCCATCATGCGGGCGTACGGTTCGGCGGAGCGCAGGGCGCGCACGGTCGGCGGGGAAGCGGTCATGGAAATCCTTTCGTCGGGGCGTGCCAGGAGGCCCCATCTTATGCCCTCACGTTGCGTGAGGGTCAACACCCCGCGTTGCGCGCGCCTTCGCCTCAAGCGTCGCTTGTTCGGTGCGGCTAGCGCTATGTTCGGACGGCCTGCTGGTTGAGAAGCGCTTCCGGGATGCGTGGCGCCCCATGGGCGCCGCCTTCGCCTACAGGTCCTTGAACAAGTCCTCGGCCGAGATAAGGAGCAGATCGCTGCGGGCGGCGGCCTTTCTTTTTGTCGCATCGCTTGCCGGGCGCTTGGTGAACAGCGCAGTGCCTGCTCGGCTTTCGTCCGCGCGCTCGGGCGGCAGGATGTCCGGTGTCTTGCTCGACATCACTGTGTCGTAGCTATCGAGCAAGCTTTGCTTGAGCTAGCAGGTCGGTGGTCATGGATTCTATGCTTGAGAAGGTTGCGAATACGTTCCGAAACCCTGTTGCGAGCGGTCGAAGGCGAGGCGTGAGAGTCTGGATCATCTGTAACTGGCTCTCGAATTCCTTAACGTCCGGCGGCATCGAGGAGGATCGTTTTATTCCTTCTAGCGTGTTTTCGATACTGGTGAGGAGTTCTGATTTACTGGGCCCGTTCGGTAGTTGAGAGGCGATTTCAATGGCTTCTCGAATAAAGTTGTGCAGGTCGAGCCATGCGTCGTTGATGCCAGTAAGATTCTTTCTCATCGCTTCAAGGTCGACGCTCGTATCTTGGGCAATGGCTGCACTCCAATTTATGAACGCGGCGGGCTGTTTCAACACGGGTGCAGGGTTCTCGCTCATGGTGCTCACGACGTTATTCATGCTTTCGAGCAAGCTGTTGCACGCTTCTTCGAAGGAGGGTATTTCCTCGGCGATCTCGGCCATCTTTTCTAGCAAGCCTTTTTCATCAGTTGGCTTCGCTGGGACGCTGCTTGGGAGGGGATGGCTGCCGACGGCCTCGCTTGCGTTCCTCTCGATAACCTTCCTTAGCTCGCTCACGAGTTCTCTTACGCGCTGTTTGTACGCTCGGTCTTGAGGTTCCAGGTCTTGAAGATCCGCGACGTTCCTGTATTGGTGCTTCTTTACGATTTTGTATGCAATATCGTTTTCTACGGAAAACCCTGCTTTGTCGACGTCTTGCCAAACGAGCGAAAGGATCATGCTGTTCGTCGAATTTTCGGTTTGCTGGTAGAACTTCGTCAATTCATCTCGGCAAGGGCCGCTTTTCAGATAGCGCGGTGTTATTGAGGGCATGATGAAGTTGGTTGCTTCGATATTCTGGTCGAGCGTGCGCTGCCAATCGGCGCCCCAGTCGATGGAGTCGACATCGGTGAAAAGGCTGAGGGAGCTTCCGAACTGAAAGCTGTATTCAGCGACGATGCTCTGGGCGAGCCGGATGATCGCTCCATCCAAGTGCTCGTTATCTTCGTGGCAATAGCTCAAAAAGATGCTGGCATCGATGACGGCCTTCTCTTGAGGGATAAGATCGATGCTTGTCGAGGAATGCTCGTGCGGTTTTTCTTCCATGGTGAATGCCCCTTCTTTCCAGAATGCAGCGATAGGGATGGCCCAAAGATCGTCCGACTCTTTGATGAACCGATCGCCCGTATATACGACGAATCCGCGAACGAACCGATCGTCTTCCGATAGCTTCCTCAGCCCATTGAAATCTTCCGACCTAATAGTGGAAGCCGACTTGACTTCGATTCCGATGAGCTTATGATCGCAAAGGAGGACAAGGTCGACTTCTTTAGGGTTCTTTCCCGGCTCGCGCCAATAGAAGCATTCTGCTCGTTTGTCCGACCATTGCGCTTCCGGAAGAATTTGATTGGCGACGAACGATTCGAACACCCCGCCAAATAAAGAGGGGTTTGCCGCGGGGTCTTGGCCTGCGCGATGGAGTGCGTTCGTTGTGAACGAGCTGTCGCACGGGTGGATTTTCGCGCGTGCGATAGTCTGCCGATGAGCCGCCAATCGAAGATTCGGAAGTGCGGTGATGAGAAAACGTCTTGTGAAAATACTGATATATCGCTCTATCGTTCGATTGTCGTAATGCAATTCGGCCGCAAGACGGCTGACGTTCAGTATTCCGCCGGGCAGCGCGAACAGTTCTTGCAGGATGGTTTGCGCTATCGTCTTGTCGAGATACTCATCGGGAAGGATTGATTCCCCTAAAACATTGTCGATGTCAGAGGCGATTTGCAAGTTCCTCTCGTTCTCGCTCATATGCAATATGGTGGCTGCATAGCCAGGAAATCCTCCTATGTTGATTCTTCGCCGTAGCTCGTCCTTTGAAACAGAGCCTCGGAACGATTCGTTGGGAATTCCCTTCCAGAGATCGTCGATGAGGCTTCGGTTGATACCGGCGAGCTCTCTTTGAGTGAAAGGATATAAAGTGAGCTGCCTTGATCGGCGAGTGAGGGGGTTCTGCCCGCCGAGACTGTATTTGTTGATAGAGGCAGAGCCGGTCAGTATGAAGATTGGGGAATCGCTTTCTATGCCGTCCACGCGCTCCTTGATCGCCAGCGGCAATTCGGGGATTCTCTGCGCCTCGTCGATGATGGCGGGTATGGGTAGGTCGGATACCCAAGATTCGAGGTCTTTAGAAGCGAGACGAAACGTGTTTCCATCGGCGAGCGTGAAGTATTGGTAACCGAGGTTTACGAATTCGCGATTCATGAGCATCGTTTTGCCTACTGCTCGTGCACCTTCAAGAACGATGACTTTGCTTTTCGCTGATTTTATCGTTTTGGCCAGCGATCTCACGATGTATCTATTCTCCACCCTGCCCGATCCCTCCCTATGAGAAAATTTTATACCATTCAATGGGAAAAATTTTCTGCATTATATCATATAAAGTGATGCGAAAAGCGAAACTGTTTCGTAATCAAGGGTCTGAAGCGAATTGCAATCTGGCTTGGGTTTGGGTGTGGCGAGATGGGGCAGCGCTACGTTTGAGCGATCTGCTGGTCAAGGAGCGCTTCCAGGGTGCGCCAGGCCAGCTCGGCGCATTTGACGCGGGCGGGCATGCGGGCGATGGACTCAAGCTCGGCGGCTTCGTCGAGGTCTTCGCGCTGCGCGTCGGTGAGCGGCTTGCCTTTGATCATGCCAAGGTAGAGGGCGGTCAGGCGACGCGCCTCGTCAACCGTCTCGCCTGTGACGAGGTCGGCCATCATGTCGGCGGCGGCCTGGCTCACGGCGCATCCGTGGCCGGTGAACGCGGCCTCCTTTATGAGGTTGCCGTCAAGGCGCAGCGCGAGCGTGAGCTCGTCGCCGCAACTGGGGTTCACGCCGTCGAGCGTGCAGGTGGGTTCGTCCATCTCGTACTTGTAGTCGGGGTGCGCGTTGTGCTCCATAAGCGCCGCGGTGTAGATGCTAGCCATTGAAGGTCCTCCAGACGGTGTCCAAACCGGCGATGAGCGCGTCGATGTCGCCTTCGTCGTTGTAGAACGCGAACGAGGCGCGGCAGCACGACTCCACGCCAAGCCACGCGAGCAGCGGTTGCGCGCAGTGGTGGCCTGCGCGGATGGCCACGTTGCGTTCATCGAGGATGCTCGCCACGTCGTGCGGGTGAATGCCGCGCACGTTGAAGCTGATGGCGCCATGGTGCTTGTCGGGGTTGGGATGCCCGATGATGTCAAGGTAGTCAAGCGCGGCCAGGCGCTCCATCGCGGCGCGGACGAGCGCCCGCTCGCGTGCCTGCAACGCATCCCAGCCGACGTCCTCAAGGTAGCTTAAGCCGGCCGAGGCAGCCACGATGCCGGCGGCGTCCTGCGTGCCGGCCTCGAACTTCTCGGGCACGGGCGCCCATACGGCGTCGGTTTGGGTGACCGAGGAAATCATCTCGCCGCCCGTGAGGAAGGGTGGCGTGGCCTCGAGCAGGGAAAGCTTGCCCCACAGCACGCCGATGCCGAAGGGGCCGAGTGCTTTATGCGCCGAGAACGCGAAGAAATCCGCATCAAGGCTCCGCACGTCAACCGGCATATGCGGCACCGATTGCGCGCCGTCCACCACGAGGTAGCCGCCGTGGGCGTGCACGCGCTTTGCCATGGCGGCTATCGGCAGTTCGATGCCAAGCACGTTGGACACCTGGGCCGCCGCGACGATCTTCGTGCGCGGGCCAATTTTTGCATCAAGCTCCTCGGGCGCGATCACGCCGTTTTCGTCGGGGTGCAGGTACACAAGATGCGCGCCTGCCGCGCAGCACGTTTGCTGCCAGGGGATGAGGTTGCTGTGGTGCTCCATGATGGTGATGCACACCTCGTCGCCCGGTTTGAGCACAGTGGGGGCGAAGGCGCGCGCCACCAGGTTGAGCGCCTCGCTCGCGTTGCGGGTGAACACGATCTCGCGTGCATCCGCCGTGCCGATGAAGCGCGCGATATGGGCGCGCGCCTGCTCGATGGCCTCGGTGGCCTCGACCGACAGGCGGTACAGGCCGCGCAGGGCGTTCGCGTTCATGTTCTCGTAGAACGCGCGTTGCGCGTCGAGGACCGCGGCGGGGCGCTGAGCGGTGGCCGCGCTGTCGAGGAAGGCGAGATCGGGGTTCGCGGCGAGCAGGGGGAAGTCGGCGCGGTAGGGGTTTGTGGCGATGTCGATGCGATTGCGGCTCATGCGACGGCCTCCTCGTCTTCGTTTTCGATGCGCACGCCGCGTTGCGCGGCAAGGCGGCCGATGGCGGCGCGGGTGCGCGGGTCGGGCGCGGCGAGGGCCGCCTCCTCGAAGGCGGCGGCGGTGAACAGGCGCTCGGCGTCATCGGGCGAGATACCGCGACTGGCCAGGTAGAACAGCTGCTTCGGCGCCACGTGCCCGATGGTGGCACCGTGGTTGCCGGCCACGTCGTCCTCGTCGCAGAGGATGACGGGCACGGTGCGGTTCGCCACGCGCTCGTCGGCCAACAGCACCGTTTCCTGCTCGGAGCCCGTGGAACCCTTGCAGCCGTGCGCAAGCTCGATGGTGCCGCGCAGCGTTTTGGAGGATTCGCCGGCCAGCACGCCGTTCGCGTCAAGGTTGCACACGGTGCGCCGTCCGCGCTGATGGACCACGTAGTTGAAGTCGCGCGTCTCGCGCGCGTGCCCCAGGTAGCGCGTGTCGACGTCGAGGCGCGCGTCGTTGCCGCGCAGGTCGGCCGCAAGGCCCGTGTAGGCGCGGCCTGCGCCGAGCACCGTTTGGCGCACCCGCACGCAGGCGCGCTCGTCAGCTAGGATGCCCGCGTCGTCGAGCGCGATCCAGCTGTCGTCGAGCGTCTGCGTGCTCGCGATGTCCACGCGCGCGTCGGCGCCGGCGAACACGCGCAGCCGCGTGCCCACGACGCCCGTGCCCGGCTCGGGCGAGTCGAGCGCGATGGCGAGGGAGAGAAACGACCTGGGAGCGGCCACGACGTCGATGGCCGCCGCGTTGGCCGCGCCGTCTGTGCCCTTGATGCGCACCGTCGCGCAGGTGCGCTCGCCCGGACGGGTGGCGAACACGATGGGTTCGCCCGCCACGAATTCGAGGTACTCGGAAGCCTCGGGTCCCATCCCGGTGGAGAAGACGTCGGCAGGCGAGAGGTACCGGGCTTCAAGAGCCTCCATTTGGAAGGCGGAGAGAGCCGGCTCGTCGATGGCGGCCCCTTCCCCTATGGCAGCCCCGCCATCTTTAGCAACCCCGCCATCTTTGGCTGCAGTGGGGCTTTCCTGGTCGTCAACCTGGTGCGCAGCCGATGTCGGGAGGCTCGCGGGTTCACCAAGGGAGACCTCCGAATCGACCGCGCGCGCGGCAGGTTGATCCCCGGCTTCGCCAGCGGCCATAAAGGGAGTGGCGGCCATAAAGGGGGAGAAGGGGGAGAAGGGGGAGAAGGGGATTGCGGCCACGGCTTCCTCGAACGCCCCGGCTTCTCCCCGCAGCCCTTTCTCGGCTTGCACTTCCACCTTCTGCGCGGCTTTCAGCACGGGCAGCTCAATGTTCACGTCGTTCATGCCCAGGCGGTGCCAGGTGGGGGCGGGCAGGGCGTTCGCGTGTTCTATCGTGAGGGTCTCCATTATCCGATGGCCCCTTCCATTTCAAGTTTGATCAGGTTGTTCATTTCCACGGCGTACTCGAGCGGCAGCTCTTTGGACACGGGGTCGGCAAACCCGTTCACAATCATCGTGCGCGCCTCCTCTTCCGACACGCCGCGGCTCATGAGGTAGAACACCTTATCGTCGCCGATGCGGCCGATGGTGGCCTCGTGGCCGATGTCCACGTGCTTGCAGCGGATGTCCATGGCGGGGATGGTGTCCGAACGGCTCATATCGTCGAGCATGAGCGACTGGCACGACACGCTTGCAGCCGAACCGGTCGCGCGCTCGGTGGCCACGATGGACGAGCGGAACGTGGACGCGCCGCCGCCTTTCGAGATGGACTTTGTCTCCACGGTGGCCGACGTGTCGGGCGCGGCCAGCACCATCTTGCAGCCGGTGTCGAGGTTCTGCCCCGCGCCGGCGAACGTGATGCCTGTGAAGCTGGACGTGGCCCCCCGGCCCGCCAGGATGGACATGGGGTAGAGGTAGCCCACGTGGCTGCCGAACGACCCGCTGATCCACTCGACGGCGCCGCCTTCCTGCACGACGGCGCGCTTCGTGTTGAGGTTGTACATGTTCTTCGACCAGTTCTCGATCGTCGAGTACCGCAGCGACGCGCGCTTGCCCACGAACAGCTCCACCGCGCCGGCGTGCAGGTTCGCCACGTTGTACTTTGGCGCCGAGCAGCCCTCGATGAAGTGCAGGCTCGCGTCGTCCTCCACGATGATGAGCGTGTGCTCGAACTGCCCCGCGCCCTTCGCGTTGAGGCGGAAGTAGCTTTGCAGCGGGAAGTCGAGCTTGACGCCCTTCGGCACGTACACGAACGAGCCGCCGCTCCACACCGCGCCGTGCAGCGCGGCGAACTTATGGTCGGTGGGCGGGATGAGCGTCATGAACCTTTCGCGGATGAGCGCCTCCCACTTGGGCTCGCGCAGGGCCTCTTCGATGCCCGAATACACGATGCCCATGTCGGAGGCCGTTTTCTGCATGTTGTGGTACACAAGCTCCGAGTCGTACTGCGCGCCGACGCCGGCCAGGTAGGCGCGCTCGGCCTCGGGGATGCCGAGCCGGTCGAACGTGTTCTTCGCGTCGTCGGGCAGGCTCTCCCAATCGCTTTGCTGGTCGGTGTTCGGCTTCACGTACGTCACGATGTGGTCCATGTCCAGGCCGTCGAGCGCCGGACCCCAGTCGGGAGTGGCGAGACGATGGTAGGTTTCAAGGGACTTCAGGCGGAAGTCGAGCATCCAGGCAGGCTCGTCCTTCTTGGCCGAGATCTCGCGGACGATGTCGGGCGTGAGGCCCGCGGCCAGGCGCTCGGCGTCCGTTCCGACGTCCGCGATGTCGTAGAGGGTGCGGTCGACGTCCTCCACGTAGGTGCGTTCCTTGGTCACGGCGGCCTCCTTTAGAGGGTTGCGACGGTTTGGGCGGCGCGGTCCGCGCTCGCCGGCGACGGGTCGGCTTGGCGGGCGGCTTCGGCGCCGTCGCCGCGCGCGTCCGGGGCCGCGCCTCCGTCCCGGGTCGCGTCCTCGGGCGTGCGCTCGAACCGCTCGAAGCCGTGCGCGTCTATTTCGGCGACAAGCGACGCGTCGCCCTCGGCCACGATGCGCCCGAGCACCATCACGTGCACGCGGTCGACGTCGAGACGCTCTAAGATGCGGGTGTTGTGCGTGATGACGACGAGCGCGCCGTCCGAGGTGCGGCGATAGGCGTCGATGCCGCGCGACATCACGCCGAGCGCGTCCACGTCAAGTCCCGAGTCCGTCTCGTCGAGGATGGCCAGCTTCGGCTGCAGCAACAGCAGCTGCAGCATCTCCAGCTTCTTCTTCTCGCCGCCGGAGAATCCCACGCCCAGCTCGCGGTCCAGGTAGGACGGGTCCATGTCCAGCTCCTCGGCCAGCGCGCGCACGCGCTTGCGGAACTGCTTGCCCTTGAGGTCCAAGCCGTCGCGCCCCGCCGCCGCAGCGCGCAGGAAGCTTGACACCGGTACGCCGGGAATCTCCGCAGGCGCCTGGAAACTCAGGAAAAGGCCCGCGCGCGAGCGCTTGTCGGGGGAGAGGCCGGCGAGGCTTTGACCGTCGAAGAGGATGCGGCCGCCGTCAAGGCTGTAGGCGGGGTCGCCCATGATCACGTGGCCGAGCGTGGATTTGCCCGCGCCGTTGGGGCCCATGATCACATGGGTCTGGCCCGCGCCGACGGCCAGGTCGACGCCGTGCAGGATGGGGGAGCCCTCCGCAGAGGCCGAGAGGCTTTCGATGGAGAGGAGGGGCGCGCTCGTCTTCGTCATGTCCGTGCCTTTCTTTAATCCTATAGTTTTTATAGGATTAAAATACGGCGAGGCGCTGGATTGTCAAGGAGCAATCTGGCGAAGATGCTAGAATCTAGGGAAACGTCACAGAGGCGCGCTCATCCGGGCGGCTCGTTCGAGGGGCGCCGGCGCGCTTTCGGGCGGCAAGGCGGCTGTTTTTCGCAGGATGCGCGGGAGGATAGGGAAAGGACGGACGAATGCTCGTGTCGACGAAAGGGCGCTACGCTCTGCGGCTCATGGTGCGCGTCGCCCGAGGCGGCGAGGGCGGGCGGGTGTCGCTGCGCGAGGCGTCGGAAGCCGAGGGCATTTCGCTCAAGTACCTCGAGCAGTTGGCGCGACCGCTTGTGCAAGCGGGCCTTCTGCGCAGCGTGCGCGGCAAAGGCGGCGGTTACGCGCTCGCATGCGAGCCGTCGGCGATCAGGGCGGGCGATGTGCTGCGGGCCGTGGAGGGCACGACCGCGCCGGTGGCGTGCCTGGCGCTTGGGGAGGGCGAGGAGTGCCCGCGCGAGGGCTTTTGCAGCACCGTGCGGTTTTGGGCGGGACTCGACGACGTGATCGAACGTTATGTGAACGGAACGACCTTGGCCGACCTGGCCGACTCGGCCGATGCCGGCCAGGTCGGCCGCTAGCGCCTCTCAGGCGCCTCGGCGGGATCCGCGGGCAGCGGGAGCGCCCGGGGGCGGCCCTCGGCGTCCAGCTCGACGCGCAGCGGGCGGGCCTGGGCGGGATCTGCGACGGGGAAGTCGGCGCGGAAGTGCGCGCCGCGGCTTTCCGTGCGCGCGAGGGCGGTTGCGGCGAAAGCCTCGGCCAGCGCGAGCTGCCGACGCACGAGGGAGGCGTTGGCAGCCGCCGTCGCGTCCTTTGTGGCGCGCGCTTCGTCTTTCGCGCGGTCGGAGAGCCGCCGCAGGGCGGCGAGGGCTTGTTCTAGCCCGTCTGCCGTGCGGACGATCATGCACGACTCCGTCATGATGTGGCGCAGCTCGCGCGCGATCGCGGGGGCGTCGGGCAGCGCGGTTGCGGGGATGTCCGCAGAGAGCGAGGCGCCGTCCCCTCTGTCGCCGCGCCCTTGCGCCCAGGTTGCCGCCGCGCGTCCGGCGCGCCCGCCGAACACGAGGCCGTTCGCACTCGAAAGGCCGCCTATGCGGTCGGCTCCGTGCATGCCGCCTGTGGCCTCGCCGCAGGCGAACAGGCCCGGCACGCCGCAGGATCCGTCAGAGTCGATGAGGATGCCGCCGTTGGCCGCATGGGCGTACGGCGCGATGCGCAGCTCGTCGGAGGGTCGCACGCCCGCCGCCTCCTCAAGCCAGTCGAAGTAGGTGCGCACGAACTCGGGAAGCTTTCCGCCTCCGGTGCGGTAGCGCACGACAAGCCCCTCCGGTCGCGCGGCGTCCATGGCGAGGTCGACCGCGCGCGACGAGAGCCGTGCGGTGAAGGGGCCGTGGCCCGAGCGTTCCTCGAGAAGCGCCTGGACGTCGGGTCGGCCCGCGAAAGGATCCGTGCCGTCCGGGTTGCGCAGATCGACGTGGCGAAACGTCTTCTCGTTGAACACGATGCCGTTCACGGGACTCACAAGGCCCGGCATCATCTGCATGAACTCGAGGTTGACGAGCGCGCATCCGTGCGCGAGCGCCACCGCGTGCGCGCCGCCCGCCACGTCGTTGGCGGTGAGCCGCCGCTCGAACAGGCCCCCGAACCCGCCTGTGGCGAGCACCGTCGCCTTGCTTCCCATCAGCTCGAAACGCCCCTTGTCGCGTGCGGCCAGCACCGCGCCCGCAACGGCGCCGTCCTGTTCCACGAGGTCGACAAGCTCGCGTCCGGGCAGCACCTCCACGCCGAGGCGCGCAAGCTCGCGTCCTGCCGCCTCCTCGTAGCTTTCGCGCACGATGCCGCGCCAAAGCCGGTGCTTGCGGTCGAAGCAGGGCACGAACTCCCGCTCGTCGGGGCGGTCCGGGTGCAGGAGGCGCACGCCGATCTTCTCAAGCCCGTCGATGGCGGCGGGGATGTCCCGCACGAACGTCGAGACGAGGCCGGGGTCGGCCACGCCGCAGCCGACATCGAGTATCGCGCGGACAAGATCGTCCTCGTCGTCGGGCGATTCCGGACCCACAAGCCCCAAACCCCACGTGCCGGGGTAGAAGCTTGAGCCCGAGAACAGTGCGCCGGCGCATGCGAGCGCCGTTCGCGCGCCTGATCGCGCTGCATGCAGGGCCGCCGTGGTGCCGGCGATGCCGCCTCCCACCACGAGCACGTCGAACGTTCGCGTTTCCTCGATTTCCATGCGCTTCCTCTTTCTCAATCGGCCGCATCGCAACCTACCCCATGCGCGTTCTCGCGTCAAGCGCTTGGGGCCGGGGGCGGTTATGCGGAGGCGGGAGGCGACGCGGGCCGGGGTCCAGCGGGAGCATGTGCGGGCCGTCCCGTCCCGTCTTCGCCCTGCTCTCCGCTAAGCCGCCGTTGACACGGACCCTGCAAGCGGTGGCTTGCCCGTGTCGACGGTGGTTTGGCAGAGAGCTGCCTCATCGAACCTCGACGCGGCCGCCTCCGACATCCCAGCGGATGCCTGTGCAAGCGGCGAGGAAATCCCGGTCGTGGGAGACCACGACGAGTGCGCCGGGGTAGGCCGCCAACGCCCGCTCCAGCGCCTCGGCGGAGTGAAGGTCCAGGTGGTTGGTGGGCTCGTCCATCACGATGAGCGCCGGTCCGTCCAGCACGCCTTCGGCCACCATGAGCTTGCGCAGCTCTCCCGGGCTCACGTTCTCGCCGGACAGGATGCGCTCGGCGTCCGAGTTGAGCTGCGCGACAACCGACAGAATGCGTCCCTTGCGGGCCTCGTCGGCCGCGCGCAAGCGCTCGATCGCCTCGCGCGCGGCTTTGGGCGGCACCTCCTGCGGCACCACGAGCGCGGGGATGTCGTCCGGAAGGCGCTCCAGAAGATGGCGGACGAGCGTTGATTTGCCCGCGCCGTTTGGTCCCGCTATGCCGATGTGGTCGGTCCTGCCCACCGCCAGCGTGGGCAGAAAGAGCGTTCCCTGTCCGCATGGCACGGCATGCGCGTCCATGAACAAGAGCGTCGGCCGGGGATGGGGCTTCGCGTCCAGCCAAAGGGACCCGTCGTAACGCTTGGCCACGCGGATCTGCCGCTCCTTTTGCCGCGCGCGGGCGGCGCGGGCCTCCATGGCGGACGCGAGCGCGCCCGCCTTGCCGTCTTGCCCGGTGAACACGGCCAGGCGTCGTTTGGCCCTTCCGTCGCTGTCGTGCTTGTCCAGATGGCGGGCGCTCAGGCGCGTCGCCGTCCGCGCGGCCTGGTGCGCCCGCGCGTCGGCCTCGGCGGCAAGGCGGGCCGCCTCCCGCTTGGCGGCCGCCTTCCGGGACAGGGCCTCTGCCTGCTCGCGCTCGCTTTGGGCGCGCGCCTGGTCGTAGGCGCCCGGCCGCTGCACCCAGGCGCCGTCCTCGTGCATGAGGCAGCTGCTTGCCAGGCTGTTCAGCAGCTCGCGGTCGTGGGAGATGAGCAGCCCTATGCCGGGGAACTTTTGCAGCGCGTGCGTGAGCTGAACCCGGCAAGGGGCGTCCACGTGGTTCGTGGGCTCGTCGAGCACCAGCACGTCGGGGCTTTGCCAAAGGGCGACGGCCACCTGGATCTTCTTCCGCTCGCCGAAGCTCAGGGCGTTAAAGCGCCAGGGCATGTCGTCCTCGATGCCCAGGCTTGCGCGCAAAAGGACGGCCTCGCGCGAGAAGTCGCAGGCGAAGTCCTCCAGCAGGGCGGGCGGTTCGGCGGCGCTTTGGGGGCAGTAGGCGCTTGCGAGGTGTGGAAACGCCTCGCCGGCGTCGGGTGCCAGCAGTCCGCAGGCAATGCGGGCGAGCGTGCTTTTGCCGCATCCGTTGTCGCCGACGATGCCGCACCAGCCGACGGCGAAGGTGGCGGAGACGTTGCGAAGGGCCGGCTCGGGCGATGCGGGGTAGGTGTAGGCGATGTTGCGAAGGGTGAGAACCATAGATGACCTCCTGATGGCAAGAGGCCGTGCGCGGGCGGGTCGCAGGGGTTCGCGGGGAGGGCGGACCGGGCGGTCCGGTGGGCCAGAGGCATGAAGCTGCGATGCAGGTCCGCGCACGGCCGCGCCGCGTGGGCGCAGCGGACGTGTCGGATGGGCGGCATCGCTAGAACTTCATGTATCGCGCTCCTGTCGTCGGCGGGCGCTTGGCATAGGGGCGCCTGCGGGTTGGTTCCGCGCGAGAGCATAGCATGCGCGGTGCCGGAAGGCAAGGGCGAGGGGTTCGGCGGGGGCGGGGCGCGTGTGGCGAGCCGGCTTCGCGGGTGTTGGCGGGGAGGCGGCCCGACGCCGGCGAGCGCGGGCGGGGCGAACGGACGTCTTCTTGCCTGCGCGCACGCGCGCGTCCGGGTATACTGTGCGCAGCGAGAAGGCGACCGGAGAAGGAGGGGGCTGTGCAGCTGGGCGTCACCATACCGTTGCAGCGGTTCTTGCGGCTGCCGCGCCCGCCCTACGGCGAGGCGGACGACCCGCTGTTTTGCTGGGAGGCGCATCGCGTGCGGCTCGACGGGTGCGACGTGCTGCTGGCGGTGAACGCGAGCAACCGCTTTCTTGCGGCGGCATGCATGCAGCCGGGCGACTGGGCGGGCTGGGAGGGTGTTGCGGTCGCGTCGATGCGCGCGGCGCTTGCGCAGGCGGGCGTGGGCGGGCCTGCGGCGGACGCGTACTTGTTTTTCGCCGGAGCCCCCGAGGTCACGCGCACCCACGGGCGGCGACCGGTGGCGTTTCTCAACGTGCTTGCGGATCAGCTGCTCTCGGGGCCGGCGCGCGTCGACCCCGAGAGCTCCTTCCAACCCGATCTGTGCTGCTTCGCCAACGACGAGCTGCCCGGCCGCGCGGCGGGCTTCGAGGGCTTGGGCCTTGCGTCCGAACGCTTCGCAGCCGATCTGAGGCGGCTCGGCATAGGGGAGCCGACCTAGGCGTGGCGCGTGAGCGCAAGGCGACGCAAAGCGCAAGGTGCGAGGTTTCCGCTTCGTGCAGGGTTAGGCGGCCGTTTCCTCGCTGCCGGACTCGGCGGCGGCGTTCCTTCCGGCGATGATGCCGAAAGTGAGGACGTCGGCGACTGACGCCCCGCTTCCCATGTACCAACCGAAGATGCTGCCCGAGTTTCTCCCTGCGGCGTACAGGCCTGGGATGACGTTGCCGTCGCGGTCGAGCACGTGCGCGTCGGTGTCTATCTTGAGGCCGCCGCATGTGCCGATCACGCATGCCTCCGAACCGCATGCGTGCACGTGGTAGGGACCCTGCTCGAGCGGGACGAGGAATTGCGGGTCTTTGCCGAACTCGCGATCCTCCCCTAGGGATGCGGACTCGTTGTAGAAGGCGATCGTTGCGCCCATCACGGCCGGGTTGGCGCCCACGGCTGCTGCCACCTCGTCAATGGAGTTGCACGTGGCAACCGGCTCCCCGAGTATCTTCGCGGCGCCTCCCTCCGTTTCGGTTCGGTCGTCAAGGATGAGGAAGCAGCGCTCGGTCGACGCTGCCATGATGGCCCTCCCGACGAACGTGTTGTACTCGTCCTCGGCGACGATACGGCGTCCGTGCCCGTCCACGAGCACTCCGCGCGGGAGGGCGTCGCTCATCGTGGATAGCGGCTTGCCTATCTGAAAGCATCCCATCCCGCGTGTGGCGGCGCCGACGGCCTGCCCCATGAGGATGCCCGATCCGTTCTCGTTGCCTGCCGAGATGAGGGATTGGCCATGCCTGTTGGTGTGCGGGTAATGCTCGGCCATCATGCTCTCGTTGTCGGCGAATCCTCCGGCAGTCAGGACAACGGCCTTGCGTGCGCGGATGGCGATTTCGCCGTCCTTTCCCTCTGCCGACACGCCCACAACGCGCCCCTCGGCGTCCGTCACGAGGCGCTTTCCGGCGGTCTCCGTGAGCACCTCGACGCCTAAGGCGTCAGCGGTTGATTGAAGGGCGGAGAAGACGTCTGCGCCCGATGAGTTGGGCAGCGAGGAGTGGCCACGGGGAACGGGCGGGGTGATCTCGGCGAAGGCGCGCGCTTGCTCGTTGCCGGTGTAGAACAGCGTGTAGCCTTTCTTGTTGAAGCTGTTGATGTGGGGGCCGGGATACAGCTCGCCGCCTTCGAAATCCATGCCGCATCCGACGCACCAGTCGTAGAGTTGCGGCGAGAAATCGCAGAGAACCTTGAGCGCCTCCTGGTTGGCCGCTGCGCCGCCGGCGGCACGCATGTAATCGTAGAAGGCCTCCACGCTGTCCTTTAGCCCGAACTTCTTCTGCAGCGGAGTGTCCGCCATGAGGATCGATCCGCCGCATGCCGCAGTCGATCCTCCGGGGTGATCGAGCTCCTCCAAAACAACGACTTCGGCGCCCGCCCGTTTCGCCTCGATGGCCGCTGCCCCTCCGGCGCCGCCGAACCCGACGATCACAACGTCGGCCTCCTTGTCCCATGAGACGTTCTCGCTCGCAGCGGTTGCCGCCGAACGAGCCTCATCGGCTTCCTGCCCTTGGGGCGAGCATCCTGTCAGGCCTATCGCTCCGGCCGTCAATGCTGCGGCGCCTCCGAACTCCAGGAACGCGCGTCGAGTGATGGGTTTTTCGGGCATGATCCTCCTCCTGTTCCCTCATGTTCCCTTGCTTGCGATCTTTGTCGAATCGGGATTGATTCGACGTTTTGAATATGGCATACAATAGCGGTTGAGTTCAATGGCTATTTGCTGCGAGTGAAATCTATTTCCGCAGGTCAAAAGGTCACTAGGGGTGGGGGATTTTTGGACTTCCCCTCTCACCCGCACCGGGTGACAAGCTTGTTTCCCGGCAAATCAAGGGGTTGGCGGTTCGTCGTGGCGTTTCGGGGAAGGGGCGAGGATGCAAGACGGTGGTCGCACGAAGACGAGGGTCGGTCGGCTTGCGCGGTCGATAGCTGAAACCGCTGCGGAGGATACGGCCCTCTGGGTCAGCTTCTGCGTGTTCTGGCTGTGGCCATGGCTCCTGTCGAACTCGGCCGCTCGTTTTCAGGAGTCGTTGGCCGGGCAGGGTGTGCCGCTTTTCTTTGTCTTGTTCGACAGGCTCTCCCTCTTCGCCTTTCTCGGGTCGACGTTGCTTGCGTTTGCCGTCGCCTATCGTCTGCATGGGAAGCGAATTCCCCGCGGGTTCTCTCCGTACGTTGTGAGCACCTCGCTTGCGCTCGCCTCCTTTCTTGCGCTTGCGGTGTTCCAGATCGGTTTTGACGATCCGGTTGTCCTGATCGGGCTTGTGGCGGCAAGATCGCTCTTTGGCGGCATTGGCATTGCGCTGCTGTGTTTGGAATGCGGGATGTCGTTTGGGATGATAGGGGCCCATAAGACGCTTTTGTGCGGAGCGATCGCGACCGTTGCGAGCGCTGCTGCGGCTTTCGTCCTCGCATCGGCTCCCGTGCTGGTTTCCCAGATCGCGCTTGTGCTGCTTGCAGTGGTTTGTGCGTTTTCGCTGAGGGCGGTGTCACGAAAGCGGGCGGCTCTCGAAGGGGGCGCGATGTCGGAGTCGTCGTCTGTCGTGTCGGCGGATTCGGTTCGCATTCCGTGGAAGCTCACCATCACGACGATCGTCTGGACAGGTTCGTTCGGAGCGGTTTCCGCGGTGTTTGAATTTGGATCGTACTGGTCCGATTACGGACTGGCTTCCTATGCCTGCGCCGCCTTCGGGCTGCTTGCATGCATGGCGTATCTCAAGGTGAATTTTAACGACCTCATCTACAAAGCCGGGTTTCTCGTGGCGGCTGCGGGGCTTGCGCTCATGTTGTATTCGGGAACGCTGTCCCCCGAAGGCTACATGCTCTTCGTTGCGGGGTACCGGTTCATCGAGCTTTTGGTGTGGGGGCTTTACGCCCACCTGATTCGCACGCGGAGCCTGTCTCCCCTCTGGACCGTCTCCTTGAACGTTGGGGTGTGGACGCTTGGCCGTTTTTTCGGGTATCTTGCGGGTTACGCCGTTCTCGGTCGGCCGGTGGCGGCGTTCGGGGAGGAAGCGTTCGCGCTTGTGCTTTCCGTGGAGCTCCTTTTGCTCGTGAGCGCCCTGTTCCTTTCGAATCGCAACAATTTCGTCGAAGGATGGGGGATGGAGCGTGTGATCGACAGGCATAGAAGCGAGCGACAGATAGCGTATTGCTGCGATCGCATTGCGTCGCAGTGCGATCTTACGCTCAAGGAAAGGGAGATTCTTGCGTATCTGGCCAAGGGAATGTCGAGGACCGAAATAAGCGACGAGCTTGTCGTCTCTCCCGAGACGACGAAGACCCATGTGCGCCATATCTACCGAAAACTGGGAGTGGGGTCGCGCGAGGAGATTCTCGATATGATAGACGAGGAGATAGCACTGTCGAACGACTGCTGACCTCGTGCGCTTCCGGCGTTTCGCAGGGCGTGCGCGCCGCGCCGTGCTACCATGGTCGCCGACGGAAAGGAGCGGTGGGCCATGGAGGCAGGCGGTGGGAGCGCCACGGAAAAGCTCGAGCTCATCATGGGGCGCGGCGGCGTCGAGCGTTTGGCGGCATCTGCGGTGATGGTGCTGGGGCTTGGCGGCGTGGGGTCGAACTGCGTCGAGGCGCTGGCGCGCGGCGGGGTGGGGCGGTTCGTGGTGCTTGATCGCGACGTGGTGCAGAAAAGCAACATCAACCGCCAGGCCATCGCGTTTCACAGCACGCTTGGGCGCAAGAAGGCCGAGGTCGTGCGGGAGATGATCGCCGACATCAATCCGGCGGCGCAGGTGGAGGCGCTCGATCGGTTCCTCCTGGCCAAGGACGTGCCCGCGTTTCTGGGCGCGTACGCCGGCCAAGTGGACTACGTGGTGGACGCCATCGACACCGTCTCGACGAAGCTCGCCATCGCCCAGTACGCCGACGAGCACGGCCTGCGCCTGATCAGCAGCATGGGGGCGGCGAACAAGCTGCGGCCCGAGTGCTTTCGCGTGGCCGACGTGTACGACACGGTGAACTGCCCCTTGTGCCGCATCATGCGCAAGGAAGGCCGCAAGCGCGGCATCCGCCGCCTGCGCGTGCTCTACTCGTGCGAGCAGCCCGTGGACGTGCCCGTGCGCGAGGGCGCGCAGCGGCGCGAGCGGTCGAACCTCGGCACGGCCTCGTTCGTGCCTCCCATCATGGGGCAGATGATCGCCGGCGAGGTGCTTTGCGAACTGGCCGGCGTGGAGCGCGGACGATGACGGGGTTGCAGCTGTTCGACATGCACTGTCATCTGGACTTTGCGCCGGATGCGCGGGCGGCGGCGCGCGGATTGGCAAAGCGCGAGGCGGGGGCGTTCTCGGTCACGGTGGAGCCGTCGGGCTTTGAACGCTCCTCGGCGCTGCTCGCGGGCTGCGAAAACATGCGTGTGGGGCTGGGGTTGCATCCGTGGTGGGTCGCTGAGGGTCGCTGCGGGGAGGCGGACGTGGAGGCGTTCGCGCGCTTGGCTAGAGCGACGCGCTTCATTGGCGAGGTGGGGCTTGACTTCGGGAAGCGCTGCGAGGGCGCGCGTGAGGCGCAGGTGGCGGCGTTTGCGCGCGTGGCGGAGGCGTGCGTGGACGGGGGACGCGTGCTGTCGGTCCATGCGGTGCGCGCCACAGCCGACGTGCTTGACGCGCTTGCGGGGGCGGGCGCGCTCGGCGGCAACGCGGTGGTGTTCCACTGGTTCTCGGGAACCTCCGACGAGCTGGGTCGGGCCGTGGACGCGGGCTGCTTTTTCTCGCTGAACCCGCGCATGCTGGCTTCGAGGCGCGGGCGGGCGTACGCGCGGGCCATCCCCGAGGACCGTCTGCTGCTGGAAACCGACGCGCCCGGGCAGTCCGGCGATCCGTACGACCCTGCGGCCGAGGTCGCGCTCCTCGAGCGCATGCTCGACGACCTGGCCGATCTGCGCGCGGTTTCGCGCGGGCGCCTTGCCGCCCGCATCGCCGAGACGGGCGCGCGGCTGCTCGACCTCTGAGGCGCTGCGCTCATCTGGAGGATTCTCGGGTCCTGCGGCCGCCCGGCCCCCTCCCGGCGCACCGAGGTCCTCCGAAGGCCCCCTCCCCCTGTCTTGGCCGCAAAATGAACCCTATGGCACGCAAAGGGGCGGTTTTCCGTGGCAAGGCCGGATCGCGGTTTTTGCGACCTGGGCTTTTCCGGTCGCTGCAGTCGAGAGGACCGCGAAAAGGGCTTCGAGTGTGCCACAGGGCGCGATTCGCGGCCAAGGCGGGGGTTCTCTCTGATAAACCAGCGTTGACGCGGACCTCGCTGGCGGGTGGCCGGCCCATGTCAACGGTGGCTTAGCAGCGGACGGGGGTTCGGGTGGCGAGAAATCACCGAAGTCGGAAGGATGTCGGCGGCTTCGGTGTCGGCGGTCGTGTTTCGATTTCGTGCGACCTGGCCTTTTTTGTCGCGTACCTGCCATGGCGCTCGCGTCCGCCCGTTCGATCTTCCGATTTCGGTGATTTCTCGCCACTCCGCAGGGGGGTTCGGACTTGCGGGTGCGTTCGGAGGCGGGGATGCGCGTTTGCGATGCCTTTCTCCGTGCGGTTGCAACCGGAGTGCTTTCGGGGCGGGGCGTCGACTGCCCCGGGAGGGGCGGGGCAGTCGCAGGTGGGAGACAGGGGTTCGCTACTCCTTCGCGATCAGTTCGCGGGCGGCGATGCGGCCGAACACCATGCACTCGGTGATGTTTCCGCTGCCTTGGTACTTCGACGCCCAGATAGAACCGAACTCGCCTGACGAGTACAGGTTGGGGATAGGCTCGCCGTCCACGTCGATGATCTGCGCTTTCTCGTTGCGGCGTGGGCCGCCGTCGGTGTTGAGTATTTCGGGAATGCACTCGATGGCGTAGAACGGAGGCGTGCGCACGGGCGTCATCTGGTCGGCCGGGCGATGGAACTGCTCGTCTTCGCCGTTGTCACATGAGGCGTTCCAGCGGTTTACCGTGTTCGTCAGCTCGTCAACTGGAACGCCTATCTGCACAGCAAGGTCCTCGACGGTGTCGGCGATGTAGGCGTAGCCATCGGCCACGGGGTCGATGCTCGGGTCGTTCTCCGTCGTCTCCGTCTGGTTCTGCAGCGTGTTGCTCGTGGAATTCGCGCCAAGGTAGGCGCTGAACCTCAGTCCCTCGGAATCGAAGATGAACCACTGTTTGGGCGGCAAGGGCAGGCAGCGCCAGTCGCCTCCGAAGTTCTGATGACCGTGCCGGCAGCCGTAGTGGAGTTCGAGCGGGCCTTCTTCGCCGGGTGTGAACATGGTGGTGCCCTCCCACTCTTGGTAGAAGCGGCGCCCGTTGACTCCCACCACGATGCCCTGCGCTTTCTTGAGGGTGCGGTAGGCCATCATCTTCTCGCCGTCGATGCTGATGCCGTTTGACCACGCACCCGCGAAGCTGTTCATGTGCCACATGCTTGCGCCAAGTTTTGCGCAGATGCGGTGGCCGTCTCCCGTGTTCATGGTGGCCCCGGCGGCGTGCATGCGCTCGAACGAGAGGTAGTCTTGCAGCATCTCGGGATCGTTCTCGAAGCCGCCGCAGCACATGACCACGCCGCGCCTGGCTTTCACGTACACGCTTTTGCCGCTCTTCTCGTACACGCCGCCGAGCACGGCCCTTGTCTGAGGATCCTGCACGAGTGCGGTGAGGGGCGTGTTCGTGTGGCGCGTCACGGCGTCGGGATGCTGGTCCAGAAATTCGCTCAGAAAGATGCTGATGTGCGCGGGGCGGTCGGTGTTATCGGCATTGAACTGGCATTTCGAGAATGCGTCGTGGTGCTCTATCTCGTAGTACTCCGCCTTGCCCGCCTGCGGGGTGATCTTCACATCGCTTTCGAGCATACCCAGGCCCGTGAGCCATTCCCAGTTCTCGGCTGCGCCTTGGGCGTACACTTCGTACATGGACTCAGGCGTGCACGTGAAGCCCTCGACGAGCGCCTTCACGTAAAGGGCGAAATTGTCGGGGTCGTCGGTGATGTGGAACGATCCGCTGCACACCGGCGAGTTGCCGCTTCCGGTGGGCATGGCGCCCTTTTCCAGGAGCAGCGTGGTCAGGCCTTCGCCTTCGGTTGCCATCGCGGCGGCCGTTGCGAGGCCTGCCGCGCCCGCGCCCACCACCACGACGTCGAACTCCTCGTCCCATTCGATGTCGGCAGGTGAGGTTGCGGCGTCGTTGGCCGTGTTCGCCGCAGGGGCGCCTGCGCAGCCGGCCAGACCGAGAGCCGCCGTTCCAAGCGCTAGCGCGCTGCCGGTTTTGATGAAGTTCCTCCTCGAGAGCAGGCTTCTTTTGTCCATTGATTCCTCCTTGCATTCGCGGGATTCGTTCCTGGTGCGGTTGCGACGGGCTTGCTTGTCGCTGGGATCCGCATCGACGATGCCGACGATACGCCGGTTGGCCAAGGGCGTGCGAGGCCCGGATCGGAGCAAAGGGCGGGTTGAGCTGTCGCCCGAATCGGGCGAACTTGTTCTGAGAGGTCGTTTGGAGGGCGTGCAGCGCGTGCCGCCATGCGATAATGCGCGACGAGGAAAGGGGGCGCACATGCGAAAGTTGGCGGGGCGGCGGATGGCCACGGCAGCTATGGCGACGGGCTTTTTCGTATGGTACACCTGCTCCAACTGGGTGAGCGCGCTGAGCTACGACGCGTCGTTTTCTTATTGGTGGCTCAACAAATCGGGCGCGGTTGTGCTGGCGACGGTGCTTCTGTGCGCGGTCTTGTCGCGTGCGGGCATGCCGGCTCGCGCGACGCGTGCGATCGACTGGGCTGCTGCGGTGGCCTATGCGGGATCTTTCGTGATCCTGTGGGTTGGATCGGCGTCGTATCCTCCGTTTGCGGACGTCGGGGCCTTGGGGCTGTTCGCCTTGGCCGAATGCTGGATGGTGGCCCGCTGGGGGACCCGCTATGCGGGTTCTTCCATCAACGAGGTGGCGCGCGCCCTGGTGCTGGCCATTGTGCTTGTGGCCGCCATGAAGTGCGTGACCGCCCTCGTGCCGCAGGAGGTGACGATGGCGCTCATGCTTCCGCTTCCGTTCCTGTCGATGGCCGCGCTGGGCGCGCGGTGGGAGGACGGATCGTCTTCGAGCGAACGTGCGGCGGAACTATGGTTCGGTCGTGCATCTCTGAGGTCGTTCGCGCGCATTGTGGTGGCTATGGCGGTGTTCTTCTTTATGTGGTCCATCCTCAATATGACGCTCAAGCACGGCACCGGCCACTATAGCTTCGGGTCGGAGGCCACGCCGGCGTACACCCTGCTCTCGCAGATGATCCTGCTCTTGTTTTGCGCGTTTGTGGGCTGGTGGGTGTTCGAGCGTCGTCGGGGCCTCGACATCACCGTGGTATGGCGCTTCACCTACGTGCTCATGGCCCTTGCGTTGTTCATGTTGGTTGCATTTGGCATGGCGCAGTTCATCCAAGCGTTCACGGGGGCGGCCGTGGTGGTGGCGAAGATGTTTCTGTGGTTGGCGTTGGCCAACGTCGCGCATCACAGCTCGTTTCGCCCCTTCCTCGTGTTCTGCCCCGGCATGCTCCTTTACTCGCTGCCTGACTGGTTTGGACGTTGCTCGGCGTCTTTTTTGGGATTGGAGTCGCTCAATCCGGCCGTCGCTTCGTTCTTGCTTGTGGTGACGGTGGTCATGACGGCGTTCTTTTTGCCCTCGCGCTCGCCTGACGTGCAGTTGCTGTTGTCCGATTTGAACGGGCCTGCGCACCGCGCCATCGGCGAGGCCGACGGTATCGATGGGCGCTGTGCGGCGGTGGGCGAGGCGTATGGCCTCTCGCCGCGTGAGGTGGAGATTATGCAGTACCTGTGCAAGGGGAGGTCGCGTCCCTACATCGCCGAGACGCTTTATCTGTCCGAGAACACGGTGCGCACTCATTCGCGACGCATCTACGGCAAACTCGACGTGCATGATCGCCAGGAGTTGCTCGATCTCGTGCGCGGCGAGGAGCGCGCCGGCGCGGGAGGCCGGCCGGGCTAGTGCGAGAGGCCGACGTCCATAGTTGGCCCGAGATGGCGAGAAATCACCGAAGTCGGAAGGATGTCGGCGGCTTCGGTGCCGGCGGTCGTGTTTCGATTTCGTGCGACCTGGGCTTTTATTGTCGTGTACCTGCCATGACGCTTGCGTCCGCCTGTTCGATCTTCCGATTTCGGTGATTTCTCGCCACTCCGCAGGGGGCCCGCAGGTGCGTTCGGGGGCGGGCGGGGCTGTGGGACGCCGTCGAAGTCGGTGGCCCTCATGCGGCGTGGGTTCGGGCCTGTGGGTGCGTTTGAGGGCGGGGGCGGGTGGGAGCTGCGGTTGGCGCGTTCTCGGCGCCTTTTCGGCGCGCAGGGAACGCGGCTGCAGTTGGGGCGCTTTCGGAGCGGGGCAGTGTCGTTCGGTGGTACCATGGACGGCGAGGAGAAAGGAGGGGCCATGCCCATCGTGCGCTTGGGCGGGACGGACGACGTTCGGCTCGCCGTGTACGCGGGGGCGACCGACGCGCAGCTGCGTGACGATCCCGATTACGCGAACGGCCTGTTCATCGGCGAGTCGCGCAAGGTGATCGAACGGGCGCTCGATGCGGGCGTGCATCCGGTGTCGCTGTTTTTGGAGGAGCGCTGGCTCGATCAGACGATGCCGCTCATCGAGCGTATGCTGGCGGATGACCCGGCCTTTCCGGTGCTGCTGGCCACGCGTGAGCAGTTTCGCGCCGTGACCGGCTACGAGGTGACGCGCGGGGCGCTTGCGGCGTTTCGCCGCCCCGCGCTGCCGAGCGTGCCCGACCTGCTGAAAGACGCGCGCCGCGTGGCCGTGCTCGAAGATGTGACCAACTACACGAACGTGGGCGCCGCGTTCCGTTCGGCGGCCGCGCTCGGCATCGACGCGGTGCTCGTCACGCCGTCGTGCCACGATCCGCTCTACCGCCGCGCCGCGCGCGTGTCGATGGGGACGGTGTTTCAGGTGCCGTGGACGCGCATCGGCCGCGAGCGCGACTGGGCTGCCGAAGGTGTGCCGCTTCTGCGCTCGCTCGGGTTCTCCACCGCCGCCCTCGCGCTTGCCGATAACGCGCTGCCCTTGCACGATGCGCGCCTGCGCGCGTGCGAGCGCCTGGCACTCGTGCTGGGCACCGAAGGCGACGGGCTGGCGCCCTCCACGGTGGCCGCCTGCGACTTCGTGGTGCGCATCCCCATGGACCACGGCGTGGACTCGCTCAACGTGGCCGCCGCCAGCGCCGTGGCGTTTTGGGAGCTGCGCACGAAGTGGCGGGACTGACGGCGCGCTCACGCCCAAGTGGACGGCCCCGCCGTAACAGGGCGGGGCCGTGTCAAGCTCATGCGAGCGCGCTTTGCGCGGCTATGCGGCCGAACGTGAAGCCGAACCCGAGGGCTGTTCCGCTTCCGGGGTAAATCCGTCCCCGCCATCCTCCCGTCGTGCTCCCTGCGGCGTACAGCCCGGCGATGGGCTGGTCGTCGACGTTGAGGACCTCGGCCTTCTCGTTGATGGTCAACCCGCCGGCGGTGTCGGCGAAAGCGGGCACGATCTTTCCGGCGTAGAAAGGCGGCGTGTCTATCTTGTTCCCCATCCCCTTGGACTGGTCCTTCCCGAACTCCTTGTCGACGCCCTCCTCGACGAAGGAGTTGAGCTTGTCGACCTCGGCGACGAAGACCTCGGCAGGCACGCCGATTTTCTCCGCAAGTTCTTCGAGCGTGTTCGCGCTGAGGATGGCGCCCGAATCGATCTCGCTTCGCAAGCCTTCGGACAGCGGGGGAACGGTGATGACCGCCGGCCCCTGCTGCACCACCTTGTCATCCCAAGCCGCCCACACGAAACCGTCGTGGTTGTTTATGATCTCGACGCTCATGAGCTCGCCCATCATGCCCTCGTCGAAGGCGCGCGTGCCGTCCATGTCGATGCATATGCACTGGTTCCCCCAGTTGGGGAGCACGAAGAAAGGGGCGCCGCCTTGGCCTGTGTCGATCCCCTTCCCGGTGGTCTGCGTGGCCCACATGTTCGTGAGCTTTGCGCCGAGGCGCTGACCCATGACGATGCCGTCCCCCTGCTGGCGGCTCGAGCCGTTCGAGGCGCCGTCCACGAGGTCGGGCATGAAGTTGCGGAGCATGTCCTTGTTCCGGGAGAACCCGGCCGAGGCTATGACGACTCCCTTGTTCGCTTTGCGTGAAGTTCCGTCATCTGCGGCGACACCACATACTCTGCCTGTTTCGTCCTGATAAAGGCCGGTTGCAAGCGTTCCGAAAGCGAATTCCGCTCCCTCCGCGACGGCCTGCTGGTAAAGCGCGTCGCAGATGGAGGCTCCTTTGCTGTCGAACGCGATAACGCCGCGCGCGACCGGCTTCGTGACGTCGGCGTAAGCGTCCTCGGCCCCCGATTTGTACAGCTTCTCGACCGGGAAGTCCGCTCCGGCCTCCCTCAGCCAGTCGATGGTCTCGCCCGACTTCTCCGCCCAGAGGTGGGTGAGGTTTTGGCTGTCGAGCCCGTCGTTGATGGCGTCGAGGTACTTTTTGAACTCCTCCACGGAGTCCTCGACGCCCGCCTCTTTCTGGATTGAGCTGCAGCAGCCCATGACCACCCCTCCGCAGAGCGCCGTGTTCGAGAACAGGTGCGAGTTCTCGCACTCGAGGACCATCACGCTCGCGCCGGCACGGGACGCTTCGAGCGCGGCTGCGAGCCCCGCTCCTCCCGCGCCAATGACAACCAGGTCATGCTCGCTGGTCCATTCGGATGGAAGCTCGGCGCTTGCTGCCTGCGGGCTCGCCTGCTTCTGGCCGGGCGCGCAGGCCGCCAACCCAAGGGCTGCGGCTCCCGCTCCCGCCGCCATTGCCGTTTTGACGAAGCTCCTTCTGTCGATTTCCCTCATGTTTCCTCCTTGGTCGGTTTTTCGAACCTTGGAGGCTATTCTGCGCGTGCCCGAGGGGCGCCGCCATAGCGAAAACGGTATGAAAAAGCGGTGGCCTTTGTAGCGAGTTTGGTGCTACATAATACATTGATCTGCGAAAACTCTAAGAGGCAAGTTGGTCTTGCACAAGGGTTATAAGTTCTTGGCGATTGTGGATCCCGAGTTTTTCGTACCCCCGCCTGATATGCGTTTTGACGGTGTGCTCGGAGATGAAGAGATGGTCTGCAAGGTAGGAGGAGCTTCTGCCCTGCAAGAATTCGAATAGGATCTCTTCCTCCCGTTTGCTCAGGCCGTGTGCCTCGGAGAGCTTGTCCCAGGCCGTTTGGATCTGGGGGTTCTCCGTCCCAGGGGCCACGATCCACGGGTCGCTAGGCTCGCTTTTCTCAGATAGCGGTTGCGAGGGCTCGCCGGCCTTCCGCTCCTTTTCGTTCGAGGCGATGAAGAGGCAGGCCGCAACGAGCATGACCAGGAGGGGGAGGCTTGCGGCGGCGTTGCCGCCCAGCCAGCTCGACGCGGGCTCCCATGACAGGAGCGCGGCGGCTCCCCTTCCGCACAGCAGGGCCATCCGAGAGATGGCGAGTCCGATGCCGAACAGGAAAAAAGCGGGGTAGATTCTCCGATTCGCCTCCTTTGCGAGCATGATCCAGAGCATGAGGTAGTAAAGGTTCAGCACCGCGGTGTTGACGGATCCCCCTATGCCCGGATCGGCCGCGAGCGTGTCCTTGAGCGCGATGGTCAGGCCGAAGCATGGGGCGACGATGACGAAGAGGTAGTTCGCGTTTCCTTTGAAACTTCCCAGCAGGGAGAGGATCAAAATGGCGCCGGCAAGGAGAAAGGTTATCAGCGCCGTGTGCTCCGACTGGGCGTAGTGGGAAGCCTGCGCCTCGATGTCGCTTTGAAGCGCCATGCCGTAAGCGACGGAGAAAGCGGCTGCGCCAACGTAGAGCCGGCGAAGGCGCTGCGGGGTTGTTTGCGCGGAGGATAGGACGCGATCTTTCTCCTCCCGATCCCTTGGAGGAGCGGCGTCCGCCATCTTCACCGCCGAGAGCAGAAGCGCGAGGCAGCAAGAGAACACAAGGAGTTGCGCGTAAAGGCTTTCGCTCGTCTCCGGCGCGGCGACGAAGCCGGAGAAGAGCTTCACCAGCGCCGAGATCATAAACGCGCTTGCGATCGAAACGGACGAGAGAAACGGGGGGAGGGCGGAGAAGACGTGGGCCCAGCAAAGCAGCAGGCACGCCGCCGAGGTTGAGGCCACCGTTCGAAAGACCAGCTGAAACGACGGTTCCTGCCCGTTGATCAGCGCAAGGACCATAAACAGCAGGCCGAGGGCGGCCCCTGACGCGAAAAGGGGCTTTGGGCGGACCTCCTTTCCGTGCCAGGACAGGCAGGCGAAAGCAAGGTAAACAGCGCCTTCCACGAAGAGTCCGAAAAGGGAGAACGGGTTGCTCGTGTAATGGCCCACGACGAACGAGAGCATCTGGGCGCCTTGGTAGAATCCGAATCCGAACGCTGCGACCATTGTCAGGACGACTGTCTTCTTGCGTGGCACGACCGGACCTCCTCCCTCTCCTGCGTCGCTTCGGACTCAATCTGCGCGCCGCACGCGGCGCTTCGTCATTGGAAAGGCGAAGCGCAACGTGTCGTTCGCATGCTGGCTCGCCGTCGCGGCGATCGCTAGCTTGTTCTATTTCAAATCCAGCCCGGCGATGACCTGCTTCAGCGTGTCGGCCGACGCCTTGAGCTTGGCTTGCTCGCGGTAGTTGAGCGACGGGGGCATGCGCGCCTCCACGCCGTCTTTGCCCACGATGCAGGGGGTGGACAGCGCCACGTCGCCTATCCCGTACTCGCCCTGCATGAAGTTGGACACGGAAAGCACCGACTTCTCGTCGCGCACGATGGCTCGGCAGATGCGCGACACGGCCATGGCGATGCCGTAGTAGGTGGCGCGCTTGCGCTTGATGATCTCGTAGGCCGAGTTGCGCACAAGGTCGCTCATCTCGGTGCGGAACTCCTCGTAGGAGCCCTCCGTGCGCATGTTGAAGTAGTCTTCCAGCGGAATGCCCGCCACGTGCGCGCTCGACCAGGCGATAAGCTCGCTGTCGCCGTGCTCGCCCAGGATGCGCGCGTGCACGTTGCGGGAATCGACGCCCAAACGTTCGCCGATGGCGTGTTTCAGGCGACCGGTGTCCAGCACGGTGCCGGAGCCGATGACGCGGTGCTCGGGCAGCCCGGAGAGGCGCAGCGAGACGTAGGTGAGCACGTCCACCGGGTTCGACACGACAAGCAGGATGCCGCTGCATTCGCGTGCGCGGATTTCGGCCAGGATGCTCTTGAAGATGGCGACGTTGCGGTTCACAAGGTCGATGCGCGTCTCGCCCGGCTGCTGGTTGGCGCCGGCGGTGATCACGATGATGGCGGCGTCGGCCACGTCGTCGTAGTCGCCCGCGTAGATGCTCATGGGGCTGGCGAAGGGCATGCCGTGGCTGATGTCGAGGGCCTCTCCCTCGGCGCGCTCTCGGTCCACGTCCACAAGCGCCATCTCCGAGAACAATCCGCTTTGCATGAGGGTGAACGCCGTGGCAGAGCCCACGAACCCGCATCCTATGATGGCGACCTTTCGTCCGTCGACCGGCTTGCCCATGAGACGACCTTTCCCTAGTATGGTTCGCTGTTCGAGGTGACCCTACTGGAAGAAGCGGCCCCCGTCAAGGCGGCATGGTTCCGGGCGCGGTTTTGGCGTGGCGGCGAGGTTTGCGGGCAGAAAGGCGCGGCATGGCGAAGATCGTGATGGTGGAGAGCGATTTCGAGGACGCGGAGGTGGAGGAGCGCCTGGCGCGCGAGGCGGGCGTGGAGTTCGCGTGCTGCAAAAGGTGCCCTCCGGACGAGATCGTGCGCGTGGCGGCCGATGCAGACGGCGTGGTCACGTCGTACGGGGATTTGTCTCGCGCGGTGATAGAGGCGCTTCCGCGCATGCGCGTGATCAGCCGCACGGGGGTGGGCTACGACAACATCGACGTCAAGGCCGCCACCGAGTGCGGCGTGGCGGTGTGCAACGTGCCCGGTTACGGGACCGAGGTGGTGTCCGATCACGCCGTTTCGCTTGCGCTGTGCGTTCTGCGTCGCATAAACGAGGTGGACGCCGACGTGCGCGCCGGGGTGTGGGACTACGCGCGGCGCCGACCGCTCGGGCAGGTGCACGGGCGGACGTTTGGCGTGGTGGGCATGGGAGATATCGGCCGCGCGACCGCGCGCAAGGCGGCCGGGCTGGGGTTTCGGGTGGTGTGCTGGTCGCGCTCGCAGCCTGCGGGGCGGCGCACGCCGGAGGGTTACGAGGCGCTTGAGCTTGACGAGCTTCTGCGCGCGAGCGATGTGGTGAGCCTGCACACCGCGCTCACGCCCGAGACGCGCCATCTGCTGGACGCGCGCCGGCTAGCGCTCATGAAAGACGACGCGGTGGTGGTGAACACGGCGCGCGGGGCCGTGGTGGACACCTGCGCCTTGGCCGCCGCGCTTGAGGCGGGGCGTTTGTGGGGCGCGGGCATCGACGTGTTCGAAGGGGAACCGGTCAGCCCCGACCATCCGCTTCTGCGCGCCCCGCGCACGGTGCTCACCTCGCATGCGGCGTACTGGTCGGAGGAGTCCGGGCTGGAGCTGCGCACGCGCGCCATGCGAAACGCGATAGACGGGGTGCTGGGCCGCCGGCTGTCCGGCTGCCTGAACCCGGAGGTTCTGAGGTAGGCGAGACGGCGGCGCTTGGGAAGGGCGGCGCCGGAAAGGGATGCGGCTCCTGCGTTGGGGCCCTGCGCGCCGCGCTCCGCGCAGTGCGCGGCTGCACGGCTGCACGGCGTATGTGGTTGTTTCCCGGCGTTTTCGTGTCGATGCGCGAGGGCGGCTTTACGCCGCAGGGGAGCATCGGCTACTTTGGAGCATCACCGCACGAACACTTGAGCGATGCACCGCATCGGACATGGGGGACGAACGTGGCCGCACTTTCGATCGCGCCGAAGTCGAAGGACGACGCGCGCATCGCACGACAGCTGAACAGGCATGCACGGCGGGTGGAAGCCACCCCTCCGGGCGTGTGCCCGCTTGTGGCCCAATTGTCGCTTTTGCGCGACGGTGCGGCGCAGACCTGCGGCAAGTGCGTTCCGTGCCGCGACGGGCTGCCCCAGCTTGTGGCGCTGCTCGAACGGGTGGCGGCCTGCGAGGCTTGCGAGGACGACGTCGCGCGCCTGCGCGCCCTTGCCGAGATGGTGCGCGACACCGCCGACTGCGCCATCGGCTACGAGGCGGCCGAGGCGCTGCTTGCGGGCATGGACGAGTTTTCCGCCGAGTACGAAAGCCACCTCCTGCACGGCGCGTGCCGCGCGGGCGTGGGCCAGTCGGTCCCCTGCGAAACCCTGTGCCCCGCGCACGTGAACGCGCCCGCCTACATCGCGCTCGTGGCCGAGGGCGACTACGCCGGCGCGGTGAACATGGTGCGCAAGGACAACCCGTTTCCCACGGCGTGCGCGCTTGTGTGCGAGCACCCGTGCGAGGAGCGCTGCCGCCGCCTGCTCGTCGATGCGCCCGTGAACATCCGCGGCATCAAGAAGTACGCGGTCGACCAGGCGCCCGCCGACACCGTGCCCCCGGCGCCGCGCAGCGTGGACACCGCGCGGACGGTGGCCGTCATCGGCGGCGGCCCAAGCGGGCTGACCTGCGCGTACTTCTGCGCGCTCATGGGTCATCGCGTGACGGTGTTCGAGGCGCGCGAGCAGTTAGGCGGCATGCTTCGCTACGGCATTCCCTCGTACCGCTTCCCGCGCGAGCGCTTGGACGAGGACATTCGCGGCATTCTGGGGTCGGGCACCATCACCGTGCGCTGCGGCGAGCGCATCGGGGCGGAGGAGCTGCGCGACATCGTCGGCACCTACCATGCGGTGTACGTTGCCGTGGGCGCGCAGGCGGGCAAGCGGCTGGACATCGAGGGCATGGACGCTGCGGGCGTGATGTCGGCCGTGGAGATGCTCGGGCGCATCGGAGACGGCGACTACCCCGATTTCGCGGGCAAGAAAGTGGTCGTGGTGGGCGGCGGCAACGTGGCCATGGACTGCGCGCGCACCTCGGTGCGCGCGGGCGCCGACGAAGTGTCGGTGGTGTACCGGCGCCGCAAAGAGGACATGACGGCGTTGCCTGCGGAGGTGGAGAGCGCCGTTGCGGAGGGCGTGGAGATGGTGACGCTGGAGGCGCCCGTGGCCATCGAGGCCGACGAGGCGGGCCGGTGCGCGGCGCTTGTCACCCAGCCCCAGATGATAGGGGCCGTTCGCGGCGGCCGGCCCGCTCCCGTGCCGGCCGACAAGCCGCAGCGGCGCATCGAGGCCGACGTCGTTTTGGTGGCGGTGGGCCAGGATGTGGAGTGCGCGCCGTTCGAGGAGCTTGGCCTGTCGGCGGCGCGCGGGCGCCTTGATGCCGACGAGGGCCTGCGGGCCGTGTGGGCCGCAGGCGACGGCGAGGAGGCGGGCGTGGCCGTCGCCTGCGGCGTCGCGCCGGCGCCTGCGGCGTTGCGCAACGTGTTCGTGGGCGGCGACTGCCAGACCGGCCCCGCGACGGCCATCCGCGCCATCGCGGCGGGCAAGGTGGCGGCCCGCAACATAGACGAGTTTTTGGGCTACCATCACAAGCTGCGCTGCGAGGTCCGCGTGCCGGATCCTCGTCCGAACGATCGCGCGCCCAAGGGGCGCGTCGAGGTAGCCGAACGGCCCGCGCGCGAGCGCAAGCGCGATTTTGCGGGTGTTGAGCTGGAGATGACGCGCGAGGAGGTTCTGCAGGAGTGCGGGCGCTGCCTGCGCTGCGACTGCTTTGGGCCGGGCTCGCTGGAAGGGGGAAGGGTGCACTATGCCTAACATCACGGTAAACGGCAGCGCGGTGGAGGTGGAGGAAGGTTCGACCATCCTCGCAGCCGCGCAGAAGCTGGGCGTGCGCATCCCCACTTTGTGCCACCTCGAAGACGTGAGCGCAGCCGCCTCGTGCCGCGTGTGCGTGGTGGACGTGGAAGGCGTTGACCATCCGGTTCCCGCCTGCTCCACGCCCGTGCGCGAGGGCATGGCGGTGACCACGGACTCGCCGCGTGCCGAGGCGTGCCGCCGAACGGCGCTTGAGCTTGTTTTGGCCGATCATGGGCTGGACTCCACGAACTACTGCTTCTCGTGCAAGAAAAACGGCGCGTGCGAGCTGCAGGATGTGTGCCGGGAGCTTGGCGTGACCGGTTCGTCCTTCGAGGTGGAGCGAAGGCGCGAGCCGGTGCTGGACGCGAACCCGTTCCTCTCCTACGATCCCAACCTGTGCATCCGCTGCCAGCGCTGCGTGGGCGCGTGCAACGCCGCCGCGCGCAACCACACGCTCGTGGCCGGCAAGCGCGGCACGCGCACGACCATCGAGGCCCCGTTCGGCGAAGGATGGCGCGCCACCGACTGCGAGTCGTGCGGCAACTGCGCGCAGGCGTGCCCCACCGGCGCGCTCACCGAGAAGCGCCGCGCGTCCTACCGCTCGTGGGAGACGGAGCGCGTGCGCACGACGTGCCCGCACTGCGGCGTGGGCTGCCAGCTGGACCTCGTGGTGAAAGACGGGCGCATCGTGGACGCCGAGGCGGCCGACGGCCCCTCCAACCGCGGGCTTCTGTGCGTGAAGGGGCGCTCGGCCAGCTTCGACTTCGTGGGCGCGCCCGACCGCTTAACCACGCCGCTTGTGCGCAACCCTGCCACGGGCAAGCTGGAGCCTGCCGCTTGGGACGAGGCGCTCGATCTGGTGGCGCGCCGCTTCGCGGAGCTGCGCGACGAGCACGGGGGCGAGGCGCTCGCGGCGTTCGCGTGCTCCCGCTCCACGAACGAGGACATCTACCTGTTCCAGAAAATGGCCCGCGCGGCATTCCACACGAACAACGTGGACTGTTGCGCGCGTGTTTGACACGCCCCCACGGTTGCCGGTCTGGCAACCATGCTTGGTTCGGGGGCGATGACGAACTCAATTGAAGATGTGACGCGCGAGGCCGACGTCATCATGCTGGTGGGGTCGAACCCCGAGGAGGCGCATCCGGTCATCGGCATGCAGATCCGCGCGGCGGCGGAGCGCGGCTGCCGGCTCATCGTGGTGGACCCGCGCGACATCGGGCTGGCGAAGCGCGCCGACATCCATCTGAAGCTGCGTCCGGGCACCAACGTGGCGTTTGCCAACTGCATGGTGAACGTGCTTCTGCGCGAGGGCTTGGTGGACGAGGAGTTCGTGCGCGAGCGCACGGAGGGCGTGGAGATCATGAGCGCCACGGTGCGCGACTACACGCCGGAGCGCGTGGAGGACATCTGCGGCGTGGACCAGCGCGATCTGGTGGCTGCGGCCAAGATGTACGGCACGGCCAAGGCGGCCGCCATCGTGTACTGCCTGGGCGTGACCGAGCATTCCACCGGCACCGACGGCGTGATGGCGCTTTCCAACATCGCCATGATCACGGGCAACCTGGGACGGCGCGGCGGCGGCGTGAACCCGCTGCGCGGCCAGAACAACGTGCAGGGGGCCTGCGACATGGGCGCCGGGCCGGACGATCTGACGGGGTACCAGAAGGTGGCCGATCCCGAGGCGCTGCGCCGGTTCGAGCGCGCCTGGGGCGTCGAGCTGCCGCGCGAGCGGGGGCTCAAGGCCACCGAGTGCTTCCCGGCCATGCTGTCGGGAAAGGTGCGGGGGCTGTTCTTGTTCGGCGAGGATCCCGTGCGCACCGACGCGGACACGGGGCACGTGATCCGCGCTTTGGAGGCGCTCGAGTTCTTGGTGGTGGACGACCTGTTCCTCACCGAGACGGCCGCCTACGCCGACGTGGTGCTGCCCGGCTGCGCCTACGCGGAGAAGGAGGGCACGTTCACCAACACCGAGCGGCGCGTCCAGCGCGTGCGCAAGGCGGTGGACGCGCCGGGCGGGGCGCGTCCCGACACCGAGATATTCACCGAGGTCATGAACCGCATGGGCTACGAGCAGCCGCGTCTGGCCCCGGCCGAGATCATGGAGGAGATAGCGGCGGTGACGCCCACCTACGGCGGCGTGAGCCATGCACGTCTGGACAGCCGAGAGCTTGGCGGCCGCGGCCTGCAGTGGCCGTGCCCGAACGCGAGCCATCCCGGGACGCCCATCCTGCACGCGCGCGAGTTCTCGCGAGGCGTGGGGGCGTTCTCCACGCCCAGCTACCGGCCCTCTGCGGAGCTTCCCGATGAGGACTACCCACTCATGCTCACGACCGGGCGCATCCTGTACCAGTACAACGCCTGCGCCATGACGGGTCGCACCGAAGGGCTGGGCGAGATCGCGGGCGGCTCCTTCATCGAGCTGAACGATCGCGACGCCAAGGCCCTCGGCGTGGCGGACGGCGACCGCGTGCGCGTCTGGTCGCGCCGCGGCTCCATAGAGACGCGCGCCCGGGTGTCGGGCAAGACGAATCCCGGCCAGACCTGGATGCCCTTCCATTTCCAAGACGGCAACAGCAACTGGCTCACCATCGCGGCCCTTGACCGCACGTCGAAGACCCCCGAGTTCAAAGTTTGCGCCGTGCGGGTGGAGAAGGTCGGCTAGTTTGAGAAACGCGAAGGGCCCCGCGCGGGTCCTTCGCGTTCGGAGCCGACGCGCCGCTCCCGCGACGCTTGAGGGCAAGTTCGAAGGGGCCGCTTCTCACGTTTCCAATTCGTTTCGCTGGAATGGGGCTTTCTTGGAGTCGGCTTGCGCGCGTTGACGGGGAGGGCGGCGTTCATGGATGATCGTCGGGACAAAAACGGACGCGTCGGCAAGGAGCGAAACATGGCGAAAACGCGCATCGGCATTTTGGGATACGGCAACCTGGGCAGGGGAGTGGAGCTGTCCTGCCGTCAGAACGACGACATGGAGCTGGCGGCGGTGTTCACGCGCCGCGATCCTTCCAGCGTAAGGCCGCTCACCGAGGGCGTGGCGGTGCATTCTGCGGACGACCTTGCGGCGCATGCGGGCGACATCGACGTGCTGGTGCTCTGCGGCGGCAGCGCAAGCGACCTGCCCGAGCAGACGCCGGCGTGCGCGTCTTTGTTCAACGTGGTGGACTCGTTCGACACGCATGCGAAGATCCCCGAGCATTTCGCGAACGTGGACGCGGCGGCTCGCGAGGGCGGCAAGGTGGCCGTCATCTCGGCCGGGTGGGATCCGGGCATGTTCTCGCTCGCGCGTCTGTACGCCACGAGCATCCTGCCCGACGGCGCCGATTACACGTTCTGGGGCCGGGGCGTTTCCCAAGGCCACAGCGACGCCATCCGCCGCGTCGAGGGCGTGGCCGACGCGCGCCAGTACACGGTGCCGGTGCCCGCCGCCCTTGAAGCCGTGCGCGCTGGCGAGACGCCCGAGCTGACCACGCGTCAGAAGCACACGCGCGAGTGCTACGTGGTGGCCAAGGAGGGCGCCGACAGGGCCGCCATCGAGCGCGCCATCGTGGAGATGCCGAACTACTTCGCCGACTACGACACCACGGTGACGTTCGTTACGCAGGAGGAGCTTGACCGCGACCATGCCGGCATCCCGCACGGCGGATCGGTCATCCGCTCCGGCAAGACCGGGCGCGATGGCGAGAACCGCCATGTGGTGGAGTTCTCGCTGACGCTGGATTCGAACCCCGAGTTCACCGGCAGCGTCCTGGTGGCGTGCGCCCGCGCGGCGCACCGCCTTGCCCTTGAGGGGCAGACGGGCTGCAAGACCATGTTCGATATCGCACCGGCCTACCTGTCGTCGATGAGCGGCGAGGAGCTGCGCGCGAGCATGCTGTAAGCGCTCGACGCGCCGACGGGCCCTGCTGCGGACGCAACGGGGCCCGTCGGTTTTTTCATGAGAGGGATTGTATGGCCGTCAACCAAAGGCTGAGGCTTTTGCACCTCGCGCGCATTCTGCGGGAGGAGACCGATTCCGAGCGCGGGCTGACGATGCCGCAGATCCTCGGGCGCTTGGAGGAGGCGGGTTGCCCGGCGGAGCGGAAGGCGGTGTATCGCGATCTGGAGGCGCTGCGGTCGTTTGGGCTGGATGTGGGGGCCTTGCGTGCGAAGCCGGTCCAGTACGCGCTTTTGAACAGGGATTTCACGTTGGCGGAGCTGCGGTTGCTGGTGGATGCGGTGCAGGGGTCGCGCTTTCTGACTCAGAGCATGAGCGATAGCCTGTCGCAGGGCGTAAGGCGCTTGGCGTCCGCCGGGCAGCGCGAGCTTTTGGACAAGCGGCTGCACGTGGCGGGACGCGTGAAGCTGCAGAGCGAGTCCGTTTTGCCCAACGTCGATGCCATTCAAGAGGCCATGGCCCGCCATCGCAAGGTGTCCTTCCGCTATTACCGCTACGACGAGGCCAAGCGCAAGGTCATGCGCCGAGGTGGCGAACGCTATGTGGAAACGCCGGTTGAGCTGGTGTATTCCGACGGCTATTACTACCTGGTGGCGTACAACGAAAAGCACGACGGCTTCCCTGCGTACCGCGTGGACAGGATGGCGGCGCTCAAGGTGACCGACGAGGCGGCGTGCCGCAACGCCCGCATCGCGTCGTTCGACGTTGGCGAGCTGGTGGAGCGCGCGTTCGGCATGTACGGCGGCGAGTCCGTTTTGGCGACGCTGCTGGTGGAGCGGCAGGCCATGGACGGCGTGATCGACCGCTTCGGGAGGGGCGTTGAGTCGGTGCCGACGGGCGACGGGAAGGCGCGGGTCTACGTGCCCGTGGTCGAAAGCCCCGCGTTCTTCGGGTGGGTGTCCCAGTTCGGAGGGCGGGTGCTCATAGAAGGACCCGCCTCGCTTGCGGAGTCGTACCGCCGCTATTTGCGGGCCATCTTGGACGCGTACGAGTAGGGGAAGGGGTCGGCGCGGTGCCCGGGGCCGTGCCCGGCGCGCAGTGCGTCCGAGGTCGCATCCGATGTGCGGCGCGCGCCGGGCGGATTGCCGCGCAGCACCCGGCACCGCGCCTGTCGTCAGAGGATCGCCGCGGCCAGCGCCATGAGGAGGAAGACCGTTCCCGCCGCCGCCGCGAGCGCGCGCTCGCGGCGCGTGAGGCCGAAGCCGACCCCCTGCGCCCGTGCAAAGACGTTGCTCGCCCGTGCAAGGAGGCTGACGGCTCGCGGTGCGGTGGGCGCGGGTGTGGGTGCGGGCGCGCAAATGGGCGCGCCCGCGCAGTTCATGGGCGCGCGGGCATGGCGGGGAGGCGTTCGGTCCGCCGCTTGGCCCCCGGGGATGACGCGGATCTTCGGAGTCTCGTTGCTGGCGGAGAGAGGGCGGGCGGTCCGTCTGTCGTCGTGCTTTGTTGGGATGGCTGCGGCTTCCATGGCGCCTCCTTGCGTCGGCTCGTCTGCGTTCTGCTGCGCAGTCTAACCGATGCGCCCGCTCTAGCTGTCCCACAAATGGGACAGCTAGAGAGGTTTTTGGAAACTTCGCCGAAAAGGGGCTTCGGGCCGCCGTCTGGAACCCGATTGCGCGTGGAAAGGCCTCCGCTACTCCCTGCCGTTCCAGCAGTAGGTGCACACCTTCTCGCGGTCGATGCCGATGGCCTCCAGCATGCCGTCGAGCGACTGGTACCCCAGGGAGTCGAAGCCCATCTGCTCGCAGATGGAGCGCAGCATGCACGTTCCGCGCTCGGTGGAGCTGTCGGCGTACTCTTCCAAGTGCCGCTGCCCCTCGTCGCCTTCAAGCTCCTGCACCACGCGGCGCGCGATCAGGTCCATGTCGGATTTGCCGCGCGAGAAGCTCAGGTACTTGCAGCTGAACATGATGGGCGGGCACGCCGAGCGCATATGCACTTCCTTGGCGCCGGCGCCGTACAGGAAGTCCACCGTCTCGCGCAGCTGCGTGCCGCGCACGATGGAATCGTCCACGAACAGCAGCTTTTTGCCGTTGATGAGTTCGGGGATATGTATCTGCTTCATCTTGGCCACGTGGTTGCGCACGTCCTGGTTGCTGGGCATGAACGAGCGCGCCCAGGTGGGGGTGTATTTGATGAACGGGCGGGCGAATGTGGCGCAGCTCTCTGTGGCGTAGCCGATGGCGTGGGGAACGCCGGAGTCCGGCACGCCGGCCACGTAGTCCACATCCGGCAAGGCGCCGCGCGCTTTTTCGTCGCGCGCCATGACGGCGCCGTTACGGTAGCGCATCATTTCGACGTTGACGCCTTCGTAGTTGGAGTTGGGGTAGCCGTAGTACACCCACAGAAACGCGCATATCTTCATCTGGTCGCCGGCGGGGGAGACGGTGCGATAACCGTCGGCGTCCACGAGGACGATCTCGCCGGGCCCCAGCTCGTACTCGTCATCGTAGCCCAGCTTGTGGTAGGCGAACGACTCGAAGGAGATGCAGAAGCCCTCGTCGTTTTTGCCGATGAGCACGGGCAGGCGCCCCATGTTGTCGCGGGCCGCGTAGATGGATCCCGCATCGGTCATGAGGAGCAGCGTGAGGGATCCTTCGACGGCTTCCTGCGCGTGCTTGATGCCTGAGACGAGGTCGTCTTTCTGGTTGATGAGCGCGGCCACCAGCTCCGTGGTGTTCACCGCGCCCGATCCCATGGCCATGAGCTGCCGGCCGCCGTCGGCGAAATACGATTCCACCAGCTGTTCGGCGTTGTTGATGGCGCCTACGGTGGTCAGGCCGAACGTTCCCAGGTGCGAGCGCACCAGAAGCGGCTGGGGGTCGGTGTCGCTTATGCACCCGATGCCGGAGCATCCGTGGAAGTCCGGCAGGTCATCTTCGAAGCGCGTGCGGAACGGGGTGTTCTCGATGGAGTGGATCTCGCGCTGAAAGCCCCCGTCGCCGTCGCGAAAGATCATGCCCGCGCGCCTTGTTCCCAGATGGGAGTGGTAGTCCACGCCGAAGAACACGTCCAGCACTACATCGCGGTGGGATGCAGCTCCGAAGAATCCGCCCATGGTGCACCTTTCGTCTCGCCTGTTGCCCGGCTGCGCCGGGAAAGCATCAGTATACGGCTCCGGAACCCCCGACGGGGGCATTTGGGATGCGATTCTCGGTTTTCTGCACGAGCTGCGGGGGATTGGCGGCGCGCGGCTTAGCGCCGGGTGGGGAGCGGCGCTGAGTGCAGCGGCTTGTAGACGGCGCCGGCGCGGTCGAGCGTGCTTTTGAACAGCGTGACCGAAGGCGCCGTGCCGTTTTGCGGAAACGCGAGCGCGGGCAGGGGCGCGGCGGGGATGCGGACGCGGCGCGCGAGCGTGATGTGGGGCCGGAAGGGCTTGGCGTCGAAGGGCACGCCGCGCGCGGCAAGATGGGCGCGCAGGTCGTCCGCCAGGTTGGAGAGCGCGGAATCGGGCGCGATGCCGAGCCATAGCGTGGCATCGCCGGCGCGTCCGAACTTCCCCAAGCCCTCGCTTACCAGCGCGACGGGGCGTGCGCGCCGGCACGCTTCGTCCACCGCCCAGGCGGCGTCAGCGACCTCGCGCTCATCGATCTCGCCGAGGAAGGCGAGCGTGAGATGGTAGGTTTCGCGCGCCAGGAAGCGCCCCTTCATCGTCGGCTCCAGCCGACGTGCAAGCGCCGCGACGTCCGAGACGAACGCGGGGTCCAGGTCCAAAGCGATGAACGCTCTCATAGGCAGCTGTGCGTGAAGGGGCGAGAGGGCGCGGCCTAGACCAGCTTGCCCTTGCAGTGGTCGATCATGTGCTGGACAAGCTCGGCCGTCCAGCCGGTGAGGTCGGCCGAGCTCTCGACGAGCGCGCCGTCTTTCAGCTCCTGGAACGAAACCTTGATGCGCTCGAACCGCGTCACCTTCGATTCGGTCTCCCGGGTAAGGCACCCTTCGACGGCCTTGTAGGGACCCAGCGCCCGAAGCAGCTTGGGGTTGAACATGACGTGCGGCTGATCGGCGTCATCCAGGTAGGCGGCGATGCATTTCGTGTGGCCTATCTGATTGGCGGCCAGGCACGCCGCGTCGTCGAGCGAGGTCAGCGTGTCGAGGAGATCCTGCGCCACCTGCGCGTCGTCGGCCGTGGCCTCCTCGCAGGGTTGCGAGAGGACGGCTTCGTCGTTCACCAGGTCCTTGATCATGGGGCATCCTTTCGGGACGGGATTTGCTTTGTCTAGGGCTTTCGGTGAATTCTACCACGACGCGGCGGCTGCGGGAGGAGGCACGGCCAAGGCGGGGCCGGGGCCGCATGGCCGCTAGCGCATCCATCGGTCGCTTCGGATGCGCAGCCCGTTCGCCAGGGCGCGTCCGCCCATGAGCACGATGTCGAACGCGGTCCACAGAAGGGCGACGCGCACGAGGCCGCTGGGCAGAAGCGGCGCGGCAAACACGAGGGCGCACAGGGTTGCGATGTGCGCGGCGGAGGCAAGGGCGCAGGTGAGCGCGAGGTAGCGGAAATCTCCCGCGCCGATGAGAATGCCGTCGAGCGCCCACATCCAGCCTTGCAGGGGCAAACCGACGCCAACGACGACCATGCCCACGGTGGCGATTTCGCGGACGTTTTGGCTCGGGGAGAACAGGCCCGGGGCCGCAAGCCCCGCAAGCGCGAACGCCGCGCCCACCGCCGCTCCGGCCAAAAGCCCCGCGCGCGCCGTCTCGCGCACGAGGGCGCGCGCTCCTGCGTGGTCCTTCGCGCCCAAACGCGCCCCCGCGAGCGTCTGGCCCGCGATGGCCACGGAGTCCAGCACGTTCAGCGCGAAGTTCCAGGTGGCGTTGACCACCTGGTATCCTGCGAGCACGTCGGTTCCCAGGGAGGCCGCGGCCATGACGGTGGCCACCAGCCCCGCGCGAAGCGCCAGCGTGCGCAGGAACAGGGGCAGCCCGTCGCCGCCCGCCGACGCAACGCCTGCCGCGCGCGGGCGCAGGCCGGCCCCGCCGGATACGGCCCAGCGCACGGCCGGGATCACCAGGAACGCGGCCATGAACCATTGGGCGATGCACGTGGCTATGCCCGATCCGGCGATCCCCCATCCGAACCCGATGACGAACAGGATGTCGAGAGCCGTGTTGAGCGCCGCGCCGCATGCCGCCGCGACCAGGGTGATGCGCACGTTCTGGAGTCCGCGGAAGATGCCGTTGGCCGCGTAGACGAGCAGCATGCCGGGCACGCCGAGCGCCACCGTCTGGACGTAAACGGCGCCGAGGCGCGCGTCGTCTCCGCGCCCGCCGAGCGCCTCGCAAAGGGGGCCGGCGAAGATGAGCAGCGCTGCGGCCAGCACCGCGCCGATGGCGGCGGACAGCCACAAGCCGTCCATGCCGGCCTGCAGGCCCTCCCGCCTTCTGCCCGCGCCGAGCAGGTGCGCGACTTGGGAGGTGGTCGAGTAGGCCAAGAAGATGCACAGTCCCACGGCGGTGAGGATGACGGTGGAGCCCAGCGAAAGTCCCGCCAGCGCCGCGTCGCTGACATGCCCAACGATGGCCGTGTCGATGAGCACGAACACGGGTTCTGCGATGAGCTGGCCGAATGTGGGGACAGCCAGCGCGAGGAGTTGTTTGAGGGTGGAGGGTGCGGTCATGGGGTTGGTCGCTTGCGTCTTAGTTTCGAGGTGCGGGCTTGCCGGGGGTTTCCGAAGCCGCGGCTGCTGCGGCGGCATGGGGGGTTTCGGGGAGCCAAGCTTTCGGCACGGGGATGAGCGATCCCACGACCGCCGCCGCGAGCATGGCGATGACGCCCTGCGCGGGGAAACACAGGAACAGCAGCAACGCCGCCATCAAGGGTTGGCGCATCATGGCACCGAGCGCGCCCGCCGTGCAGACGCACAGGCAGAACACGGGGTCTGCGCCGGTGAGGGAGGCCAGGCCGTAGCCGAGCGCGATGCCGCTGAACACCATCGGGAAGAACTTGCCGCCGCGCCAGCCCAAATTGAGGCAGAATTGGAGGATGAAAGGTTTGACGAGGGCGGTGGCGATGAGGGCTGCCGCGCCGATTTCCGTCCACGCGATCTCAAGCTGCACTGCCTGCGTCTCGCCTGCGAACATCGTGTAGGGAAGGAGGCAACCTGCCGTGCCGAGGATAGCTCCTGCGACAAGCGCCTTGGCGACGGGGCGCTCTCCCATGGCGCGGGCGCATGCGCGGGCGAGCGCGCCCGCTGCGTGGCTTGTCCAGCCGACGACGGCTCCGGCGAGCGCGAGGGGAGCGAGCAGGAGCCATTCGCGCGTGCCGGCGTTCAGGTCGGTGAAGCGCGGGAGGCCTCCCATGCCTCCGAAAAGCGCGCCCAAGCCCATCATGGCCGCAAGGGCGGAGGCGATGGCGACAATGTAGACGGCGATCTTGGCCGGTTTGGGGATGAGCACCTTGGCGTCGGCCATGCTCTCACGCGCCTCGCCGTCCCCGAACACGGGCACGGCCAGCCCGTACAGGGGTGCGGAGAACATGGCGCCCGCGACGGCGGCGATGCCGACCGACGCAAGCTCCCTGAACTCGCGTCCCAGGAATTTGAGTCGGTCGCCCACCCACGTGCACGCTCCGGCGATGACACCGGTAAGCCCCGCTTCGGGGCCGATGCTCGCGCCGAACAAAAGCGGCAGGAGCGCTCCGGAAAAGCCGACGAAAACGGTGCGGTACTCGTAGCGGCCCGTTGCCTTCACCTCGGTCATGACCTCGTTCATCTCGCGTGGCTGCCCCGGCCACCTTTTCCGGAAAAGTCCGACTGCCAGGCCGCCGACAAGGCACATCGGCAGCGGCCACCACCACGCGCCCGGCGCAATGGCGCTTGGCAATGCGTCCCAGAGAAGCTCTATCCCATTGTCCATCAAAAAGAAGAACACCCAGCAAAACGCGCCGGCCAGCGCTCCCAGAAGGATCACTGCGAGCGCGTACAGCGCGTAGGTTGCTGCTTTGGGCGTCATGCTCATTTCGTCTCCGTCGCTGGTCGGGGGTACGGTGACTTTCGGGAAGCGCACGCTTTCAATGGACCCAAAGCGCAACTTCCACTGCTCCATTCATGATGGAAAACGTGTTCGCGCCCATTATAGGGAATGTTGCGGGTTCGCGGGTGCGGCCATAGGTGTCGGGTTGCATCATGTGGCGCCTGATTTTGTTTAGGGCGAATAAAAAACGAAGGGTCCCGTGTGGGGCCCTTCGTTTTCGGAGTCAAACTACCGCCTCCGCGGCGCCCCGAAGGGCAGGTAAGGCTAAGCCTTTATTTTGACTCGCAGTGACATCTTGACTGGTATCAAGATATACCCCATTCTAACAGGTACATTGAGAAAGGGGAACCCATGAATCTGCGCAATGTCAAGTCGTATCAGGTTGGGTTGGATATCGGTACCGGGTCGGTGGGGTGGGCCGTTCTTGACGAAAACGGGGACCTGTGTCGCTTCAAGGGAAAACCCACATGGGGAAGTCGTATTTTCCCTTCGGCGCAAACCGCGGCCGAAACACGTGCCAGTCGTAGTCTGAGGCGCCGTTACGACCGCCGGCGTCAACGACTTGACCTGCTGCAGGAGTTGTTCGCGCATGAGATGGCAAAGGTTGACTCGGAGTTCTTCGTTCGGCTAAACCAGTCGCGGTTACATCCCGAGGATCGCGATCCCGCGCACGCGGACTATCAGTGGCCGCTCTTCAACGGCGAGGACTTTACCGAGCGCGATTATTATCGGAATTTTCCCACAATCTACCATTTGCGTGCGCGTTTGGTTGAGTCGAACGAAAAAGCCGACATTCGGCTCGTGTATCTGGCATTGCATAATATCGTGAAGCATCGAGGAAACTTCCTATACCAAGATAACCCCTCATTGAGCGCCAAAAATGCCAATATGCGGGATGCGGTTGAGAGCCTGTGTCAGGCGCTTGCAGATTGGTGCGAGAAGCACGAGATTGGATGTTCCTGTGACAAGGAATCGCTTGTGAAAATTCTGGGCGATACCTCGCTTCGTTCGTCAGACAAGCGCGATAAAGCCGAAGTGGCACTTGGGGTTGAAAAAGAGTATAAAAAGTTGGCTAGAGCGGTGTCCGATGCCATAGTGGGGCGCTCGGCAGAGTTTGCGCATATTTTCTTCGCGGAGGCTGAGGGCAGTAAGTTTTCTCTTTCCAACGATGAGAAGGTTGAAGCGTATGCTTGCCCTGATGAGGGGTGTGATCTGTTTGAGGCGCTACAAAAGGCGTACTCGTCTTACGTGCTGTCAGAAATTTTGAGTGACGCACAGGGACAGGGAAAGACACTTTCGTTTTGCAAAGTAATCGAATATGAGCGCTATGGCAAGGAGCTCAAAACACTTAAAAGCCTGGTACGCACATATGGACCTGAACGCTACGACGAGTTCTTCCGTGGTGCGTTCTATGAGGGAACGCACGAGTACGATCCTTCCAAGGCGAAGGGATACACCAAGTACAATCTAGGTGCGGACAAGCTATCGTATGAGGATTTCCTGAAAGAAGCAAAGAAGCTGCTCGAGGATATTGGCGCGCAATCGGATGAGCGCTATGCAGACGTTGAGCGCGCGATAGAGACGGAGACGTTTTTGCGCCGTCTCAAAACCAATAACAACGGTGTTATTCCCTATCAGCTACATCGCGAGGAAATGGATGCGATCATTGATCGGCAGGGACGGTACTACCCCTTCCTGCTGGAGGAGAAGAAAAAGCTGCGGTCCCTCGTTGAGTTCCGCATACCTTATTACGTGGGACCCCTCACGCAGAAACATGCTCCGCGCGACAGCAAGGGAAAGACGCGGTTTGCGTGGGCATCGCGTAAGCAAGGGATGGAAAACGAGCGCATATACCCTTGGAACTGGGAAGAGGTGATTGACAAAGACCAGAGTGCCGAGGACTTCATTCGCCGTATGACAGGAACTTGTACGTACCTGAAAGGCGAGCCAGTGCTTCCACGTTGCTCGCTTACATATGAGCTATTCTGCGTGCTTAACGAACTGAACGGGGCGCGTTGGACGCAGGATGGAGACAAGAGTTACCGCTTTGATGCCGCTGACCGGTTGGGTCTTATTAATGATCTGTTCAGGAGGCGGAAGCGTGTGACGTATGCGGCTGTGGAGAAATGGTTGGCACAAAAGCATGGTCCGACCAGTGGTAAGTCTGTCGGTGGTGCGTACCGTGTGTCTGGCGGTCAAGGGGAGGACGCGTTTGAATCGCAGCTTTCCTCATACTATGATTTTTGCAAAATCCTCGAGGTCGATGAGCTGTCCGATGCCGATGCGGCTATGGCCGAAGACATTGTTCTTTGGAATACCGTATTCGAGGATCGCTCCATCTTGAAGCGCAAGATTAAATCTGCCTACAGTGATCGTTTGGATGATGCGCAGATTGGTAAGTTCTGTCGGAAACGCTATACCGGATGGGGTCGGCTCTCGAAGGAGCTTTTGTGCGGGGTTCGCAGTAACACCGACAACGGTTCGAAAACTATTATGGATATTTTGCAAGAAGGGGATCCCAACCATGCCACTCGTGTGGGCGCAGCCATGAACCTCATGGAAATACTTCACGACGATTCACTTGAGTTTCAGACGAAGATAGACGAGCGCAATCTTGAGCGTGCGCGCGAGGCTGGTGGCATATCTTTGGACGAGGTGACGGGTTCTCCGGCTCTCAGGCGCGGTATTAACCAGGCGCTTCGAATAATGGATGAGATTGCACACATTGCTGGGAAACCTCCTGCGCATATATACATCGAGGTGACGCGTGACGAAGATGCCCGTAACAAGGGTAGGCGAACTACAAGTCGTTATAAGGCTTTGGAGGCAGCGCTTTCCAATCTTAAAGAGCAGTACGGAGATGTGCATAGAGAGCTTAAGGCGCACAATCCGCGAGAGTTTGACAATGAAAGGCTCGTTCTCTACTTCATGCAGTGCGGTAAATGCATGTATTCGGGTAAGCCTTTGGACATCAATAAGCTGCAAACCTATCAGGTTGATCATATTTTGCCGCAGTCTTATACCAAGGATGACAGCTTTGAGAACAAGGTGCTTGTGTATGCGAGTGAGAACCAGCGCAAGCTCGACACCTTGCTGTTGGATCAGGATCTTATTCAGCGCATGCAAGGATTCTGGCGCAATCTGCGAGATGCCGGTTCTATTGGAGAGAAGAAGTACGACAACCTTACGCGCGCAAGAATAAGCGACGAGCAGATGAAGCGGTTCGTCAACCGTCAATTGGTCGAAACGAGCCAGATTGTGAAGCAGGTGCAACAGCTGCTTCGAACGCGCTACCCTGAAACCGACGTACAACCGGTGAAGGCGGGAATGTCTCATCAGTTACGTGCGCAGTGTGAGTTGGCGAAAAGTCGCGAGGTTAATGACTTCCATCATGCTCACGACGCCTATCTGGCTTGCCAGTTGGGGCGTTTTATTCGGTATCGGCACGATTCTGTGTATAGCGAACCGGTGAAAATGGCAGCAGTGGTGAAGCAGTTCATCAAAAAGCAAGCCGATGATTACCGTCGGACGCGAGAGCTTCCAGGGTCCGCCGGGTTTATTGTGTCGAGCTTTCTGACATCAGGATTCGATGTGGAGACCGGAGAAGTGTTCCGCGATGCCTGGGATGCCGATTTTGAGGTAGATCGCATCAAGCGGTGTCTTGACTACAAGGATTGCTTCATCTCGCGCATGCCCGAAGAATCACATGGTGCGTTTTGGAAACAGACTATCTATTCGCCGAGAGCGGGGAAGTCGCTGAATCTTCCCTTGAAAAAAGGCCTTGATCCGCAAAAGTATGGAGGTTATTCGAGCGAACAGTTTGCATATTTTATGCTTTACGAAGGAAAGAATCCTAAAGGCAAGAATCAGGCGAAATTGGCTGGCGTGCCAATTCCTATTGCGCAAAAAATATCAAAAGGTGAATTGTCGATTACTGAATATGCGCAAGAGATTGCTCGCGAGGAAGGTCTTGTCCTCTCGAGAGTTTTGAGGGGGCGCATTCTGAAGTACAGCAAAATACGTTATGGGCAGGATGAGTATTTCATACCAGCGCTGGATGTCGTGTATTCGGCAAGGCAGCTAGCGTTAACGGGTGATTTGCTCAAAACAGCGCAAGACGTAGGCGATAACAAAGTGAGTTCTTTCTGTCTTGACGATGGCGCGCTCATGAGGCTATACGATGAATTGCGAGATAAAGCTCTGTTTTTGTGCTCCGGGTTCAAAAACGTTCATAAAGCTCTGGAGCAGGGTAGAGAAACGTTTTCTCAGCTATCTTGTGATAAAAAACGTAAGGTTTTGCTCGTTGTTCTTGGATTTTACAAAGGAGATACCGCTCGTGTGGATCTTTCTTTTATAGGCGGATCGCGCAATGCCGGAAAAATTAGTAACAATTTTATCGCTAATCATCTCAAGGATATCCAGTTTGTAGATTCCTCGGTCACTGGCATGTTCGAGAGGTGTGAGACGATTGGCCTTTAGGACCATCTTTATCGAAAGCCAGTGCCGATGTAGCTACCAAGGTGGCTATCTTGTAGTGCGGAAAACGGACGATACGAAAAAGATTCACCTTTCGGAAATATCATCTATTATCCTGCAGACTACACAGGTGTATTTGAGCGCGTATCTCCTTGCTGAACTGGCGAAATGTAAGATTTCACTCGTTGTTGCTGACGAGAAATGCAACCCGATAGGGCAGTATCTTCCGTTATATGGAGCTCATAACGCCAGCAAGCGTGTGGCAGAGCAACTTGCGTGGGGCGAGCCTATCAAAAAGCGTGTATGGCAGCAGGTGGTTAGGGAGAAGATCCGTCAGCAGGCTCGTTTGCTTGAAGAAAAGGGCCAGGCGGAGGTTGCAAAGTTGCTATACATGGCTCGTGATGAGGTGAAATCGGGGGATACGACCAACCGTGAAGCCCATGCGGCGCGTTTGTATTTCAATGCGTTGTTCGGACGCAATTTTTCTCGCGATGCTGATACGCCAATAAACGCCGCCTTGAATTATGGCTACGCGATTCTTTTGTCCATGGTGAACAGGGAATTGGTCTCACGTGGATATCTGACGCAATGCGGTATTTGTCATCGCAATGAGTATAACCAGTTCAACTTCTCGTGTGATTTGATGGAGCCGTTTCGTCCGATAGTCGATCATGTGGCGTACATGTATGCTCAGGAGATTTTTGACCAAGATGTTCGCCGCTTGTTGGGCGATCTGGGAAACCGCGTTGTGGTCTACAAAGGGGGATCATATCGACTTCATTCGACGGTGTCGCTGTTCGTGCAGGACTGTCTTTCGGCGCTCAATAAGAACATTACGGCATCGAAAATTGAGGGCTTTGAGCAATTATGAGTTCTCGAGAAAGAGCAAGGTTCATGAGGGTGTTCGTGTTTTTTGATCTGCCGATAGAAACGGCTGCGCAAAGAAGGGATTATCGGCTATTTCGCAAGTACCTGGTTAAAGAAGGGTATCTCATGTTGCAGGAGTCAGTGTACGCCAAGCTGGTAATAAATGACGCGCAAGCGAATGCCGCTATCGGTCGTTTGCGTCAGCATCGTCCTCCGGCTGGTTTGGTGCAAGCGCTCAAAGTGACCGAAAAACAGTTCGCGACGATGGAATTCATTGCGGGTTCCCGACACGAGCATGAAGAGCTTGACACAATGGAGGAGTTTGTGGTGCTATGAATCTTACGATTTCGGGTTTTTCGGAACCGCTGGTTTTAGGAAGCGACCATGTGTCGGTTTTGGAAATCCATAATCGCCGACTGTTTGCTCGTGTGTGTCAATCGCTCATGTCTGAACTCGATGGTGAGGCGTTGGAGCCATATACGCTGTGGGACGGCGATGATCAACGTAGTTCTAGGAATTACTTTCTGTTCATCTGTAACCCGTTTGAACTTCCTTGGTCGGAGCGGGCGTTGATCGGAGAAGTGCTTGAGCGCATAGAGGACATGTTTTTGCATGAGGATGAGGCGCGTCAAAGAATCGAGACTGCGGGACGGTCGTTGTCGGAACAGGTGGCATCTTTGGGGCTACGCTTGCAGTCGGATTATGCTTTTGAAGTACAATGGGATATGCGAAAATATTTGAAGGCTTTCGATTTTTGCGTCGAGGTTGATCCTGCTGACGAGCTCCTTGACAATTTGACAAAATTTTTGAAGTTCGCATCTGACGCCGCATTCAGAAAGCAGCTTGTATTCGTGAATTTGAAAAACTTTTTGGTAGAAAAAGAGATACAAGAGTTCTATCGACAAGCAGTTTTTTTCGAATTGAATGTTCTGCTGCTTGAGAATGCATCTGATGATTCGGCTTTTGAGTACGAAAGAAAAATGTGTATTGACATGGACTTTCTTCAATCATGAGAAACTGTACCAGCCAGTTGCCCATCCTCCCGCAGAGAGGATTTTGCCCCAACGGTTTTGGAGTAGTGACAAACTGACTGGTAGTCAAACGTACGTGCTCTCTATCGTGTTCAGGAACGGTTTTGGAGTAGTGACAAACTGACTGGTAGTCAAACGGGCGCGAGCCCCTCCATATAGCCATACTCGTTTTGGAGTAGTGACAAACTGACTGGTAGTCAAACGAAGGACCGGACCTACACCATCGACCAGGTGTTTTGGAGTAGTGACAAACTGACTGGTAGTCAAACGGCGCACGGCGTATCCGTCCGTGACTCCCTGTTTTGGAGTAGTGACAAACTGACTGGTAGTCAAACGAGAGGAGGACCGAGATGCGCAAGCGCGCGTTTTGGAGTAGTGACAAACTGACTGGTAGTCAAACCTGGACCGGGGCGACGCGGACCCCGATATGTTTTGGAGTAGTGACAAACTGACTGGTAGTCAAACCGAGGGTGGTGCTGATCGACCCGCTGTACTGTTTTGGAGTAGTGACAAACTGACTGGTAGTCAAACACCCTCTTGGAGCACGTACAGGCCATTGCTGTTTTGGAGTAGTGACAAACTGACTGGTAGTCAAACTTCTCGACGCTTACCAAGATTTGCGAGTTGTTTTGGAGTAGTGACAAACTGACTGGTAGTCAAACCTTCAAGCACCACTACGGGGACGCGGGGTGGTTTTGGAGTAGTGACAAACTGACTGGTAGTCAAACGGCCCCCAGGGCCGCCACCGCCAAGTACGCGTTTTGGAGTAGTGACAAACTGACTGGTAGTCAAACTCGGGTGGCTCCTGAACGGCATCAAGTCCCGTTTTGGAGTAGTGACAAACTGACTGGTAGTCAAACGAGCCACTGGGCCTCCTGCACCACCATGCGTTTTGGAGTAGTGACAAACTGACTGGTAGTCAAACGTGTGCGTGCGCGGCACGCCAGCGGCCAGGTTTTGGAGTAGTGACAAACTGACTGGTAGTCAAACTCCTCGTCTATCGATCCCTTACTGGTGGCGGTTTTGGAGTAGTGACAAACTGACTGGTAGTCAAACGCAGACCGGCACCAAGCCCGCGAAGGTGGAGTTTTGGAGTAGTGACAAACTGACTGGTAGTCAAACTATATGGGCGCTTTTATGTTGGCTGTCGTGGTTTTGGAGTAGTGACAAACTGACTGGTAGTCAAACCGAGCGGAACTTGTAGTCCACGCACCACGCGTTTTGGAGTAGTGACAAACTGACTGGTAGTCAAACGGCGCACCGTCTCGGGGCTGCGGTGCTCGTGTTTTGGAGTAGTGACAAACTGACTGGTAGTCAAACCCTGAAGGCCGGTCGCATGACGGGCATCAGTTTTGGAGTAGTGACAAACTGACTGGTAGTCAAACGGGCTGCTCGATCTCGGCGTGGACGTGGAGGTTTTGGAGTAGTGACAAACTGACTGGTAGTCAAACCGGAGATCAGGCCTGAATGGCACGATAGCGGTTTTGGAGTAGTGACAAACTGACTGGTAGTCAAACCTGGGCCGTTGCTAATAGCGACGTGGACGCGTTTTGGAGTAGTGACAAACTGACTGGTAGTCAAACTCAACGGCGACGTGTGGAGGCCCCAGGTGGTGTTTTGGAGTAGTGACAAACTGACTGGTAGTCAAACCTGCTTGACGTTCTCGCCGCCGATGCAGTGTTTTGGAGTAGTGACAAACTGACTGGTAGTCAAACTGGCGTGCATGGACCCCTGCGTGGACACCGGTTTTGGAGTAGTGACAAACTGACTGGTAGTCAAACGACGGTGGAGCGGCTGCTGCGCGACGACCCGTTTTGGAGTAGTGACAAACTGACTGGTAGTCAAACAAGCCTACGCGATCCAGCGTCAGATCGGCCGTTTTGGAGTAGTGACAAACTGACTGGTAGTCAAACTATGTAGCGTCCCATGGCACCCATAATGCAAGTTTTGGAGTAGTGACAAACTGACTGGTAGTCAAACTCGGCAACGTGGCTAATTCCGTGCAGCAGGTTTTGGAGTAGTGACAAACTGACTGGTAGTCAAACTGCGGAGATGATGGCTATGACACGGGGCGTGGTTTTGGAGTAGTGACAAACTGACTGGTAGTCAAACTATCCTCCGAACGTGGTGCATTCGTTTTAGTTTTGGAGTAGTGACAAACTGACTGGTAGTCAAACCCAGGGACCGTCTTAGGTTGTTTCTTGCCGGTTTTGGAGTAGTGACAAACTGACTGGTAGTCAAACCCTCACGTATAGCGCCATGTACGACGTCCGTTTTGGAGTAGTGACAAACTGACTGGTAGTCAAACTCGGTGTAACCGCTCGCAAGCGGATCAAGTGTTTTGGAGTAGTGACAAACTGACTGGTAGTCAAACAACAACCGGGCCGAGAACTTGGAGTGGGGTTTTGGAGTAGTGACAAACTGACTGGTAGTCAAACGGCGGATAAGCTTCCCCGTTGATCGTCTCCGTTTTGGAGTAGTGACAAACTGACTGGTAGTCAAACCTTTATCCTCTCAAGCATCACTCGCCCTCCTGTTTTGGAGTAGTGACAAACTGACTGGTAGTCAAACCTTTATATCCAGTATTTGACTTGCACGTTGTTTTGGAGTAGTGACAAACTGACTGGTAGTCAAACGGAACGTGTATATCGCGAT
>DXCU01000022.1 GCA_019115845.1 Candidatus Rubneribacter avistercoris | reverse complement strand
GAGGTGGGAGCCGTGAGCGAAGCCATCGTATCGGAGATCACGGGGTTTTCCACCCACGACGGCCCCGGCATCCGCACCTCGGTGTTCGTGAAGGGCTGCCCTTTGCGCTGCCTGTGGTGCTCCAACCCCGAGACGTGGACGAAAAAGCGGCAGCTGTTCTTCCACGCGGCGCGCTGCCAAGGCTGCGGGAGGTGCGCGGGGGCGTGCCCCGAGGGCGCGATAGACCCCCGCTTTGGTCGCCCCGTCGACCGGAGCGCCTGCACCCGCTGCTTTGCCTGCGCGGACGTCTGTCTGCATCGGGCGCTCGAGGTGTCCGGCACCAGGCTCACCGCCCAGGAGGTGTTCGAACGTGTGGAGCGCGACAAGCCCTTCTACGGCGCGGCCGGCGGCCTCACGCTCTCAGGCGGCGAGCCCCTCAGCTCGCCCGAGTTCACGCGCGAGCTGTTCGGGCTTTGCAAGGCAGCCGGCATCTCCACGGTGCTCGACACCACCGGGTTCGGATCGGAGGAGGACTTGGCCGAAATCCTCAAGCTCACCGACCTCGTCCTGCTCGATCTGAAGCACATGGACCCGAGCGAGCACGAGCGCCTCACCGGGGTGTCCAACAAGACGGTGCTCGCCAACGCCGAGCGCATAGCGGCCACCGTCGACGTCCGCGTTTCGTTTCCGCTCGTACCGGGCGAGAACGACTCCGACGAGAACCTGGAGGCCACCGCCGCGTTCTGCGAGAGGCTGGGGGTGGAATGGGTGGACGTCAACCCGCTGCACGCGCTTGGAGAGGCGAAGTACCAGGGCCTTGGGCTGCCCTCCCCTTACGAGGGGCTGCGATCCCCCTCGCCCGAGGAGGTCGCCCGCGCCCGCGCCGTCATGGAGCGGCACGGCCTGCGAACCACCGTGGGCCGCATGATGTGATCGGCTAGCGCGGCCCCGCGCCGCGAACCGAATAGGAAAGGCAAGCACAGAGAGAAAGGCGAGGAACCATCATGGCAGATCTGACTACCGAGTTCTTGGGCTACAAGCTGAAGAACCCCGTCGGCGTGTCCTCCTGCGACTTCGGCGAGACGAAGTGGGAGGCCCAGCACGTCATCGACCAGGGCATCGGCTGGCTCACCGGCAAGACCATCCACAAGATCGACGGTCCCCATCGCTGGCCCCGCCCGTTCTTCTACCCGCTCAAGCGCTTCAGCAACGACTTCAAGGACACGTGGGTGTCCTCCCAGATGTTCTCGAAGATCCCCTACGACGAGTGGATGAGCAAGGAAGGCCCCGCCATCGTCGACCTGTGCCGCAAGAACAACGTCATGTACATCGGCTCGGTCAACGCGGCCGGCATGGACCCCGACAACTGGATCCCCATCCTGAAGGACATGGAGTCCATCGGCGTGGACGCCATCGAGCTTGACACCGGCGGCCCGCACGCCACGTTCGGCGCGGTGAAGTCGCAGCTTGACTGCGGCGCCCCGCAGGCCATGGATCCCGAGAAGTCCGGCGCCATCGTGAAGATGTGCGCGGAGGCCGTGGACATCCCCGTCATCTTCAAGGCCACGCCCCAGTGCGTGAACCAGGCCGCCGTGTCCCACGCCGTCGTCGAGGCCGGCGCCGCGGCCATCACGGCCAACAACACCTTCTACGGCACCTGGATCGACCCCGAGGCCGGCGAGTTCTACGGCGGCCCCTACGCCGTGGGCTTCTCGCTCGGACGCATCTTCCAGCCGTTCTCGCTGGCCAAGGTGCTTGAGACCACAGCGTCCATCAAGGGCTTCCCGGTCATCGGCGTGGGCGGCATCGGCACGTGGGACGACTGCGTGCGCTACATGATGGCTGGCGCCCACATCGCCGGTTTGTGCTCGCTTGTCTACAGCCGCGGCGTCGGCATCCTGGGCAAGTGCATCGAGGGCATGAGCGACTTCATGGACCGCAAGGGCTACAAGCACACCTCCGAGTTCATCGGCAAGGTCGTCGACGACTTCGGCTACGTGCGCGACTGGCCGCGCGAGGAGATCATGTCCCCGGTGTCGCCCATCATCCCGAAGTTCGACTACGACAAGTGCACGGGCTGCGGCACCTGCGCGAAGCTGTGCCCGTACTTCGCCATCGAGATGAAGGACGGCCTGCCGGTCCTCGACGACGAGCACTGTGCCGGATGCAGCTGGTGCATGGGCTACTGCCCGCAGTACAAGGATCCGGTCATCGACATGGTGCGTCGCGACAACGGCACCCAGGTTTGGGACGGCCACGGCACGCATCGGAAGTGGTACATCGAGAAGGCGTAAACCCGCCGCGACCGCAGCTTGACCGAAGCCCGCAACGGCCCCTGCGGCCCAAGCGGGCTTCGCCCCTATCCGACCCGAGAAAACGATTGGAGGACGCCGATGGCAGCACGGGAATTCACCGACCGCGAGGTGTCCGGCGCGCCCAGCACGCCGCGCGTCGAAAAGCGCTACCACGACCTTTTGAACGAGGAGGCCTACATCGACTCCGAACGGGCCTGCCTGTACACCGAGTACATGAAGGAGCACTGGAACGAGCCCCTCTACATCCGCGCGGGCGGGGCGCTCAAGCACGTTCTGTCCAACCTCACGCCCAAGATCTGGGACGACGAGCTTATCGTGGGGTCGCAGTCGCGCTACTTTCTGGGCACGCAGGTCTATCCGGAGTACGAGACGTGGATGCTCGAGGGCTTCAAGGACATCAAGCGCGAGGAGGAGGCCTACATGGAAGGCACCCTCCAGAAGAAGGAAGGCGACCGCCTGGGCATCTACCGCATCCATCCCGAGGACAGCGCGAAGATCCTTGAGGTGGCCACGTTCTGGGAGGGCAAGGACTGGCGCAGCCAGGCCGAGGCCGTGCTGAAAAGCACGGTGCCCGACTTCGACAGCGTGGAGATGATGCAGGCGCAGCTGCTGTTCTTGCGCTTCATGTTCGACGTGCCCGAGGGCCGCGTGATCGCCGACTACCAGAAAGTCGTCGACTTGGGCTGCAACGGGCTTATCGAGGTGTGCCGCGGGCACCTGGCCAAGATCGGCCAGCCGCTCGACGCCAAGGCGTACGACCTTTACAACTTCTACCAGGGCACCATCCTCGCCCTCGAGGGCGTCATCGCCTTCGCCAACAACTACGCCGACGAGGCCGAGCGCCAGGCCAAGGCCTGCAAGAGCGCCGAGCGCGCCGCGGAGCTGTTCCGCATCGCCGAGATCTGCCGCAAGGTTCCCGCCGAGCCGGCCGAGACGTTCCAAGAAGCCGTGCAGTCCTGGTGGTTCGCTCACCTGTGCATCTTCATCGAGCTCAACGGCCGCGGCATGAGCCCGGGACGCCTCGACCAGTACCTCTACCGCCCCTACCTGGCCTCCAAGGCCGCCGGCGGCGTCACCGACGAGGAGGTGCTCGAGTACTTCGAGCTCATGCGCATCAAGTGCACCGAGCTCACGCGCGCCCACGCCACCTTCACGGAAAGCTACCTGGGCGGCTCGATCTACCAGAACCTCACGCTGGGCGGCGTTGACCGCTACGGCCGCCCTGCTGAAAACGAGCTGTCGCGGCTTGTCCTCAAAGCCAGCATCAACGTGCGCACCTGGCAGCCCACGCTGTCCGTGCGCTGGCGCGACGACATGTCCAAGGAGTTCAAGGACGCCGTGGCCGAATGCATCAAGGCCGGCAACGGCTATCCGGCGCTCTTCAACGACAAGATGGGCACCGAGCGCTTCATGAAGGTGACCGGCGCCACCTTGGAGGACGCGCGCGACTGGGCGCCGTGCGGCTGCGTGGACATGCAGATCTGCGGCAAGCGCATGCCCATGTACGCGGTGAACCCCACCAACAACATGAAGGTGCTGGAGCTTGTGATGCACAACGGCGTGAACCCGGTGACGGGCGACCGCATCGTGAAAACCTCCATCGACTTCGACACCGCCACCTACGAGGAGATCGTGGAGGAGTACGACCGCGTCCTGCGCTACGTGGTGCGCCGCGAGGAGGAGTACTGGAACACCATCATGGCCGTGCACAACGCGCTCGGCCTCGTCCACCCCTTCTTAAGCGCGCTTCTGGACGACTGCCTGGAGAAAGGCGCCGACGCCTACGCAGGCGGCTGCCGCTACAACGACGCGGCCTACGCCATCTCCGGCGGCTACGTGAACGTGGCCAACAGCCTGGCGTCCATCAAGAAGAACGTGTTCGAGGAGAAGCGCTTCACGCTGGCCCAGCTCCGCGAGGCCCTCGACGCCGACTTCGAAGGCTACGACGACATCCGCAAGGCATGCCTTGACGCCCCGAAATACGGCAACGACAACGACTACGTGGACAACATCCTCGTGGACCTCTACAACGGCTGGTCGGACGCCACCGCCCAAGTGGAGAACTGGGTGGGCGGCCAGTGGCAGGCGAGCACGCTCTCGGTGACGACGCAGGTCATTCTCGGGAAGGCGTGCGGCGCGAGCGCCGACGGGCGCAAGGCCAAAGAGTCGCTTGCCGACGGCGCCATCTCGGCGTTTCCCGGCACGGACTTAAACGGCCCGACGGCGCTCATCCGCTCGGCCACCAAGGTGGACGACATGAAGCTGCAATCCACGCTGTTCAACATCAAGTTCAACCCGGCCGCCATCGAGGGGCGGGCGGGCACCGACAAGTTCATCGGGCTCAACGACGCGTACTTCAACCTGGGAGGCTACCAGGTGCAGTACAACATCGTGGACCGCAACATGCTCCTCGACGCGCGCGAGCACCCCGAGGAGTACTCGGACCTCATGGTGCGCGTGGCCGGCTTCACGGCGCGGTTCATCGACCTGGGCCCCGACATCCAACAGCAAATCATAGACCGCACCGAGTACGACGCGGTCTGACTCTCGGCGACGGGGCGGGCTGCTTCAGCCCGCCCCGTCGGCCTGAAGGAGTGAGCCAACATGGCTGAATCGAAGACCTACCACCGCCTTCCCTACGGCGTGGTCGCTTTCGTCCTGCAACTGTTCCTCGGCTTGATCTACGGATGGTCGCTGTTCATCGCGCCCCTGGAGGCCGACTTCGGCTGGGCCCGGTCGGACACCTCGCTCATCTTCACCATCTCCATGGTGTTCTTCTGCGTGGGCAACCTGGCGGCCGGCACGCT
>DXCU01000004.1 GCA_019115845.1 Candidatus Rubneribacter avistercoris | reverse complement strand
GGGGGGGTGCTGGATGCGTTCCGGCTGCTGACCGCTATCTTCACACTGGCTCGCTCACGGCGTTCAAGGCGACGTTCCTGCCCGGTTTGAGCCTTGCCTTCTTCGGGATTGGGCTTTATCGCCTTTGGTACCAGTTCAACTTCTACAACCTGCATTTCTCCGCGGACATGGGCATGGTGACGGTGGGCGCGAACATCGCCCGCGTGGCCGTCATGGTCCTGCTCGCAGTGCTCGTGCACCGAGCCGGCTTTTCGCGGATAACGCGGGGCGTGTTCGTGTGGTCGGGCTTCGTGCTGATGACGGCCTCAAGCCTGCTGTACCTGATCGACCTTTTCTTCAACACGGCCGATTTCGAGGCACTGCGCGTGGTGGTGGGCGGCGTGGGGCTTGTCGGGGGCGAGGTCATCTGGGTGTTCTTCCTTGAAAGGCTCAAGCCCGGCGAGGCGTTTCTCTACGCGGCGGGCGGGTTGGCGCTTTCGTGCGCGCTGTCGCTTGCGATGGGGTATTTGGACCCGGCCGTCTCGGGCATGGTCAACCTGTTCGTGCCAGCCTTGTCGGTGTACGCCTACTGGCAGGCCATGGCGCGGCTCGACGAGCGCGGGCATGCCGGGGAGGAAAGCGCGGGCAAGGCTCCGGGCGCGGACGCGTTGTACGAGCGGGATCCGTTGCGGCGCGGCGTGGCGCAGGTGCTGGCAGCGTTTTTCCTGTACGCGCTTTTGCTGGGCATGGCGCTGGGGTATCCCGACGGGCGCGAGCGCGAGCTGTCGCAGGCGGTGCGCTCGATTCACCAGGTGCTGGTCGTGGCGTTGGTCGCGCTTGTCGTGTGGCTTGTGCTGGTGCGCGGGCGCTCGTTTCGACTTTCGGGGTACTGGCTGTTCCAGAACGCGCTCATGATGGCGAGCATCTGCTTTCTCATGAGCGGACAGGCCGGCTCCGAGGAAGCGAGCGCGTTTCTGCTCACCAACGCGGTGACCTGCTTCTACATTCCCCTTGTGTTCTTCTCTTACTGCATTGGGCGCCATGTGCGCCAACCCACGACGATAGTGTACGCGGCGGCATACGGCGGCTCGCTTTTGTGCATGGCTGCGGGGCGCATCATGGTGTACGCGGTGGGACCCGCGCTCGAGCACGGATTGTGGCTGCTCATAGCCATGGCAATGGTGGCTTTGATGGAGGCGACGCTCATCATGCGCCCGCGCTTCATGGGGGATCGGCAGGTCGGGTTCGAACTGTGCCGCAGCGCGTCCGAAGCGACGGGGGTGGCTCGGTTGGAAACGGGCGCGCAGCCGGGGAGCGCGGCGGAGGGCGCGGAGGCGGCTGCGGGTGCGCAGCCGGGGCGTGCGGCGGGGAGCGCGGAGGCGGACGCGGGCGGGCGAGGCCCCGCAAGCCCGGTGGCGATGTTCGCGCGGCGGTTCGGCCTGAGCGAAACCGAAGAGGCCATCGTGTCGCTCATCGCGCAAGGACGCAGCCGCGCCTTCATCGCCCGGGCGCTCAGCTATTCGGAAAACACCATCAGGAACTACACGAGGGCCGTCTACCGCAAGGCGCAGGTCCATTCCAAGCAGGAGCTGCTCGACAAAGTGGCCGAGGCCCGCAGCGAAGGTGCGGGCCTCGGCGGGGAGGGTTCTGCGGGCGCGAAGCCCGGCGGCCCGGATTAGGGGCGGCTTGGATCAGAGGCGGCTCGGACTACGCCCCGGCGTGTTGAGCCGCCTGCGCGCCGGCGTTGCGGCCGAAGGTGATGCAATCGGCGATGGCGTTGCCGCCAAGGCGGTTGCTGCCGTGGATACCGCCGGTGCATTCGCCGCACGCGTAGAGGCCGGGGATGGCCTGCCCGCTTGCATCAAGGGCTTGCGACGAGACGTTGACGCGGATGCCCCCCATGGTGTGGTGGACCGTCGGCACCTTGCGGCATGCATACCAGGGACCCTCGGTCATCTGCTTGTCGGCCGTGTTGTTGGCGGTGAATCCGAAGGGATCCTCTATCTCGCCCGCGACCACCTGGTTGTAGCCGTCGATGGCGGCTTGCAGCTTCGCGGCGTCCATCTCCGTTTGCCGTGCGAGGTCCTCGATGCTCTCGCCCTTCACGATGTGGCCGAGCGCCAGCATGTTCTCGATGGTGGCGCCGTTGGAGTCGGGCTCGGTTTCGGAGGGGTAGCGCACCTTGTTGACGACGATCCAGTACGTGGAGTCGGGCTGCGCGAAGATGGCTTTGCACAGCGTGTCGCGCTCGGCGCCCTCGTTGACGAAACGATCGCCGTCCTTGTTCACGAACACGCGGTTGCGGCCCGAGGTGCGGATATCTTCCATGAGGCCGGTGCCGGGCGTGCCGCACGGATGCAGCTGGATGTCCGACAAACCGATGAGCTGGGCTCCGGCCTTCTCGGCAAGCTTGAGGCCCTCTCCTTGCGCGCAGGGCTTGATGTTGGTGCAGCCGATGGAGTCGTCCAGCTTCACGTCGGCCCACACCCCGTCGTTGACCTGCTGGCGGTACTCGACGTTCGCGCCGAACCCGCCCGTGGCGATGACGACGGACTTCGCGTTCACGACCACGTCCTGGCTGCCGCGGTGCGCGGCCTTCACGCCGGCCACCGCGCCGCCGTCAAGGACAAGCTCTTGGGCCTGCGTCTCGTGCAGGACGGTGATCTGGTCGGGGTGCTCTTCGATGAACGCCTCGAAGGAGCGGATGTAGGTGTTGCCTGACGGTGTGGCGGGGTAGTGGCTGCGCTCGCCGAGCGAACCGGTGGCCGATCCCACCTCCTCTTTGAACTCCACGCCGAGCGATTCGAGCCAGTGGACCGAGTCGAGGGCGTTGTCGGTGAGGTAATGGATGAGCTCGGGCGTGCCCTGCTCGTGGCCGCCTTCGTAGGTGGTCTGGTAGAACTGCTCGATGGAGTCCTCGATGCCCTGCTTTTGCTGGCGCTCGGGATCCACCGCGTTGAGCGCTCCTTCCGAGACGTTCGTCGAGCCGCCCGTGATGCCGCATTTCTCCACCACGACCACCTGGGCGCCCGCTTGGGCGGCGGCGATGGCCGCCGTAAGCCCCGCGCCGCCGGCTCCGATGACGCACACGTCGGCATCGTAGGACGCCTCCACGCTGTCGTCCGGTCCGGGGGCGGCTTCAAGCGCGTCTGCGGCGCCCGCCTGCTCGGCGCAATCCCTCACGCCCTGCTGCAGGCACATGCTGGACAGCGTGGCGCCGGTGACCGAGTCGATGTCGAGCGTTTGGTGCTCGATGATCTGGTTCGAAAGCGTCTCAAGCGCCGAGGCGCCCACGCCGAGCGATTCCTGGCTTGTGGCGGTGTCGATGGCGGTGACGGCGCTTTCCGAGAACGTCACGTCGATGGTGAACGGGGCGTTGTGGCCGGTGACGCTGGCGGTGTACGTGCCCGCCTTCCAGCCCTGCGTCGCGCCTTTCGCGCCCGACTCCGCGCTCGGCGACGCGCATCCTGCAAGGCCGAAGCCCATCGCGGAGCCGCAGACGCCGATGAACGCCGCGCCCTCCAGAAACGTCCGCCGGGTGACGCCGCCTCGCTGGAACAGCGCCGCGCCGCTTGCGGCACCGTGCTTCGCGACCGCTTCGAGCGCGTCGCTGTGGCGAGAGTCCCTCATGTGCGATCCCTCCTTCTGCCCGCTGTGCGGGCGATCGGTGATGCCTACGGCCCGGAATCGTAGGACCGGGGAGGGAGCGAGCGCTAGACGCAAAGGGTACCCACCTGTGTCCAAAAGGTACTTTTTGCGCGTTTGGGCTGATGAGGAGCGCGTGGTGGGCAGGGTGTCTGCGACGGGGGCGCCCCGCGGCGGGGAGGGGCCGCTGCGGGGCGCGAGGGAGCGGCGCCCGCCTGCGGGACGCGGCCTGCAGGCGGCAAGGCGCCCCTAGCTTTGCTCGGCAATGAACTTGCCGGTCAGGTAGCCGTACGTCATGGCGATGGAGTGGCTGGCCCCGGCGAGCGTGGCCGGATAGTCGCCGAGGAATCGTCCGCCCTGCGTGTTGCCGACAGCGTAGAGCCCCGGCAGCACGCCCAGGTTCTCGTCGAGCACCTGGGCGTGCTTGTTCGTGGACAGGCCGCTCATGGTGACCAGGCAGCGCAGCGCGTTGTGCGTATCGTCGCTCGGTCCGCCCGACACCTCGTAGCGGATGGCGTAGAACGGCGGGGTGCTGAGCGCGAACATGCGCTCGGCCGCCTTGCCGAAATCCTCGTCGACGCCTTTCTCGCACAGCTCGTTGTAGCGCTCTATCTCGGCTTTCATGGTGGCGGCCACGTCGGCGTCCACCTGAAGGTTCGCGATGAGCTCATCGATGGTGCCGCCTTGGGCCGACGTCCATTCGTCCACCGTCTCCGCCGTTTCGGGCGCGATGCTCGTGTACGCTCCCAGGCTGGACTGCATGGACTTCGCCTGCTCGACGAAGTTCGCGTCGAATATCTGGTAGATGGTGGTTTGCGGCTGGCGCAGGATGGCCGAACCGAAGTGGTCGTTGGTGAGGTCCTCGTTGATGTAGCGCTCGCCGAGGGCGTTCAGCTGCAAGAACGCGTCGACCCCCAGTTTTCCCAGGTCGCCATGGGCCATGGCGCAGTGCGGGCCCTCCTCGATGTGCCCGCCGGCCCAGTGGCCCATGAGCATGCCGTCGCCTTGGTCGGTGAACTCGCCGTTGGCGTCCATGTGCGCGTAGGTGAACGTGAACTTGTCCTTGAGGTTGTGGATCCACGGGATGTAGTACGCCAGCAGCTCGTCGTTGCGCACGTAGCCGCCGGTGGCCAGCACCACGCCCTTGCCAGCGTTCACCTGCGTGAACTCGCCGGTGGTCACGTCCTCGTAGATCACGCCCGTCACACGGTCGCCCTCCTTCACCAGCTGGCGGGCGCGGGCGTTGAAGCGTGCGTCAACGTTGCCGGTGGCCTGGGCCTTTTCGAAGTTGGCGAGCATGATGGGCTTGTGCCCTCCCTTGTTGGGCGTGCTGAACGACAGCGTGCCGGTGAACACGCGCTCGTGGTCGATGGCGGGGTCGTAGGGCTTGTACTGGTTGCGGTTCACGACGAAGGAGTCTTTGTCCGCGTCGTACTTCTCGCCTTCGGGGGTTTGCCACAAAAGCCCGTCGTAGGCGCCGGCGTACCAGTCGAACGCCTCCCCGCAGTGGTCGGCCCAGTTCTTGAGCACGCGGAAATCGGCGCGGTGGCCGGTCTGCACCATCATCTCGTTGACGAGGGCCGCCGCGTCCACGTCCTCGATGCCCATTTTTCGGGCGTTGTCGGTGTTGAAGGCGGCGAACTGCGACGAGCGAGCGCTCGGTTCGGCGCATCGTTCAAGGGCGATCACCTTAAGCCCCTCCTCGGCGGCCGAGCGGGTGGCCGACACGCCGGCCACGCCAAGGCCCACCACCACGACGTCGGCTTCAAGCGTTTCCTTGATGTCGGAGATGGGCTCGGGCGCATCAAGGAACGCGGGGCGGCCCGTTGACGTGCCGCTTGGCGAGCCGTCCGCTGCGGATCCCGCTTCCTTTTCGGCGGACGCTTGCGGAGCGCATCCCGCCATGCTTGCCGCCAGCCCTGCGCCAAGCGCTCCCGCTCCGATGAGAAACGACCTGCGCGACACCCTGTTTTCCATGGTCCCTCCTTGGGTTGGTTGCCTTGGGAAGCGCTTCGGAAAGGGGGCGCTTCCGCTCCTGACATGGCCAGCGTGGCGCATTTTTGCAACGTTGCACAGTGGACGAGGGGGAGGACGCAAGGGGGGATTTTCGTCCTCCCTTGCGTGTTTCGCGTGGTCGGGGAATATCGTTTGCTTTAAGATGGGCGAACGGATTTGCGCGAGGCGAAGGAGGGGCGCTGCATGGGCGAGGGCAAGCGTGTTGGCAACGGCCTTGCGGGGTGGAGCGGTTGGTGCCTCGGCCTGTGCCTTGTCGTGTCGTTTTCGAACGTGGTCAGCTTGCAGCTGGTGGGCGCGCCATCGGACGCGGCGTCGCTTGCGCTGGCGGGAGTTCCGTCTTTGGCGAGGATCGGGGCGTACGGCGCTTTGGCGGTGCTGGCGAAGCGCGTAGGAAGCGTGCTTGGGCGCCGCCGGCTGCTTTTGCTCGCGGGCGTCGCGATGTCGGTTGGCGCGGCGGGGGCGGCGACGATGCCTCCGTGGGCCGCAACGCTGTGCGCCGTCGTCCTCAACGTGGGGTTCGCTGTGCTGTATCTGGGCTGGATGGAGCTGTACGCCCAGTTCGACACGGCCTATGTGCTGGTGTTCTTCACGCTGGCGCATTTCTTCTCCGCGCTTTTGACGTTTCTGGTGTGCCTGATAGAGCCGTTTCCGGTGGTGGTTCTTGCGACTATCCTCATGCCGGCGGCCTCGCTGCTGGCGCTTTGCCGGGCGGACCGTCGCACGAAGGAGGTTGCATTTCGCCAGGGCGAGCGGCAGCGCGCGGGTTGGACCATTTCGGTGCGCCCGCTTGTGCTGTTGGCCGCGTTCGGGTTCTCCAACGCGGTGATTCGCGGGTTCCTTGGGGCGCAGGACCGGGTGACCGTGCTTTTCGGCGTGTGCGTTGCCGCCGCGTGCGTCCTCGTCGCGGCGCTGGCGCGCAAGGGGATGATCGAGATCAAGGCACTGTACCAGATAGCGGTTCCCGTGTTGGTGGCGGGCGCGCTGCTCGTGCTCATGGGGTACGGGTGGAGCGGCGTGGCGGCGGCGTTGTGCTCGAACGCGGCGTTCACACTGTTCTCGGTGTTCGTGACGGTGGTGTTCTGCGGCATCTCGTACCGTTACGGGGTGAACGCTGTGTGGATGTTCGGCATCACGCAGGCGAGCCTTTTCCTCGGCTCGTTCGCCGGCAAGGCCGTCTCGGCCTGGGCGCGCCGCTTTTCGCCGATCCCGAGGTGCTTGTGGCGACGATAGCGGTGCTGGTCGTTGCGTTCGTGGCGTTGTCGATGGTGCTTGTGTCCGACCGCGACTTCACAACGACCTGGGGCGTAGCCAGCCTCAACGAGGGTTCGGGAACGCTTACGGTGCTCGACGAGGAGGAGCGCACGGCGCGAGCGTGCGCGCGGGTGGCGCAGCGCTACGGCCTGACGCGCCGCGAGGAGGAGGTGCTCGTGCTCATGATGCGCGGCTACACGCTTGCGCGCATCGGAGAGGAGCTGTACGTGGCGGACTCAACGATGAAGACGCATTCGCGGCACATCTACCGGAAGGTGGGCGTGGGAAACCGCAACGAGCTTCAGGAGTTCGTTGCGGCGCGTCGGGGGTGAGGCGGGAAGCGGCGGGTGCGGCTCACGGCGCCGGCCGCGGTTCCAGTGACAGGGGAGTGACAGGAGGACGGGGATAACGTACGTGACAGGAGGACGGGGATAACGTCACCCTTACGTGACAGGAGGACGGGGATAACGTCACCCTTCGAAGCGCCGGCCGGTCCGCGCCAACGGGTTCTTGCCGGTGGGAGGGTCTTTCCGAGGCGCCGGCGAGTCCCCTCCGGCGGTCCGACTTGGCCCGCGTCGGCGGTGATTAAACAGTGAGCAAAAAGATCATGGACAAAACGGGCCCTGATCCACATGAATTCAAGCGAAATCAGGCCGATTTGGGCCCCTTTCAAGAAAACATGCGGGAAGGCCACTCGTTTCCCCAGGTAGCCGACTTGCAGTTTTGATTATCCTCATGTGAGGATGTGGATTAGAGGCCGTTTTGTCCAGAAGGGCCGCCGCCCTTCGCCAAACCAGCATTGGCATAGGCCAGGTCGGGCTGCAGGACAAAGCCCCGCCGGCACGGGTCCGGTCCGATCGCTGGGTGGGGCCTGCGGGCGGGGGCTCGACCCGGCATCGTGCGAGCGCGCTCATGCCAACGCTGGTTTCATATGCCTAACGGAGAGAGCGGCTCTCCGACGCGCGGGCGGGTTGCGGGTCGGCGTTTTCGGCCTGTCTCTTGGGCAGAACCAGGTTCAACGTTATGCCCAGCAGCGCGGCCACGGCTAGGCCGGGCAGCGAGTAGTCGCCTATCGGGATGCCTGCGCCAAGCGCCTGCATGCCCACGCCTACGACGATGGGGGCGCAAACAACCGTGACGGTGCGGTTGTCGGAAAGGTCGATGTTGTTCTCCACGAGCATCTTCAAGCCGTTGCAGGCGATGAGGCCGAAGATGATGATGGATACGCCCCCGATGACTGGATCGGGTATCGTGCCAACGAGGGCGCCGAGCTTCGGGCAGAACCCGCCCACTGCCAGCGCCGCGCCCGCCGCGTACCAAAAAATCTGCGTCGCGTACACGCGCGTCACGCTCATGACCCCTATGTTCTCGGCGAAGGTGGTGGCGGGCGGGGCCCCAAGGAATCCCGCCGCAATGGTGGCCAAGCCGTCGCCCAAGATGGAACGGTGCAGAATGGGGCCGTAGTCGGCGCCTGTCATCTGTCCGATGACGAACAGGTGGCCTATGTGCTCGATGACAACGACGAGCGCGATGGGCGCCACCAGGGCTATAGCACCCTGGTCGAACGACGGGAGCGTGAGCTCGGGCAGCCCGAACCACGGCGCCTGCGCCACCGCGGAGAAATCGACCAGCCCGAAGGCGCATGCGAGCACGTACGCCGCTGCCGCCCCCGCAAGGACGGGAATGGTGCCAAGCAGTCGTTTGCCGAAGCAGGTGCAAGCCACCACGACCAGCAGCGCCACGAAGGCGACGGCGATCTCCTGCCAAGGGAGCGGGTCGCCCGCGCCATCAAGGAACGCCTCGCTCACGGCCGTGGCGGCAAGTCCGCATCCGATGACGATGATGATGGCGGCCATCACGGGGGCTGGAACGAGCACGTCGATCCAGCGGGTGCCTACCCTCCAAACAACGAACGCCACCACGGCGAACACCAGGCCGGCCGCCACGATGCCCGACCCAACCCCCGACGGCCCGCACACCGCCGACGCCGCGACGACCGGCCCGATGAATGAGAACGAAGGACCCAGGTAGCTGGGGATCCTCTGCTTGGTGCACAGCAGGTAGATGATGGTGCCCAGGCCCGAGCACATCACGGACACCGATGGCGAGAACCCCATGAGCAGCGGCACGAGCACCGTCGCGCCGAACATCGATAGGAAGTGCTGCAGCCCTAAGGCGCACGCTTGCGGCGCCGGCAGCTTCGCGTCGACCGGAATGGCTTTTCGTTCGCTCATGCTCGTCCCCTTCGCATCGGTGTCGCGAATCATGCTCGATCAGCGCGTTGTCTCGCTCGCAGTCCTGTCCGCAACTTCGCCTGCGACCTTGCGCACAGCTTCGCCTGCGGTCTCGCCCGCAGCATCGCCGGCTTCGTCCTCCTTGGGCAGCACCAGGTTGAACACGACGGCCAAAATGGAGGCCAGCAGCAGCCCCGGCAGGTTGAACGACCCCAGCGGAATGGAAACGCCCATGGTCATCATGCCGATGCCGGGAATGAGCGAGCCGGCAGCTATCATGAGGTTGCGGTTCTTGCTGAAATCCACCTTGCTGTCCACAAGCAGCGACAGCCCGTTGCCGGCGATGAGGCCAAACAGCATGAGCGAGACGCCGCCCAGCACGCAGGTGGGAATGGTGTTGATGAGCATGGCCAGCTTGGGGCAGAAGCCGCCGAGCACCAGCGCGAAGCCGGCGGTGTACCAGAACACGCGGGTGGAGTACACGCGCGACACGCCCATGATGCCGATGTTCTCGGCGATGGAGGTGAGCGCCGGGCCGCCCAGAAAGCCCGAGACCGCGGTGCCCAGGCCGTTGCCCAGAAGCGATGCGGCCAGCTTGTCGTTGTAGTTCTCGCCGGTGATGTTGCTCACCACCAGCAGATGCCCGATGTGCTCCACGATAACCACGAACGCGATGGGTCCGATGACGAGGATGGCGTTGAGGTCGAACACCGGCAGCGTGATGTTGGGAAGCCCGATCCAAGCCGCTTCGCTCACCGGGGAGAAGTCGATCATGCCGCAGGCGAACGCCACGACGTACCCCACGATGATGGCAAGCAGGATGGGGATGGTCTTCAAAAAGCCCTTGCAGAAGCTGGAGAACGCGACCGCCGCCAGGAACGTGACGAACGCCACGAGGCAGCCCAGGCCGTCGAACTCGCCCGTGCCGTTGTTGAGCACCATGTCCACCGCCGTGGCCGACAGGCCCACGCCGATGACCACGATGATGCAGCCCGACACCGCAGGGGGTAGCACCACGTCGATCCACTTCGTTCCCACCAGCTTCACGATGCCGGCTACTATCACGAACACCACGCCCACCGCCACGATGCCGCAAAGCGCCGCCTGAATGCCCGAGACGGCCGTGATGACCGCCATCGGCGTGATGAACGAGAACGACACGCCGAAGTAGCTGGGAATCTTGTTCTTCGTGCAGATGAGGTAGATGATGGTGCCCAGACCGGTGCACATGATGGCCAGCGCCGGATCAAGCCCCATGAGCACGGCGGGCAGGATGGCGCCGCCTCCCACGAACGCCATGAGATGCTGCAGACTCAGCGGTATCGCCTTGCCAAGCGACAGCTTGTCGGAGACGCCGATAACGTCTTGTTTTGGTTGCATGGTTCCTCCTTGTTGTCGGTTTTTCCGTCGCTTCCGCATGGTGCGACGCTTTTAACGATGTTTCAGAGACAGGGCCTGGGTGGGGCACGCCTTGACGCACAGGCCGCAGCCGGTGCAATCCGCGCGGATGCGCGTCGTGCTCGTTTCGAACGGATCGAGGCCGCGCGGGCAGGCGGCAACGCAGCGCGAGCACGTGTCGCCGCGTTTGCGAATGCACCGGCCGCGCCGTATGCGCACGCGGCCGTCCGAGGCGCGAGAATCCGAGGCGCGAGAATCCGAGGCGTGAGGCATCCCGGGCGTGGTTGGAGGCGTCTCCCACCAGGCAAGGTCGAAGGGTTCTTCCGGCGCGCCCAGATCGGCCAGCATGTCGTCGAGGGCGGCGGCGTCAAGCGCGAAGAACCCGCCCGCCGCATCCAGCGCTCCGCAGTAGAACGGCTCGTCCACGATGCGCGCGGCCAGCTTGGCGAAGTGCTCGTACCAGCTGAGGATGTGGCTGCGCAAAAACGCGCGCTGCAAACGCAGGCTCTCGCACGTCTTGTCAACGTCTCCTGCGGAAAAGGACGCGGCCGTTCGCTGCGCCATCGCGGCCATGAACTCGCATAGGAAGGCCAGGTGATCTTCGGGCAGGTCGATGCCCGCATCCAGCTTGAGCGCCTGCTTCTTGAACACGTTGAGCACCTTGCCGCGCGCTGCGCCCATAAGCTGCTGGCTCTCGCCTTGATGCGCGCTCTCGTAGGGTAGGGCCATGCGGCCGCCTATGCTCTGGACGCCGTGGAAGGCCGACGTGTAATCCCGCGCCAGCGCCTCGCGCGTGCCGCTGTCGCACGCTTGCAAAAAGCGCGCCATCTCGCGCAGCCCGTGCTCCGCGCGGGGGCTGCCGCAGGCGAGCGCGGGCAGGTTGGCGCGGGTGAGCGCATCGAGGTCGGCCTGCGACAACGGCGCGGCGAACAGTTTCTCTATCAGGCGGTACATTGCGCTGCGCCCGCTTTGGGCTTGGGCGAACTCCTGAGGGTCGATCATCGGGGTCTCCTTGTGCGTTCGGAGGGGACGGACGGGGCGTTTTGCAAGATGGGGCGGGGTGGTTCGCAGGAGGGTGCCGCGTGCGTTGTGGGATGGGACCCGCGCACCTTACGTGCTCTGCGGAATGCGGACAGGTGCTAAGGGGCGGGCTTTGCGTGCGTCAGCAGTTGAGGATGGCGCTGCGCCGGGCTTGCGCGTCGTCGAAAAACGACAGGAATGCCACGCCGGTCTGCCACATGAGCACGCGCAGGGAAAGCCCGCCGGCAAGCGTGAAGGCTGCACCCGCTGCCGCTGCCGCAATGAAGGCCGGCGACGAAGGGTCCAAGAAAGCGGCAGCCGCCGCGCACGCAACCGAGGCCGCCATACCGCACGCGACGATGCCTCCCCACAGCGTGAGCGCATGCCGCCGCGCCTCCGCAAGGCCCAGGTGAGCCAGGTAGACGGCGAGCGTCGCCACGGAAGCGAGCACGCATACCCCCGTGATCCATGAAATCACGGCCAGTTCCCGCGCCTCGCCGGAAAGCGCGGCTATGACCAGGTACAAAAACCCGCCCGCCGCAAGCGCCGTGCCCGTGTAGGCAAGCGGCAGCTTGACGGTGTTCCACGCGGGCTTCGAGGAGATGAGGTAGCCGTGCCCCGTCGCGAACGCCAGCCCCAGGCCCGAGACGATACCCGCCAGCCCCACCGCCAGCCGTGCGGCCTCGCTGCCGCCGAACCAGCACAGCGCCAGGTACGCGACCATGAGCACGCCGGTGACGCCCAGCATGATGAGCTCCACCGAGATGCCCGAGAACGAAAGCAGGTGCGTGACGGCGGCGAAGGCGTGCTGCGGACGCGCCAGGTGCAACACCGAGCAGATGCCGCCGACGGCGATCAGCGCAAGCGATGCCGCAGCCACGACACCGGTCGCGCCGACGCCCTCTCCCAAAGCGTTGGCCGCGCTCGCGAAGGCGAACGCGCAACCGCCGGCCCCCGCCAGAAGCGAGAACAGCACGAGCGGCCATTGGATCTTGGGCGTCATTTACACCAACTCCTTCCAGGAAGCATATGCGGGCGAGAGGATGTAGCGTGTGAGCGGATGCTCGTTTTGCGGCTCAGGCAGCATGTGGATGCACGAAGCGTCGTATTTCGCCAGTTCGCGCGATACGTCGGAGTCGGGGTCGTCCAAATCGCCGTAGAAGCGCGCCCCGCCCGGGCAGTTGTGCACGCAGGCGGGCTTGGACGATCCGTCGGCCGTGAGGTGCTGGCAGAGCGTGCACTTCTTGGCCACGCCCTCGGCTTCATCGAAGCTGCGCACGCCGTAGGGGCAGGCGTAGAGGCAGTACTGGCATCCGATGCACTTGCTTTTGTCTATCTGCACGGTGCCGGTTTTCGGGTCGCGGTAGCTGGCGCCGGTGGGGCACACGCGCACGCAGTTCGCGTTTTCGCACTGCTGGCACTGCACGGGCAGGTTGTAGCGCTCGATGTTCGGGTAGGTGCCGGTGGGTCCCACCTGCATCACGCGGTTGTAGAAGATGCCGAGCGGAAGGTCGTGCTCGAACTTGCAGCTGACGATGCAGCTGTCGCAGCCGGTGCAGCGGTCCAAGTTCACGACCAGGCAGTTCTTAGGCATGGCGGAACACCTCCTGCGTGTTGTCCTGGGTGTGTAACGTGGGCATGAACGGCTCGAACTCGTGCGGCTCTGTCCAAATGCCCTCGGGCTTCTCCGCTTTCCGCACGTTCACGCGGTAGCCGCGCCAGCTGGCCGATGCGAACGTGGGGTTCACCACGTCGTCGCGCGCCATGAGGTTCACGTTGCACTGACGCCAGCCGCCGCTGAAGTTCTTCTGCGTCTTGTCGTAGCTTTCGGGGAAGTAGAACCGCTCCATCATGACCACGCCGGGACGCACCCCTTCGGTGAGGTAGGCCCGCCCCCGCGTGCGGCCGCGGCGGCTTGAAAGCTCCACCCAGTCTCCGTGCGCCACGCCCAGCTCGCGCGCGTCGCGCGGGTTGAGGCGCACGTCGGGCACGGGGATAAGCTCGCGGCTGTAGGGCGCGTTGCGCAGCGTGGAGTGGTGGTAGTGCGCTATACGGCCCGTGGTCAGGTAGAACGGATAGTCCGGGTCGTCTTGCAGCATGTTTTCGCTCTGCTCTTTGTACGTGCACACGGCGTCGTACTCCAGCCATTCGCCGTTCGGGCCCGTCTGCTCGTAGGGGAAGTGGTAGGGAAACCCCGTGTGCCCGTTCATGACGGCCATGGTCACGTACGGTTCGCACTTGCGCGAGAGCGTGGCGAATCCGGCCGGCAGCCCGTCGTCTGCGATGTCGAGGTACTGGTAGAACTGGTACAGCTCGTCGATGGGCACGGTGAGGGTGTGGTCCTCCGAGTGCTTCACCGCTTGCTCCCAGTCGTCCACGCCGAAAAGCTTTGCCCAAACGGGGTAGATGTCCTCTTTGGTGCGGTAGGTGCCGTTGAACTGGAAATCGCGGTAGAGGATCTTGTCGCTGCCGCCCAGCTTCTCGCACACCTTGTCCACCAGCTGCGTCACCACGATGAACGGGTCCGCCGTCTCGCCCAGATGCACGATCTGCTTGCGCATGAACGTTTGGTTGAACTGCGTGACGGTTTCCGTGCCGTGTTCGAATTCGAGCCATTCCTGCAAGGGCAGGAACAAGTCGGCGTCCTCGATGGTGGTCGAGGTCATGTGCGGCTGCTGATGGATGCAGTAATCGAGGGTGGCGTAGGCTTCGTTCCATTCCTCGCCGTGGCCCATCACGCAGTACTTGTTGCCCGATTGCTCCCAGCGTACGGCTATCTTGTACGGCTCGCCGGTTTTGAGGGCGCGGCGCACCGGCGCAAGCTCGTTGAGCTGCCATTGGTGCACGGCCTTGTGCTTGTCGGATCCCAGGCGCGCCATCTGGTAGTCCACGAACTGCCTTTGTTTGGCCAGGCCATCTACGCCCTGCTCGTTTAAGCGTTCGACGGCCGCCTGGCTGCGACGGAGGTTCTCGTTTTCGGTCAGGCCCACGGTCCAGCCTACGCCGAACGTTTCTTGGTAGGGGCGGTCGCACCAAAAGAGCGTTGGGCGGGTGGTGTGGCGCGACGCGGGTTTCTGCTCGGTCAGCACCACGCCGGGCTTGTCCACCTTGCCGCATAGCATGTCGAGCGCCATGGTGCCAAAGATGAAGTTGGATGACAACTCGCTCATGTCGGCGAACTGACCGGTGCCGATGCCCGAGAGCGTGGTGGCGTACAGCTTCACCGCCCGCTCGATGGTGTCCGCGTCGACCCAGGTGACCTGCGCGGTTTTCTCAAGCGTCCATTCCTGGCAGGCTTCCCATTGAATCTGGCCGCCCGTTTTGCACAGGCGCCCGTTCACCTCAGCCTCGCAAAACACCACCGGGTCAACCGGCGAGTCTTTTGGCAGGCTGAACGGGAAGGGCTGCACGGAGTTCGTGCGCGCGTCGAAGCACACGTAGGCCGGGGTGTCGTAGACGTCGTTGGGGTCGGCTGCGGGGTTGACGTAGTCGGGCCACACCTCCTCCGCTTTGAGGGGAAGTCGTGTGTCGGGGTCGATGAGGAAGGGGTAGTTCGTCCAGTACTTGCAGAACTGTTCGTCGTAGAGTTTGTTCGCGATGATGTAGTGGAACCATCCCAGCAGCATGGCGATGTCGCTCATGGGGCGCACGGGCAGCCAAATGTCGGCTTTGGCGGCCTCCTCGGTGAGGTACGGGTCCACCACGATGGTCTTCACGCCGCGCTCGCGCATGTCGGCGTTGGCGCGGGCCGCGTAGCCGGCGCCCGAGGCGCTTGTCTGCGCGCCCCACAGCACCACGCACTCCATGGTGGGATGCCAGGCGTTCCACATCTCGCGGGCGTTGTTGCCCTCGTGGCGGTTGTTCGACCCGCCGTGCATCCACTGGCCGGCGCAGTCGGCGGGCAGGTAGCACTGGCAGCCGCCGGCCGATATGCACACCGGCGCGCCGAGCGCGTCTTGCGTCACGCGTTGGAACACGTTGCCGTAGGTTCCGCCACCGCCGGCGCCCACCATGATGGAGTAGGGGCCGTACTTTCTGATGGCGAGCGCCATCTGGGTGGCGGCCAGGTCAAGCGCCTCGTCCCAGCTGATAGCCTCCCATTCGTTGGTGCCGCGCTCTCCCACGCGCTTCATGGGATGCAGCACGTGGCGCGGGCTGTACACGAGGTGCAGTTGGTTGAGGCACTTGGTGCAGATAGCCCCCTTCGAAAGCGTGCCGTCCAGGTCGCCCTCTATCTTCACGGCCACGCCGTCCTCGGTGCGCACCCATACCGGGCAGCAGTTGTAGCAGTTGTGGCAGCAGGTGTGGTGCATGCGCACGTCGGTGCCCGAAGACGCGTAGGCTTCGTCTGCGTCCCGCAAGGCGGCGGGTCCTGAAAGCTCCCATGCCTGCGTCGCGTCGGCGATGTCTGCCAGGTTGCGGTACGCGGGCTGCTCGGGGGCATCGTGCGCGGAGGCGTTGCCTTGCGCGGAGGCGGCGTTGGCCTGCGCAGGGGCGGTGCGCTTGCGGGCGCCTTGCGCAGAGGCGGCATCCCGCGCACGGGTGGCATTGGTTTTCGTCATGCGGTCCTCCTCTCCTCGGTTTCGTCCGCGCCCTCGCGAGGCGTGCGGGCTGTACGCTCGTTCAAAAACGCCGCTCCCTCCGGCGTGAGCGTCCATCCCTCGTCCCAGACCAGCCCGTAGGCCGCCTCCAACTTCGCCAGCAAGGCGCTGGGAAACGCCGGCAGGCCGGAAAGCTCGTTGTGCGAGGTGAAGGAGGGAAACGCCCTCATCGCCTCTTCGACGTCCGGGTACTCCCGGGGCGTGCGGCACAGTTCCATGATGGTCGTGTAGGCGCCTTGGCGTTCGGGGTCCTCGTCGAACAGGGCGCGCAGTTGCTCGCTTGGCCGCATGCGGTCGGCCGCGCCCGCGCCCGCGTCGGTGGTGCGCAGCGTGCGGTCCTTCCCGCACTCAAGCGCGCCTGCGTTTACCAACATGCGGATGATGCTCGCCTGGCTCTGGTCGCTGTAGCGGAATTCCGGATACGTCGCCATCTCGCGCTCCATGTCGGAAAACGCGCGTTGTGTGCGACAGTGCTCCAAAGTCTTGCGCATGATGTGGATGAAGGATCCGCGCCGGTGCACGGTTTTCCATGCGCGTTCCGTGCGATCTTCAAGGCTTGCCGGGTTTGTCGGATCGGCCGTTTCCGGTGTCCGGGTTGTCGTCATGGGCGCCTCCTTGGTTCTCGTTCGTTTGTTTGCCCGTCGTGTCCGTAGGCGACGAGCACGTTATGGTTTGGGAAGCTTTCGGGGTATCGTCAAAGTGGTGGAACGTGCGAACGGGGTATACATCAAAACGTCGATTTTTGTGTTTACGCAGTTCATCAGGCTGATATGGAGCAGCGCGATTTCGGGCGCGGCGTCGGCTGGCGCGATTGGGCGCTGCTATAATCGAGCGTGACGAAAGGGGGACGAGGCAATGGAGATAAGGCTGGGGAAGGCGTTTCCCGTGCGGTTGTTCGGATTCTCCCTTTTTTGGACGTGGCTGTTTTTGGTGGCGGTGTCGCCCTCTCCGCTATTCGGGTTGCTGCGCGGCGTGGGCGACACGCCGTTCGAGGTGTCGGAGGTCGGCTTTCGCGTGGCGTTTCTGGCCTGCGCTGCGCTGTTTTCGAAGCGTTGGGCCAATCCGGTGGGCGTGCGTGCGCTGTCGGGCGCGTGCATTGTGGCCGGCCCTCTGTCTGTAGTGGCGCTTCTGTTTGCGCGCGGTCCCGTTGCGGTGACGGCGGCGGGCGCGTTGGCGGCTGTTGCGGACGTGGCGATGTTTCTGATGTGGATGTGCTTTTTCGGCTATGCGAAGCTGGGCGAGACGGCGTTGCTTTTGGCGCTCTCCTACGCGTTCGGCTCGCTTTTGTGCCTGTTGGCGGTGGCGTTGGGGGATGCCGTCATGATGCTGTTCGCGGTCGTTTTGCCCGTGGCGTCCGCGCTGGCGTTTATGTTGTCGACGCGCTACTCGCTCGATCAGGGCGGCGAAGTGCTGTTCGGAAGCGTCGGGCAAGATGCGCCCGCCCGACCGCGTTCTCCTTCCGTCGCGCGCCTTACCTTGGCGCTGCTTTTGTATGCGTTTGCGTTCGCGCTTTACTCGTGCCGCACGGCAACGTCCGAATTCGGGTTGGCAAGCGGTCCTTTGCTGCAGTGCGTGGGGAGCCTCGTTGTGGCGGGCGTGGTTGTGGGCTCTTTGCGCGGGGGCAGGCGAGGGGCGGGGCTCTATCTGGTCTACCGAGGCGTTCCCGTGCTGTTCGCGGCGGGGTTCGCGCTGTTCGCCCTGATGTCCGAAACGTTGGGCGTGGCGGCGGGGCTGTGCGTGATGACCGCGTATTTGCTGTTCGAGGTGCTTTCGCTCAACGATTATTGCAACGTGGCGAAAACCAACGACGCTTCGCTTGCGCGCTCCATGGCGTTCGTTCGTTTCGCCATGTCAGCGGGCATGCTTGCCGGGTGGCTTTTGGGGGTGGCGATGGTGACGCTCATGCCCCAAGGCGTGCCGCCGGAGCTGGTTTCAATCGCAGGGTTCATGGTGGTCGTGGTGGCCTCCACGCTTGTGTTCACCGACAAGTTGGCCGAGGAGCTGCAGGGTGTTGCCGGCGACCGAGCGCTGCAGGAACAGGCTGAGCGCGCTCCCGATAGGACCGAGTTCATCTCCCGATTCGCTGCGGGAAACGGCCTGTCTGGCCGCGAGGCCGAAGTGCTGGGCTACCTGCTGGCCGGACGCACCACCCAGTACATTGCGGAGAAGCTGTTCATCGCCGATTCCACCGCGCGAACCCATGTGCATAAGATCTACGCCAAGACCGACACTCACGATCGCATGGACCTGCTGGACAGCTTCGAGCGGTTCTACGAGGCTCATCGGGGGTTGTGACAGGAGGACGGGGATAACGTCACATTGGGATTGTGACAGGAGGACGGGGATAACGTCACAGTGTGACAGGAGGACGGGGATAACGTCACATTGGGGCACATCCCAATGTGACGTTATCCCCGTCCTCCTGTCACCCTCCTGTCACCGGCGATCGTAGCCTTGCGCAACGCCTTCCGAGTCGGCAGGCGTTGCCTTGCATGACGCCTTCCGGGCTTGCATGAGCGCTGGAAAGCTGGTCAGCATGCCGACCAGCTTTCCAGGTCGGTTGCGGCTGCCGGCCCGGACGCGCTTGCGCCGTTCCCGGCTACCTGCGTGGACGCGCATCCGGACTGGCCTTGCGCTCTTCCGCATCGCGGACCCAAGGGTCGTTCGCGTCGGCGTCCTCGCGAGCGTATTTGATCCAAGCGTCCTCTTTGCGCGCTTCGGCCACCCAGTCCTCCTTCGACTTCGTCAGCACGCTGCCGACGATGCACACGATGCCGCACAGGATGCCGCCCACCACAAACGCGATCCAGCTGACGGCGAAGCCGCCCTGCCCGCTGCGGATGGCGTCCTTCAGCATCCATTTGTCGAAGCCGCCTCCTGCGGCCATCTGGTCGGACAGCGGCACTATGCCCCACACCAAGAACACGATGAGGGCCAGCAGCATGATGACGCCGCAGAGTGCGCCCATGACGGATTCGGCGCGCACCGTTCGGGGCGTTTTGGTGGCGACGGTGGGAGGCACCTCGGCTCCGAGGTCTTGGCGATGCGCGATGTAGGTGAATTCGGACAGGTCGTACTTCGACTTCTGCATGCAGGTCCAGGTGATGATGCCCGCAGCTGCGGCTATCATGAGCAGAAACGCTGCGGTCACCAGGCTCTCCAGCATTTCATCGGCGGATGAGGCGCTGTTTTCGGGGGTGAGGGCAACCAGCAGGATCACCCCGGCGAAGATGAGCGCCACGCCCACGGCGATGAGGGCGGGGTAGCGGCTGCCGAAGCGGTTGAGCGTCTCGGCGGAGTAGCGCGGCTCGATGGCGGGGTTGCGGCGCTTGAACTCGCTGTGGCTCAGGCCGGCGACGATGCCCAGGGTCACGGCTGCGACCACGCACAGCATAAGAGCCGCTGCCTGCAGGTTCTCCGGCACGCCGAGGGCTTCCAGCACCTGTTGCGCGCTCACGCTGAAGATGGCGCACGCGACGCCGATGGCGACGGATGCGCTGTAGCGGTTCATGTGGCGGTCGTAGCGCTCGGTGTCGTTTTCCTTGGCAATATGGACGCTGCCGCGCATGAGGTCGTCCATGCTCACATGGAACAGGTCGCACAGCGCAAGCAGCTTGTCCATCTCCGGGTAGTTCGTGCCGGCTTCCCATTTGCTCACGGTCTGGCGCGACACGCCCAGCTGCTCGGCAAGGCCCTCCTGCGTGACGCCGTAGCGCTGGCGCAAATAGACGAGGTTTTCGGCGAAACTCATACGGGGTTCCCTTCTGTTATGCTCGGTTGCATGATACCCGAAGCGCGCCTCGGCCGCGGCGACGCCTCGCGGCCCTATGATGCCCGCGCGTCCCCGCCCGCTCCACCAACTTGGGCGCGCGTTTCGGCCTTTTTCGCGCACGCTCAGGTTGCGGGGGCGTGATCTGGGGGTTTGTGGGGACCAGTTTGCGTAATGCTGGGAACGCCGACGGGTTGGTTGCCGGGCGCGCGGGTCGGCGCGGGGCCGATTCGCTCGCATCTTGCCGACGGGCGCGAGATGAGGCGCGGCGCGGCAGCGGGCTTCGGGCCGCGAAGCCGCCCGGCTGCGGGGCGAGGTGGCGAGAAATCACCGAAGTCGGAAGGTTCGCGCCGCCCGTTGCGGACCGGCCCGCGAAGGGGAGGAGGCCGTCTTCCTGCGACCAGGCATTATGCGGGCGGCATCCGGGCGGATGCGCCCAGCGCGTGCGCGAGCCTTCCGACTTCGGTGATTTCTCGCCATTCGGAAGCGGTCCGGGCGGATAGGGCGGTGTCGACGGCGGGTCGGCGTCAGAAGAGATGCTGGTGGGAGGGGGCGACAGCGTGAGGGGTTGGCGGGAGAGGGCCGTCGGCAAAGGGCGGCTACCGACTCAGGGACGCTGCCAACGGGGGTCGCCAACGGGAGAGGCCGCCAGTAGGAGAGGGCCGCCGGCAAAAGGACGCCGCCGACGAGGAAGCGCCGGCGGCAAAGAGGCGCCGCCGACGGGAAGGGCCGCCGGCGGCGCAAGAGGGGGAGAGGGATCCCGCTTTCGATGCGCGTTTTACGCCTCAGAAGCGTCCCACGGTTCGAGGGCGCAGGCGTGGCGGGCGCCGATGCGGCCCCACACCATGTTCTCGGCGTTGTTGCCGCCCGATATGCCGTAGGTGTGCGCGGCGAAGTTGCCGAAGCAGCCGGCGGCGTACAACCGGGGAATGGGCTTGTCGTTCACGTCGAGCACCTGCGCGTGCTCGTTCTTCTTCGGGCCGCCGAGCGTCGAGCACCCGCCGGGGTAGATGGGCCAGGCGTAGTAGGGAGGGTTCTCGAGGGGCAGCAGGGTTTCGGCCGGGCGGCCGAACTCGGGGTCGCTGCCCGAGGCGCAGCATGCGTTGTACTGGTCGATGGTGGCTTTGAGCGTCTCCGCGTCCATCATGCCGGGGTCCACTTTCCGCATTTCCTCGACAAGCCCTTCAACGGTGTCGGCCGTTTTGAGCCATCCGCGTTCAAGCTCGGCTTTGTTGTCCTGGCTCCATCCGGGGAAGCGGCCCACCTCATCGGGCAGCGCGGACGAGTACATGCCGCGGGCGAGCTTCGCCGAGGGGTCGGGGCCGAGCTGTCCTGCGTCGAAGGCGGTTTGGTCGATGATGGCCCAGGTGGGGATCAGCGGGAAGTCGCAGATCTTGTCGTCGAACCTGAGGTACTCGTGCCATCCGACGTGCGGGCTGCTGCTGGCCTTCTCGTTGCGCCAGCGCTTTCCGGTGCGGTCCACCCAGATGTAATTGTCGGCCTTGGGGCTGAGCTGGATGGCGTAGGGGTACTCCTCGTCGTGGAAGTTGGGGTTGGCGCCGCCTATCATGCAGTTCATGTGCCACAGCTGCGCGCCCACGTCCTGCACCATCTTGATGCCGTCGCCGGTGTTGTACGGCCAGCCGTAGAAGCCGAGCGCCGGGTACACTTTGAGGTGCTCGTTTTTCAGGTCCTCGTTGAACTCGAAGCCGCCGATGGTCATCATCGTGGCCTTGCGGGCCTTGATGGCGATGCGCTTGCCGTCGTAGTCGGCCCAGCAGCCGAGGATCTCCAACGTGTCGGGGTTCTGGATGAGCTCTTCGTTCTCCACGCTGAACAGCACCTCGATGCCAAGCTCTTGGCGATGGGCGTCCATGATGTCCCAGAAGTTCATGCCGTAGCCCTCGATGGCGCCGATCTCCATGGAATCCGCGCCGGGCAGGAAGGGGTACTCGCAGCTTTCGGTGTAGCGGCTGGCCAGCGTGCCCTCGTTTTGTTGCCACGGCAGGCCCCACTTCGTGGCGTACTCGCCGTTGCGCACGGCCTCCTTCGCCCAGGCGTCGGCCATGACGTCGGGCGTGAGCCCGCGGCTGAACGACTTGATGTAGGTGGCGCAGCCCTCTTCGTCCACGGGGATGGTGAACTCGCCCAGGTTGATGGCCGAGTTGCCGCCGCCGCGCACGGGCGCTTTCTCCAGGATGAGGACTTCCGACTGCCCTTCGTCGGCGGCGGTCAGGGCGGTCCACATGCCCGCCCCTCCGTAGCCGATCACCAGCACATCGGTCTCGTAGTCCCAGCTTTCGGGCATCCAGTCGGGTTGCTGCCCGGATGCGCTCTCGGCGTCGGCGGCGCAGCCGCCGAGCGCGGCCGTGGCCACAAGCCCGGCTCCGGCCGCAGCGGCCCCTTTCAGAAACGAGCGCCGCGAAACGTCGTTGGTCGTGGTGGTTCCCATAATGCTCCTCCTTGTCGTTGCGATCCCGCCGTCGGGGGGGGGGGTCGCGTTCTTTAGCTGTGGCAGGTGCCGCACTCGAACACGCCGGCGTGATGGCACGAAGCGCAGGTGCTCTCCGCCTCTTCGAGCGCGGGTGCGGCCTCGTGGGACGTGTGGCAGTCGATGCAGGCAAGGCTGTCGTGGTCGGGGCTGGCCGGCAGCGCGTGCGGGTTGACGGCGGTGCCCTTGTCGTCGGCAATCGTCACGTCGGTTGTTTGGGCTGCGATGGCCTCGCGGCTGTCGTGGCAGGCCAGGCAGGCGGCATCATCGACGTCGCTTGCTTGGAGCCTGGTGGCGGGCGTGCCCGACGCGCCGTTTTTGTGGGCGGCGGTCAAGCTTTGCTCGTCGGCGTGGCAGTCGGCGCAGACGTAGCCAAGCTGCGCGTGCGCCTGCGCAAGGCACCCCGGGGCCTCGGCGGACGACGCTTCCTTTTCGTGGCATGCCGCGCAATCGGCGTCGGGCGACCAGTTTGCGGCCGTTTCTGCGCCGTCGCTTGCAGAGGCGGCTGCCGCGTCCTGGTCGGTGGATTGCGAGGATGCTTGCGGAGCGCATCCGGCGAGCGCAAGGACGCCCGCAAGGCTCAACGATGCGCCCAAGGCGATGAGTCCGACTCGGTTTCCCATGAACTTCCCTCCTCTCGTTCGTTCGCGTTCCTGCGGTGCTCATGAAACGACGCGGCAGGCGGAAGGAAAACTGCCCGAGCGGTGGATTTTCGCCGGAGCATGAGTCCTCTACCCAGGAGGTAGAGGCGGCGGGGGAAGGTAGAGGCGGGGACGAAGGAGGGGCGGGAGCAGGAGCGGGAGTGGGAACAGGGCGAAGGAGGAGCGGGAGCAGGAGCGGGGGCGGGAACAGGGGCGGGAACAGGAGCAGGAGCAGGGCGCTACGCTCCCGCGGACTCCTCTATGATGTCGAGAAGCTCCTGCTGGGAGTGGACGTTCATCTTCTGGTAGATGTGGATGATGTGGGAGTGCGCCGTGCCTTCGCCGATGCCCAGCTTGCGGGCGATGACGCTTTGCGTGCGCCCTTGGGCGAGCAAGAGGAGCACTTCGCTCTCGCGAGCGGTGAGCCCGGCGTTTCGGGACGCTTCGGCGCAGCGTTGCGCGAGCGTGGGCGTTTCGGGCGGGTTGCGCTTGGCGGGGAGCGGCAGGACTTGAGCGATCAGCCGTTCGGGGAGGATGAGCATCGTCACCACGGCGAGCGCGAACATGGCCGCGCAGACGACGAGGGTCGGATCAAGGACTCCGGACGACAGCGCGTCGATCAGGGGACCGTGTAGGCCGACGCCAAGCCCCATCCCTCCGAAATTCGCCGCCATGCCCAGTCCCAGCGTTTGCCAGGAGCGAGGGCGATGATCGTGGGCCAATCCCACGATCACGCACCAGAACAGCACGTCGAACAACTTGTATCCCGAGGCGGCGGCGAACGAGGCGAACGGCGTGTGCTCGCCGGGCAGCACAAGCATCAGCAGCAAAGATCCGAACAGCACCGGGAACGAGAGCCGGTACAAGCTCATGCGGCTGATGCGCCCCCGCAAAACGACGACGCAGAGCAGCGCAAGCGTCACGCCCGCGTTCGCCAGGTTACGCGCTGATTGGAATCCTTCTCCAGTTGCCGTCAGGAAGGGGGGCAGCGAGGTGTTGACCAGGTTGAACACAAGGGTGAATGCGAAAATCGACAGGCAGAGCCTCCCGAGGTGCGGCGGATCCGTCCAGGGGGGGGGGTGGTCTTGTCTTTGCCCTCCTGCGCGATGCTCCAGGTTCCGGCGTCAAAGCCTCGGTAAAGAAGCGCGAACGACCCCAAGGGCAGCATGACGAACGCGAGCAGTGCGGTTTCGGCGGAATCGCCGAAGCGCGAAAGGGCGGTGAGGATGGCGGCGAACAGCATAGCGCATACGGTGTGGAGGTCGGTGCGCGCAGGCGACAGCGAGGCCATCTTGTCTCCCCAAAGCGTTTGCGCAAGTCCGGCCCCTATGCCGACGAAAGAAAGGCCGATTCCCGCGGGAAGGCCCCATCCTGCTTCGATTCCCGCGTAGGTCAGAAGAACTCCCAGGATCGAAAACGCTCCCGCCGCAAGAAGCGAGAACGTGCGAACCTGCGGCGAGGGGGCCTTTCGCGAGGCGATGCACAGAACAAGGCAGGCGGCTGCTCCGGGAAGGAAAAACCAAAGCCTCTCATCCACGTTGATGGCGAGCAGACTCGGCACGGGCAGTGCGAACACAAGGGAGATCCAAGCCCGGCACAGACCGAACCCGAGAAAATCCCAGTCGAACGTGCGAGTGGAAAAAAGCGTTCGCGCTTTAGGCAAGGTGCGCATAAATCCCCATCCCCTTGATGCGGCAGAAGCGTCATCGCGCCCCATCGGCAATGGCGATGGGGGCGTTGCTTCTGCCATTATGGCCGAGATGAAGGTGCGTGGCAAATGGCGGGGGGCAGCGGACGGCAGCGCTGAGGTGCCCGCGTTTTGCCAATTACCTTGTATCATCTTGGAAAGATCGGGAAAGCTTTTGGTCGAAACTGATGAGATCCTGATGGGAATGGATGTCTAGCTTCGTATAGATGCTGCGGATATGGGAGCGTACGGTATTGCGCGAAATAAGAAGCTCTTTCTGCACGAAATTGCAGTCCCTGCCAAGCCTCAGCAGTTCGTATACTTCTATCTCGCGAGCGGTGAGCAGGTAAAACTCTTTGAGGTAATCATCGAGTTCCTTGCGCGGCAACGCGGTCTTCGTGCAGTCCGCGTCCGTTAGGTTCTCAATGGCGCCAACCGGCCTGATCCGCTCGGCCAAATCATCGAACAGGAATGCATTGCGCATGATCACGATGTAAGCGAGAAACAGAAATGCGATCACGCATAGTGGAATGGGCGACAAAATCGCAGAATAGCCAGATAGTTGAGTCGAGATGTCGCGGAATAGAAGTCCGATGAGGCTGCCCAATGCCAGGACTGATCGGCCGTATGTCAGCATGGGAAGTACCGCAGTTTCGTTCTTCGATCCCACGATGCTCAGCGCATACCAGTAGAAAACCAGGTCGTAAAGCTCGCTTCCTGCAAGGGATACGCTGCGTACAAGGCTATGGGCTTGGCCCGGGTAGGCAAGCTCGATCACCAACGCGACTATCACGAAACAAGCGCCACCTTTGAAAAGGGTGTCAGCCGAAAGCGTCGTGCGTTGTATCAGGTAGCAAACCGAGAGAACAAGAAGAGGCGCAAGTGTGAAGACGCTTAAAGGATCAATAGCGCCCGAGGCGTCTCCGCGCGAGATGTAGCCGTACACCAATGATATCACGAAGAATAGCCCGAAGAAGCTGCTATTGAGAGGGATGAACGAGAACGGATTCGTTCCGGCCAAGTTGTAAGGCGATTGGATGTTGCGGTATTTTGCGAGGACAGGGGCGGCAGACGCGGAGGCGAAGAAGAGCGCAAAGGATGCAAGGGCGATGCAGGAGAGGCCGGCTTCAAAATCGAGACGCCCCGATAAGAAGATTATTGGATGGCTGATGGCCAAGCTTGTGGCAAGCACAAAAGCGCAGGCAATGCGGTTTAGGGGCATGAGCGCGAGCGTCGCCCTGATGTCCATCCAGAAGATGCCCACGGCCATGAGGACCGTTCCTGCTGTGATAATTACAGGTGATCCCGTTTGCGCATTTGCGAAAAGGGCGGCTGCGGAGGCAATGACGAACCCCAGAGCCACTTGCGTGAATCTTTCATGCGCCACAAACGATGGGCGAATTTGGGAGACGATGGCAAATCCGAGAAATATAGCCAGTGGAAGAGCGTTTGAGCCAGCTCCTACGAGTGAGTCAAACTGAGGAAATACGGTGAAGGAGAAGACCCAGTGGTTGAAAAGTGCCAGCACGAAGACGGGCACCGATTTGACGGATGGTTTCATGCCGCCCCTCCTTTGTCCCCCTATGGTTCGCAAGCGTCTGCTCGAACAGAATAGCAGTGTCGGCTTGGATTCCCCTAGTCCTGTTGGGGTGAGGGATATGGGTGATATTTCATGCCGTCGGGAGGATCAGGAAAAGCGCTTGCAGCCGCATACTTGCGAATGCGGCTGCAAGCGGTATCGCCGCACATACATGGAATCGCAAGGAAAGGAAGGGATCATGGCAATGAACTTGAGCCGTCGCGACGCACTGAGGGCGGCAGGCGTTTTGGGGGGCGGTGCCGCGTTGGCGGCTCTTGCCGGATGCGCGCCCACCAACATGGCGGGAAGCGCAGGTGATGGCAAAGCAGGATCCGCCACTCAGGGTGGTGATTGGTTGGGGGAGGCGCCTGCCGTTTCGAAAAAGGACTGCACGGCGACGTTCGAATCGGATGTGGTTGTGCTTGGGTCGGCCGTGGCCGGCTCTTTGGCGGCCCTTGCCGCCGAAGACGAGGGGGCGCAGGTGACGGTGCTGGAAAAATGGTCGTCATTTCACTACGGTGGTTTCGGAGCTGCATTTGTCAATTCGAAGTACCAGCTTGAAAGGGGATTGCCCGAGTACGATCCGCAGGAGATCCTCACGGACATCAATCGCAGCCTGTGCTACCGTTGTGATGCGAAGCTATGGGCGTTATGGGCGTTTCACAGTGGCGAGATCCTGGACTGGTTGGTCGAAAAGGTGCTTGCCGACAGTGGTATCGCCATTACGGCCAAAGGATTTGGTTTTGAGGATCGCACCAGCGAGATCAGTCCGTTCTACGACACGGTTGTGGAGATTGGCGATCCGGAGGTGGGCGATAATTATCGTGAATTCGTCCAAACGTTGCACGACTACCTGATGGGGGTTGGCGTCGAGTTCAAGTTTGAAACTCCGGCCGTCAAGCTCGATCAGGACGAAGCAGGACGTGTGGTGGGCGTGATCGCCCAGAATGCGGCCGGCGATTATGAGTACTATGCCGCCAAAAAAGGGGTGGTGGTATGCACCGGTGGATTCGGGCACAACGACGATATGATAGATGAGTTTTTTAGTCCGCGCATTGCTCGCTTCTTGAGGGAGCAGAACTGGTACAACGGTGTCATGCAGACTGACAAGACGCCCGAGATCCCGCTCGATACAGGCGATGGTCACAAGATGCTTTGCTGGGCAGGTGCGCAGATGGAGGAGAAGACGCACCCCTACAACTCATGGCCTACCAGTCCGCTATGTGGTGTGCCCGTACTCATGGTGAATCAGCGTGGTTATCGATTCCTGAACGAGGCGACCTCGTTTCTGAACATACCGCACGTGGTTGCCGAACAGCCGGGGGACGATCTGGCATATTGGAAGATTTTGGACCAGGCTTCGCTTGACGGAGAGTTGCCCAGCGCCTTCAACGGCGTTATGCCGAAGGGGGCCGTGGATGTGAGTACCACCGAGCTCAAGGCTGATACGCTTGAGGAGCTTGCGGAGCAAATGGACATAGATCCGGATGTGCTCAAGGCTACGGTGGATCGTTACAACGAAATGTGCGCGAACGGGTTCGACGAAGATTACGGCAAGCTTCCCAAGTACCTGCTCCCTGTCTCGACGCCGCCGTTTCATGCAGTAAAGGAGACGCTTGTGTGCGCCGTGACCATGGGCGGCGTGAAATGCGATGGTGATTTGCGCGTGGTTGACGCCGACGGCGCCCCCATTCCCGGCATTTATGCGGCCGGCAATACAGTCGGACGACGTTTCGGCTGGTCGTATGAGGCAAGTCACATTGGTTTGACGAATTCCTTGGCTATAGTTCACGGCTACTTCGCCGGCAAAAACTGCGCCACCTCTTAGATGTCTTCGAAGACGGCGTGTCTTTTTGGCAAAGTTTCGAAAAAGATGGAATGGTGCGGGCGTTTTGCGGCGGGACGCCCGCACCGCTGGAAGGCGGAATGCGCGACGAGGCGCGATGACGGTCGAGTTGGAGCTGGAACGGCCGCTGCGGATGGCGATGCGAACCGGAGTTGGCGCAGGCCGCTGTGGACGGTGGCCGGTCGGAGCCGGTCCTCCCGCACTCCTTTCTGCATCTCCTTCCTCGTAGCCGTTGAGTCGTTTCGTTCGCGGGCACGCCGGGCGCACACTGCGGCCTACTATGGCAGGAGGAAGCCATCACGTTGAGGGGTGCGAAGATCCCAGAGGCAGGAGAAGGCGATGAGTGTCAAGCTTGTGGCAAGCGACATGGACGGGTGCGTTCTCCGAAGCGGGAAACGTGCGGTTTTGCGCCCTCGAATCAAACGCCCCGGAGGTTTGATGGCCGGGAAGTCTTGGAGGAGGCACGCCCGAGCCGCCGGGCCGTGCTGCGGTTTCGCGCTTGGATGGGCCGCCTTCGAATCGAACGAGGTTCTTGTTGCGTATAATGGCGGCATGAAAGATTTCTCTTCGCAAAGCAGCGCGGCGGCCGCTGCCGGGCACGAACCCGCCGCCGCGCATATGTCCGCCGCCGCGCATATGTCCGCCGTCGCACGCGCACACGATGCCGCGCATGCGCTTGCCGCCGCGTGCGCATCCGATGCCGCGCATGTACCCGGCGCATCCGCTGCGCCTGCCGGCACGCACGTTCCCGCCGCATCCGGCCCAGCGCCTGCCGTGCAACCTTCCGTGCTCGTGGTGGAGGACGATGCCGCCATCAGCGACGTGACGTGCTCGTTTCTGGCGCAGGAGGGCTATGCGTGCACGCCGGCGTTCTCGGGCACCGAGGCGCGCCTTCTGTTGGACGCCCACCGCTTCGACCTGGTGATTTGCGACCTCATGCTGCCGGGGCTGCCTGGCGAGGACGTGGTGGCGCTCGTGCGCGCGCAGGGCGGCACGCCCGTCATCGTGACGTCTGCGAAAGGCGCCGTCTCCGACAAGGTGGCGCTTTTGCGCACGGGCGCCGACGACTACCTGGTGAAGCCCTTCGATCTTGACGAGTTGCTGGCGCGCATCGAGGTGCAGCTGCGCCGCGTCTGCGACATGCGTCCAGCCGCCGGTGACGCAGCCGATGCTGCAACCGACGCCGCGCGGACAAGCGGCCCCGCCGCCGCGCCGCATGCCGAGCGCACCCTGCGCTTCCGCGCCTGGACTGCCAACGAGGATACGCGCACGTTCTCCGTAAACGGCGTGCCCATCCGCCTCACGCGCACGGAGTTCGACCTCGTGTGCGCGCTCATGCGCCGACCGCGCAAGGTGTTCACCAAACGCGAGCTGTTCGCTGCGGCATGGCACGAGGAGCCGGTGGTTGAGGAGAAAACCGTGAACACGCACATCGGCAACATCCGCGCGAAGCTGAAGGGCACGAACACCGAGGGCTACATCGAAACCGTGTGGGGCATCGGCTTCAAGCTGGCGGAGTAGCAAAGCGCTCTTGCCCCGTCGCTGCGCGACGTCACCTCGCCCCCTTCCTCATCTTGTCGTTTTCTTGTAACTTTGCAGAAGGTTTCCGGAAGTCACGTCGTTAAGGTGGAAGCGTCAACCGAAGCAGGAAGGAGCACTATGGACGCCATTGCAACAGCGGGCCTCACGCGCACGTTCGGCGCCAAGCGCGCCGTGGACGACTTGACGCTCACCGTGCGACAAGGCGACATCTACGGGTTCGTAGGGCGCAACGGGTCGGGAAAATCCACGGTCATGAAGATGATCTGCGGGCTGGTGCCGCAGACGGCGGGCACCGTGCGCATCTTCGGCGAGCAGTTCGCGCCCGGCACCACCAGCCGCCGCATCGGTGCCGTCATCGAGGAGCCGGGCTTCTATCCCAGCCTCACCGGGTTGGACAACGTGCGCTGCCGCGCCCTGTCGCTGGGGCTGCCCGACGCGAAGGCCGCCTCGGCGCAGGCGTTGGAGCAGGTGGGGCTTGCAGACGTTGCCCGCAAGAAGGCGAAGAAGTACTCGCTGGGCATGAAGCAGCGCCTGGGGCTGGCGATGGCGTTGGTGGGCTCGCCCGACATCCTCATGCTGGACGAGCCGTTCAACGGGCTTGATCCGCAGGTGGTGCGCGAGGTGCGCAACCTCATCGTGCGGCTGGCGGAGGTGCGCGGCGTCACGGTGTTCATCAGCTCGCACGTGCTGGACCAGCTGGAGCGCATGGCCACGCGCTACGGCGTCATCCGCGAGGGACGCCTTGTGCGCGAGGTGACCGCAGCCGAAGTGGAGGCGGAATGCGCCGACTACCTGAGCGTGCGCTGCGCCGACGCGGAGCTGGCGCTTTCGGTGCTGCAAACCGCGTTTCCGCAGGCGTCGTTCACCGTCATGCCCGACAACGCGCTGCATGTTTCGGGCGGTGCCGCGCCGCAGGAGGTGGGGCGGGTGCTTGCGCAGCGGGGCATCGTCGTGGAGGAGCTGTTCGTGCACGAGCGCGACATAGAGGAGTACTTCGTGGCGCTCATGGGAAGCGATGCCGAAAGCGCCGCCGCGCCCGCCGCGCCCGCCCGCCGCAGCGCCGCGAGAGGGGGTGGTCGCCGTGCTTAGCATGGTCCGCCTCATGCTGTTCCGCGCGCGCAAAGAACCCGCGTTCGTGGTCATCTCTCTCATGTCCGCAGCGCTTGTGATGTTCTTCCCTCTGTTCGCAGGGCTTTCCAAGGTGTTTCCGCTCAACATCGTGGTCATTTACGCGCCGCCGGGATTGAGCGTGTTCCACTTTATCGGCATGACCTCGGGCACCCTGCTGCCATGGTGGTGCGGCATCGCGCTTGCCGCCCTCTTCTCCGCCGACTTCAAGACGGGTGCCGTCAAAAACTACCTGCAGGCGCGCGGCGGCAGGATGTCGTGGGCGCTGGCTGCGGCGACGACCACGCTTATCGTTTCGGCAGCGTTCGCGATTTTCGCATACGCTGTGTCCGATGTGGGCTTTCGCCTGGCAGGCTACGACATGGCGCCCACCAATCCGTTGGACGCCGTGCGCTGGGTGGCGCAGATGGCGGTGACGCTTTCCGGCTACGTTGCCGCGGCAACGCTTGCGATAACGATAACCCGCAGCGAGACGGTGGGCATTCTGGCGGCGATTCTGCTGGTGGGCGGTGCCGTGGAGCACGTGCTTTTGGGCTTGTGCTCGCTGGCGCTGAGCCCCAGCGCGGCAACGGAGCTGTACGAGCATATGCCAATCGCCGATATGAGTGCCTTGCAGGACGGTCCTTTGCCGTGGGGAGGCTGCATGGAGGGCGCCATCGTGTTCGTATGCGCCAGCGCGTTGGTTGCGCTGGTCATGAGGAGAAGGAAGCTGTAGCCATGTTCGAGTTGCTGCTTGCGGGGTTCGTGCTTGTCGTTGCGTGCGCGGCGGGAGCGGTGGCGCTGTACGAGCGCGAGCTACGCCGCCTGGCGCGCTTCTTGGAAGAGCGCGACCCCGCGAGCAACGAGCGCGCGGGCGTGGAGTTCGCCACGTCGGGCACGCGCGCGCTGGCGCGTGCGGTGAACGCCACGCTGGATGCGCAGCGCGAGGCGAGCGCCGCCGCCGTCGAGCACGCGCGCACGTTTCGGCGGGACTTGGCGGCGCTCTCGCACGACATCCGCACGCCGCTGGCGGGCGCGCAGGGGTACTTGCAGCTCTACGCGCGCACCAAGGACGAGGCTGAACGCGCGCGCTGCGTTGCGGAGGCGCGCGAGCGGCTTGCCGCCATGCGCACGCTCACCGACCGCCTGTTCGACCACGCGAAAGCCGCCGACCCCGACGCCGAGCTGACGCTTGAACGCGTGGAGGTGCTGCCGGTTTTGGCGGACGTGCTGGCGGCGGCCTACCCCGACTTTCTGGAACGCGGGACGGCGCCCGTGGTCGATTTCGCCGACGAGGAGTTTTCTGCCACCGCCGACGCCGACGCGTTGGCGCGCGTGTTCGCCAACCTGGTGACGAACGCGCTGCGCCACGGCGCGGGGGACGTGCGCATCATCCAGCGCGGGCGCACCCTCTCCTTCGCCAACGCGGTGCCCGCAGGCACCGCGCCCGATGCCGAGCGCCTGTTCGATCGCTTCTACAAAGCCGATGCCGCCCGCAACGGGGAAGGGGCGGGCTTGGGACTCTCCATTGTGGCGAGCCTCTGCGAGAAGATGGGGGCGAAGGCGGCGGCGCATTGGGAGGGCGACGAGCTTGCGGTAACGCTGACGCTTGCGGAATAGGGGAACGGCGGCGCTCGCTGGGCAACGCCTGGGTCCCAGATCGCGTTTCGCGTTGCCGTTTCCCGTTTTCTGTTTGGTTCCCTCGAAAACGGGATTGCATAACGCTCGAAAACGGGATCATTTAACGCTCGAAAACGGGAAAGGTGCTGATTATGCCCCTTGTTCCCCTTGGATACCGTCCTCGCCTTCTCGATGGAATGGTTGTGCGTCGTCTTAAAGGGTTCGGTGCGGTAGAGGTTGCGGGCACGAAGTTCTGTGGTAAGACATGAGCCAGCCTTGCCCAGGGGAGAAGCGTAACCCACATTGACGAATTCCCCAGGTCGAAAAGAGCCTGCTGCGCCTGCGCGACGAGATAGCCGCAAATCCTGCGGCAAGAAATCCCGAGCCGTCGTTTCTTGCGGTGCTCGTGGGCATCACGCCGTTCGCCAGACGACTGCCGAGCGGCGTGTGCGTGGTGCCCATCACGTCCCTCGGGACATGACGGTCAGCGGGCGCGCCTCGGCAAAACAAACGGTTTTATCGTCCTGTTGGGCAGCCGATAGTCGCAGTCTTTGCGTTGCTCTTGATCTATTCTAGAAACCTCATTCTATTGATTTGTGCCATGATTTGGAATTTTTGTTTTCGGGGCGTTGGGAAAAAGCCATTTTCCTCTTAAGAGAAATTCAACTTACCGTGTCTGCGTTTGCGTTCGCGCTTGCCGCCGAGATAAAAACGCTTGCAAGGACAACGATAACGCCGATGGCCATAGGCATGTCGATTGGCTCGCCAAGCAAAACGGCAGCGGCGGCAATCCCTACAGGGAGCTCGGACGATGCTAAAACCGTGGCCGTGCCTGCTGGGATGAGGGGTGTCGCAAAACCAAACAGAAGGATCGGCATAAACAAGCCAGCAGCGCCCAACGCAAGACCATATGACCAGAGGCCATTCTGCAAAGCTTCTCCGGTTAAGATAGAGGGGCAGACAAACGTTCCGATTATTGTTGCTCCCATGCATGCGATAATTCCGCGTTGGAGGGGGTTTGCATCCGGCTCAACGCGACCCGATACATGCATGAACGCCGCCATGCACAGTGCCGCAGCAAAGCAAAGTGCAATTCCAATAGGATCAAACGTCCAATTCGTTTGGGACAGCATGCCACTTGCAAGAATGCTTCCTAGTACCGCAAGTCCTGCCGAGGCTATTTGAGTAACGCTGGGAGGGCGCCTCTCGGCTATTGTCTGAAATAAAACTCCCATCCATGTGTACTGGAATAGGACAACTACAGCCATTGAGGCTGGGATACGCGCTAGGGAAGCGTTGTACAGCACGCTTGTGAGAATGCTGCATGCTCCCATTGCTCCTAGACGAACAGCGCTTCGCAACTCGATGGAGACAAAGTGGTGCCCCAGTGCTTTTGCTGTGGCAAGTGCGCATAGGTATAGCACGCACGCCCCAATTGGCTGTGCTGCGACCACCTCGTTCCATGCGAATCCTTCGCCCATTGCTCGCTTCGACAACGAGGCCATGATTCCGTAACTAGCACCGCCAAGGCAGACAAGTATCGAGCCTTTGATCTTTGCGCTCAATTGCAACCCCTTCCTCTCTTTTCATGAAGAATAAGGAAATAGGGGTCGCTTCAGTGACTTCCGGCCGCACGGCAAATGATGTAGGCGTGCAGACATCTTCCTTTGTCGGCGAGTGTAGCGGCACGCCCATCCGCTACGAATGCGGTATCGGCGAATGGTGCGAAGCTGACGGTTGGTGCAATCCTCTTGCATTGCGTTCAAATGAAGCTGCGCCCAATTTCGAAAAGCTTACTACTGAGAAAGCGCGTGCTTGGAAAGATGGCCTGTGACGTTTATGCGATAGGTTGTATTTTGAAATTCAACCTACCAGGGAAATTGAACGATGATCGGATTGTTTATTGTCTGAACTCCTCGCTTCCTCCCATTTGATTTTCGAAAAGCCATATCCGCGACAACAGGCGTCACCGCGGATAACAAGCAAGTCAAAAACGCTTATTCGCCCTTATGCGCGGACGACTCAAAAACGATCGCTGCCTCCTTGTTTCCGCATTCGTTGGCGCGCACCGTATCCGCAGGAGATAGCGAGCCAGCGTTTTCTGCCGTTTTGCCGAGGGGGATTGGCTCCTTGTCTTTCGGCGTGATGACGGGGCGCCCGTGGTCTCTGTGCGGCCCTTGTCGTGCGAGGCTCACAAATCCTGCTGCCCGTCGGCGCTTACGCGGGCGTTGGGGTCGTTGAGCACGGAGCGGTCCAGGCTTCCCACGGCGTTCGATGCGGTCACGCCGGCCACCATGGCGTCACTCACGTTGAGCGCGGTGCGGCCCATGTCGATGAGCGGCTCCACCGAGGCCAAAAGCCCCACTATCTCGATGGGCAGCCCCATGGTGCCCAGCACGATGAGCGAGGCGAACGTCGCGCCGCCGCCCACGCCCGCCACGCCGAACGAGCTGATCACCACCACGGCCACAAGCCCCGCCACGAACGCGGGCGAGAACACGTCGATCCCTACTGTGGGCGCGATGATGGTGGCCAGCATGGCCGGGTAGATGCCGGCGCATCCGTTCTGCCCGATGGACAGCCCAAAGCTGGCCGAGAAGTTGGCCGTGGCGGCGTCCACGCCCAGGGCGCGGCGCTGCGTTTCTATGTTGAGCGGCAGCGCACCGGCGCTCGTGCGCGCCACGAACGCGAAGCTCAGCACGGGAAACGCCTTCTTCAGGTACGTGAGGGGGCTCACGCGGTTCGCCGCCAGGATAAGGCAGTGCACCAGGAACATGAAGATGATGACAGCGTAGGACACTAACACGAATTTCCCCAGGTCAAGGATGGCGTTGTAGTCGCTTGTGGCCATGACGTTGGCGATGAGCGCCAGCACGCCGTACGGGGCCAGCCCCAGCACCATCGACACGATGCGCATGACGATGCCGTACAGGCTGTCGATGAGCTGCTTGAAAAACGCCGCCTGGTCGGAATCTTTGTCGCGCAGCTTGAGGTAGGCGATGCCCACGATGGCCGAGAACACCACCACGGCGATGGTGGACGTGGCGCGCGTGCCGGCCAGGTCGGCGAAGATGTTCGTGGGGATGAACGAGAGCAGCTCCTGGGGAATGGTGAGGTCGGACACCTGGTCTTGGCGGGTTTGGAGGGAGTCCATCTTGGAGGCGTCAACGCTCGCGTCGGTGAAGCTGGCCCCGGCAAGGCCGGTGAAGGCCGCCGAGGCCCAGCCAGCGAGCGCGGCCACGGCCACGGTGCCCAGCAGCACCGCCAGCACCACCGCGCCGATACGCCCGAGGTTCTTCGTGGACTCCGTGCGGGTGAACGCGCCCACGATGGCCACGAACACAAGCGGCATCACGAGCATCTTCAAAAGCGAGATGTAACCTTGGCCCACAAGCGACATCCAATCGAGCGCCGTGGTAGCAGTTTCGCTTCCCAGGCCGAGGGCAAGCTGGATGCCCGCGCCCAGCGCAATGCCCAGACCAAGCGCTATGAACACGCGCGGGGTGAAGTTCATCCCGCGATTTTTCAGCAGTTTGAGGACGGCGAGCAACGCCGCGAACACGGCGAGCGTGACAATGACGGGTGCGATGGTTTCTGCAGACACGGTTGCTCCGGCTTTCTGGTTAGGGGTTGCGCTGCGAACAGTATACCGTTTGTCGATGATGGCGAAAGGAACCCGGAAGTAATCAATCAACCTCAATCAGCCCAACTTGACAAAACGATGGGCAGAATTTCGACAAAATAAAGAGTTAATTCTTGACAAAACGCATATTAAGATGTCTCCAAAATAACGAATAAGCTGGTAGACAAGGTATTTCCTCTTATGTATGGACAACTCAAAAACAAGAGCTATCTTCCGCGACTCCTTGACAAGCGTATCGCCGAGGACTTGGAGGTGTTCGGTGCCGTATGCATTCAAGGGCCAAAGTACTGCGGAAAAACGTGGACGGGGCGCAGTTTTGCAAATAGCGAGATCAGCTTGCTTGATCCGTCGGGCGGTTTCCAAAATAGAGAGTTGGCGGAGCTTGCGCCGTCGGTTGCCCTGCAAGGCGCGTCACCCCGGCTCATTGATGAGTGGCAGGAAGTTCCCTCGCTTTGGGATGCAGTGCGAAACGAAATTGACCAAACTTGGAGTTCGCGCTGTCGGACGTAGGCGAACTTTGGGATGCAGTGCGAAACGAAATTGACCAAACCGGCAAATTGTCCACGTTTGTTTTGACCGGATCGGCGGTTCCTCGTGAAAGCAAGCCTAGGCACAGCGGCGTCGGTCGTATTGAGAAGCTGAAAATGCGTCCCGTGACCCTTCAAGAATCGGGCGATTCAACTGCAGAAGTCTCGCTCAGGGGCTTGTTCGAGGGGGTCTGCGCCCCTGTGCAAGGCTCCCGAGACAACACTTGGGGCACTTGCTCATCTGGTGGTGCGAGGTGGATGGCCGGGGTCGCTTCAGTCTGCTGAACCCTTGGCTCAGCGCATGCCTCGCAACTACGTGAGCACGCTCGCTTCGGACGATCTGTCGCGCGTTGACGGGATAAAGCGCGATCCAGAAAAGGTTTCCCGTCTTTTGCACTCTTTGGCGCGCACCATGGAGCAGGCGACAGCCGACAAAACGCTCATACGCGACATGACTGCCGACGCGTCGAGCACGCCCCTTTCAGCCGAAACAGTTGGCGACTATCTTCAAGCGTTGGAGAAAGTGTTTGTCATTGAAAGGATTCCCACATGGGTGCCCAACATTAAGTCGTCCCTGCGCGTCAACAAGAAGCCGAAATACCACTTTGTCGCCCCTTCTCTTCCCGCCGCCATCCTCGGAGCATCGAGCGCAAAGCTGGTGGGCGATCTTAATACGTTCGGGTTTCTGTTTGAATCTCTTTGCATGAGGGATTTGCTTGTGTATGCGGAAGCTATGGATGCAAACGTGTTCTTTTATCGCGACAAGGAGGGCCTTGAAGTCGATGCCATCATTGAGGCATCCGATGGGGCGTGGGCAGGCATTGAGGTGAAGTTGGGACATAACCAGGCGGATGCAGCTGCAGCGAATTTACTCAAACTTAAGAAGAAGATTGTATCTGCGGGAGGTCGCCAGCCCTCATTCCTTGCCGTTGTCGAAGGGATTGGCTCCCTTGCCTTTCAGCGCGATGACGGGGTGTTGGTGGTGCCGGTGCGGACCCTTGGAGCGTGAGGGTCGCAGGTTTTGCTGGTCGTTGACGCTTGTGCGGGCTTCGAGGTTGCTGGGCGCGAAATGCCCCAGGCTCTCTATGCCGAATGTCGAAGGATCTTGGAGGCTTTCGGGACGTTATGCGGGGCGTTGGGGATGCATTTGGGATGCCTTGGTGATGCCGGGGCATCCCCAGCGGTGAGGGATTCGAAATCTCAAATCCCTTACCGCTGGGGGACGCAAGTGCCTCTCACCGGTTGAATGTGGTTGAATGTCAGCGCAAGTGCCTCTCAACCGATGCCTCCGATGCCCCTCACCGGTTCTTGTCGTCCGCTTTGCACCCATAATCCTGCCGACAACGGCATGGGGTCACGAGTCCGTCCTCCGGTACGCAGTTGCCCGTGCTGCGCCGACTTTCTCAATCATGCCTTCGGCTTGCAACTTTTGCAGCATGCGCTCAACGGTGCGCTGGCTCATGGAAGGGTTGGCGTCCATGATCTCTTGTTTGGAAACCGGACCGATGATGTTTTCGAAGTAGGTCCGCAGGGTCTCTTCGTTGCTGCTTGAGGATAGCTGAAGGACACGCTTGTCAAGCTCCTTGTAGCAGGCGATGACGATTCCTAACATGTAGGTTACGAAAGGGGCGTAGTCGCTGTTGCCGTCCTGCCAGCCAATTGAGCTTGCCGCAAGAGCTTCATGATAAGTTGATTTTGTTTGTTCGATTTCCTTTTCGAGAGAGATGTATTTGCCCACAGTGTAGCCGTTGCGATAGAGAAGCAGCAATGTGAGCAGCCTGCTCATGCGTCCGTTACCATCGTTGAAGGGATGGATGCTGACGAAGTCGAAGGCGAAAAGGAGGGAAACGAGAATTGGATCGTAGACGCCGTTCGCAATCTGCTCGTTGTATTCGGCGCATAGGCGCTCCATTGCGAACGGGGTGCCAGCGGCGCTTGTCGGGCGAAAACGGGCGACAAGCGTACCGTCAGCGTTTCGCTCCGCAATAACGTTGTCGGCGTCCTTCCACATGCCAGCATGGGAAGCGTCGCTGAACCGGTAAAGGTCACGATGCAGTTGAAGAATGGTGTTGGGTTTGACGGGGATGGCATCGTGTCTTTCGTGAATCATATCGAGCACAAAGCGATAGCCGGCAATCTCCCGCTCATCCCGGTTGCGCGGCTCTGTTTTGTCGTTCATAAGTTCGTGCAGGCGTTTGTTTGAGGTTGAGATATTCTCAATCCTGTTGGAAGCGCCCGTACTTTGAATCCTTGCAACCTTTTCAAGGCTATTGAGAGCATCCGGTTTGATGACGGTGTAGAGCCTTTGTTTTCCGCGGTGTTCGCGCACGGCGCCGAGTGACGAGACGATTTCGGGAATCATGAGGGTGGGAAGGATCTTCCCGTAATCGAATTGCTCCATGGGTATCTTCGCCACCTTAAAAGTATCTTAGCCAAATTGCGCATATTGGCGATGATACCATATACGTGGCGAGGATGCTTGACGCCGTGGAACTTGCGATAGGTTGGCAGCGCGCTCCAGGGAGGCGCCGGGTTTCGCTATACTGCGGTCGGGGCTGCGGCTGGCGGCTGAGGTGCCGGTTGGGGCCGTGGCTGGCGGTTGGAGCGGAGTTGGCGGTCGAGGCGGCGGCGACGGCTGGGGTCGCGGCTGTCGGCTGGGATCGTGGCTGGCGACCGAGGTGACGATGGAGATGAGGAAACCCCATGGACCAGGCGAGCGTGCTCATTGTGGAGGACGACGCGGACATCAGCGAGATTGTGGCGGAGCACCTGGGCCGCGCGGGGTACGCGTGCACGCAGGCGTTCTCGGGCACGGAGGCGCGGCTGGTGCTCGAAAGCGCGCGGCAGCGTGGCGAGCGCTTCGACGTGGTGGTGTGCGACCTCATGCTGCCGGGGCTGCCGGGCGAGGAGCTGGTGCGGCTCATCCGCGCAGCCGATGAGGACACGCCCATTGTGGTCACGTCGGCGCGCTCGGCGGCTTCCGACAAGATAGATCTGCTCAAGTTGGGTGCCGACGACTACCTGGCGAAACCGTTCGACCTGGACGAGCTGACGGTGCGCATAGAGGTGCAGCTGCGCCATCGCGGGCGCGCGTCCGCGCCGCAGCCCGGCGGCGATACGCTGCGCGCGGGCGCGTGGACGATCGACCGCGCGGCGCGCACGTTGTCTGTGGACGGAGTCGAGGTGCCGCTCACGCGCACGGAGTTCAACATCGTGGAGCTTTTGGCCGCGCATCCGAAGAAGGTGTACACGAAGCAGGAGTTGTTCGAGCTGGCCTGGGGCGAGCCGTTCGCTGCAGATGACAGCACCGTGAGCGTGCACGTGTCCAACATCCGCGCCAAACTCAAGCCCACGGGCACGGACGGCTACATCCAAACGGTGTGGGGCCTTGGCTTCAAGCTGTCCGCCGACGCGATGGGGAAGCGGTGAGGGCCGCGTCCGGCGCTACCGGTGCGCTGTCGGCCCCCGTTCTTCAAACTTTCTTAAACCTTGCTTCGGGTTTTCTAAAACCCTGCTCCGTATGCTGGTTTTCGTCAGAAGGCATGCGAGAAAGGGGCGTTCATGAACGTCGTTGAGACGCGGGGGCTGGCGAAGTCCTATCGCGGCAAACGTGCGGTCGATCGGTTCGACATGCACGTGGCGCAAGGCGACATCTACGGGTTCGTCGGCAAGAACGGGGCGGGCAAGTCCACCGTTATGAAGATGATCTGCGGGCTGGTGACGCCGACGGAAGGCGAGGTGGAGCTGTTCGGCGGCGCGCGGGCGGGCGGTGCGGGCGGGGCTGTCTGCACGGGGCGCATCGGGGCGCTCATCGAAGCGCCGGGTTTGATCCCCAATCTTACCGCCTACGAGAACCTCATGGCGAAAGCGCTGGCAATGGGTGTGGTTGACGCTTCTGTGCGCTGTCGCGAGGCGCTTGAACTTGTGAGGCTTTCCGATACGGGCAGGAAGAAGGTCAAGGGTTTCTCGCTTGGCATGAAGCAGCGGTTGGGGTTGGCGCTTGCGCTTATCGGCTCGCCTGATTTGCTGCTGTTGGACGAGCCGCTGAACGGGCTGGATCCCGAGGGCACGCGCGCCATGCGCAACCTGCTCGTGCGACTCAACGAAACGCTGGGCATCACCATCGTCATCAGTTCGCACGTGCTCGACCAGCTTGACCGCGTGGCCACGCGCTTCGGCGTCATCGCACATGGCACGATGGTGCGCGAGATGACCGCCGACGAGGTGCAGGCCGAATGCGGCGACAGCCTGCGCGTGCGCACGGCCGATCCGGCGCGCACGCTCGCGCTTCTGGAGGAGGCGCTGCCGGGTGCTGCCTTCCGCGCAGAACCCGACGGCGCGCTTTCGGTGTCGGGTGCGGTCAACCAGGCGGCCGTTGCGCAGGCGCTGCGCGCGTCCGACCAGACGGTGCTCGAACTCAGCCAGGTGAGACGCGACATAGAAGACTACTTCGTCGAGCTTATGGAGGGCGGTGCGCGCGTTCAGGCTGAGGCGCCAGCGCGCGGGAGAGGCGGTGCGTGCCATGTTTAACCTGTTGAAATCCGACATCTACCGTCTCGTGCACGGCAAGATGCTGTGGGTGGGCCTCGCTCTTACAATGCTTTTCGTGGTGGGCGCGGCAGGAATGGTCTGGTTCGCGACAACGCCGCAGTTCGCCCAGATGGTGGCCGAGCAAACTGAGCACGGCCAGCAGAACGCGACGGCGGGCGCGGGCGTCAGGCTCACTGACGAATCGGGTGCGAACCTCACGCCCGAAGAGGCGAACACCCTCAACGAGAAGGAGCTTCCATCGCGCACGAAGGCTTACGCGCAGATGCTCGTCACGGGCGGCGGGCTTGCGATGATCGTTTCGTTGATGACGGCGCTTTTTGTGGCAAGCGATTTCGAAACGGGGTTCGCGAAGAGCGTGTTCGTCGGCAGGGGTCGCCGCCGCGCGGCGTACTACCTTGAAAAACTCGTGCTCTGCGGAGTGCTGTCCGCGGTGTTTTTGCTGGCAGGGATGGTGCTCACAGACGGTGCCTTCGCGCTTGCCGGGTTTGAGTACCGCGCTTCGGAGACGCTTGGCGAGTATTGGGGCTGGGTGGCGCTTGCGTGGCTGGCCGTGACGATGTACGCGATGGCGACCGGTGCGACGGTGCTGCTCACGCGTAGCAAGGCGGTCGGCATTGTGTTCGCCCTCGCCGTTGCGACGGGGACGCTGGCGAGCGTCATCATGACGGCGACGTCGGCGTTCGCCCCCGCTTTTCCGGTGTTGGACGATGCGGTGAAGTGGCTTCCCGCATCCAGCGTGGCGCTGCTGGGTTCCGGAGGCGTGGGCCTGCTGTCCTCCACGGAAGGGACGGCGCTTGCAGGACTTGCGGTTCCGGCCCAGGTCGCGCTCGTGTTGGGCGCAGCGATTGCCGTGTGCGTCGCGCTGGCGGCGGCGGTCGGGCCGCGGAAGGACGTGTAAGGGATATGACGGTCGTGCTCGCGGGGCTTGCGTGCGGGGTGGCGGGCGTGGCTTTGGCTGCGCTTGTGTACGAGCGGCAGCTGCGCCGTTTGGCCCGCAGTCTGCGCGAGCGCGACGCGCACAGCAACACGCGCCTTACGGTGGAGGCGCCGGGCCGCGGGTTCGCCGAGCTTGCGGCTGCGGTGAACGGGCAGCTGGACGCCGCGCGGGAGGAGCGGGTGGAGGCCCTTCGCCGTCAACGGGAGTTCCAGCGCGATCTGGCCAGCCTTTCGCACGACGTCCGCACGCCGCTCATGGGCGCGAAGGGCTACGTGCGCCTCGCGCAGGACGGGCGCGAGCGGCCAGGTGACGAGGAAGCGGTCGCTCGCCACCTGGCCGCCGCCGAAGCGCGCCTGGACGACATGCAGGCGCTGTTGGATCAGCTGTTCGCCTACGCGCAGGCGAGCGATCCCGACCTCGCGCTCGACCTGCGCCCCGTGCGCGTGCTGCCGCTGCTCGCCGACGTGCTGGTGGGGCACTATCCCGCCTTCGACGAGCGGGGATGGGAGCCGCAGGTGGATTTCGAGGACGAGGCGCTTGCGACGGACGCCGACCCCGAGGCCCTTGCGCGCATCTTCGAGAACCTTGTGGGCAATGCGCTGCGTCACGGGACCTCCGCGCTTGCGGTGCGGCAGCGCGGGCGCACCGTAGCGTTTGCGAACGAGGTGGCCGATCCGGCCGCGATCGATGTGGAGCGCCTGTTCGAGCGCTTCTACCGAGCCGACGCCTCCCGCAGCGCTTCCGGCGCCGGCCTGGGGCTTGCCGTGTCCCAGAGCCTGGCCGAGGCCATGGGCATGCGCATGACGGCGCACTTGGAGGGAAACGCGCTGATTGTTGAGGTGGAGCTTGCGGGCAGCTTGACGGCAGGCGGTCCTGTTTGACATCGCGCGCGGACGAAGTGGAGAATCCTGCGGCGAAGGCGACAACTCGATAGTTCACTCGGTGATTCAAAAACAAACACTTGTTCTATTTTATACGATATGATAAGATAGTCGCAAGAAAAGGACTGGAGAAAAGAGGTCTCGATGAATTGCCGGTACAGCGTTCGCGAAGTTGCCCATCACATCGTTGATCTCTGTGCTCGCGAATCCGAACCCATAAGCAATCTGCAGCTGCAGAAAATACTGTATTTCGCCCAGCAGCAATATGCTCAGAAAACGGGTTGCCTCTTGTTCGCCGATGCGTTCGAAGCATGGCAGTACGGCCCCGTGCAACCAGAGGTGTATCGCGAGTACGCTTCTTTGGGAGGGGCTAAGATTCGCAAGGTGTACGGAGCTTCTCCGCTCGCTTCGGATGCGGAGGCTGCGCAGGTGGTGAATTCTGTCACCAGACGGTGGCGCAGTCAGAATCCCTGGCGACTTGTGGATGCCACGCACGTCAAAGGTTCTCCTTGGGATCGGACGTATCGCGGAGGGCTTGGCAACCATCGCGTGATCGACAATTCTTATTTCCTCGACAGCGCGGCTGTTTAGGCGGACGTTATGACGGCCTCGGTCCTTGAGGTGCTGCGCGTGCCGCGGGATTGGACCAACGACGGCAAGCAGCTTTCCTTGAATAACGTACTCGCCGAGCTTGTCGGGTCGCCGCTCGAATTAGGCGATGCTGCTGTGGAAGACGCCTTCGTTTCCTTTTTCGACTCATTGTATAGCGCAGGGTTTCGGCATCGGTATTCTGAAGTGTTCGGTGTTCTGTCGAGCGTTGGGGTTCCCTTGAATGAAGCGACGGCAACGGCAAGCGACTACTATCTTGACGACAACTGCGTGATACAGATGAATCTGGAAGCTCTGACTCCCGTTGTTGAAGCAAGATGCACGGATGAGGCAAGGCGCGGTTTCGAGAAGCTACGCGACCACACCTTTCTTGAGATCGGCAGGCTAAGCTACAACGCGCGGATCAACGACATCCAGGACAAGCGCTTTGAGCTCACGCTTGAGGATATCGATCTTGCTCAGGAGAGGTTGGACGAGAGCGGCAAGAAACTTGAGAAGGCGGAACGTCGCATCGAGAACGCCCAGCGTGAGAACGTGACCATACTCGGCATTTTCGCCGCCATCGTCATAGCATTTACGGCCGGCATGGGCTTCACGGCGTCGGTGCTGCAGAACATCGATGCCGTGAGCATTTACCGGTTGGTGTTCATGATCGTTCTCATGGGCCTGGTGCTGTTCAATCTTCTTTATGCGTTGTTTCGGTTCGTGCATCGCGTTACAAGGCCAGAAGACAATCCAAGCGCCATTCTTCCCATTGGAACGTATAGGGGGATAAACGCTGTAGGGCTTCTTATGCTTGTCGCAATATGCGTTGCACGTCATTTCGGCTGGTGATCAAGGCGTTCATTGGCGGGCTGGCGCAGCGCTCGGCATTCTTTGGCGATCTCACGCTGCCGCTCCCATTCCGCTTTGCAGTTCGTCATCGCGCCGGACATGCCCAGCAGGCGGGCGTTTAGCCAATCGTGTGCGGTCATGGTCACGCCTCTTTCTTCTCCGCAGAACGGCTTGCGTCCGGTATACCATAAAGCACCGACAGGACGCTTGCGCCCCGTCGGTGCGCGATTTGACGGGGCATTACCGCCGATTGAACGCAGGCAGCGTGGCGGGGATGCCGCCTTCCATGACCAGTTTCGGCTCGCCTTCAATGAGCGGTCGGAAATACGCGAGCGCCTCTTCCGTGACGCCTTGGTAGTTCGGCAGGATCCACTCGGCGGGGAAGCGGCGCACGTGGTTGGCGAACTCGCTGGCCGGCGCGGCGAAGAAGCGCGCGTTGTAGCGGCCTTCGGCTGCGGCGGCCTCGTCGCGGCGGATGCCCACCACAACCCCGGTGAACGCGGGGTCGGCGCTGCGCATGTGAGCGCTCATCCCCAGCTCGTAGGCCTCGGTCGCATCCACGAGGCTCTGTGCGAAGTTGCTTGAGCGAGCCGCGCGCGAAAGATCCTGCACCACTCCGCGCGGCGCGATGCCTGCGTCCACGATCATCTGCTTGAGCGTTTGCGCAGCACCCCCCAGCACCGCGTGCGCGAACCCGTCGTTGGCCGACTCGCCGGCGGAGAGGTAGGCGCCGTCCGCGTAATGAGCGCCCTCGGACACCACGATGTAGCACTCGCCCTTCTCGTCGAACTTCTTGCGCACCTCGTTCAGGAACGCGTCGCGGTCGAAGTCCACCTCGGGCAGCACGAGCAAATCCACGTCGCCCGTCGCGCAGCAGCTGGCGGCCAGCCACCCCGCGTCGCGGCCCATCACCTCCAGCACGAACACCTCGGGGCGCGTGTACGCGTCGTAGTCGAGGCGCGTTGCGTGCGTGATCTGGCACGCCACCTTCGCCGCGCTGGGGAAGCCGGGGCAGTGGTCCACCGGCACCAGGTCGTTGTCCACGGTCTTGGGAATGCCGACGAAACGCTTGCCGGGCGCGTTCGTAGCTGCCCATTCGGTCAGCGCGTCCACCGTGTCCATGGAATCGTTGCCGCCGATGTAGAACAGCGTGTCGATGTTGTGGCCGTCCATGACTTCAACCAGGCGCTGGAAGTCGGCGTTGTTGCCGCGCTTGAGCTTGTAGCGGCACGTGCCCAGCGCCGACGAGGGCGTCTGACGCAGAATTTCCAGGTCGCGGCCGGGCAGGTCAGTGAGGTCGTACAGTTTGCCGGCAAGCGTTCCCTCTATGCCGTGCAGGCCGCCGAACACGCGGTCGTACACGGGGTTCAGCTGGTTGGCGCGGATGACGCCGGCCAGGCTGGCGTTGATGACGGCGGTGGGGCCGCCGGATTGTGCGACGAGGCAGTTGCCCATGGGTGCATGCTCCTGTTCTCTTGGGTCAGCTGCCGAGTATCTCGGACTGGCCGCGCTTCGTCAACTTCGCGAACGCAAGGGCATGCGAATGACCACAGAGTTCCCGCAACACCTCGCCGGGCGCGGTGGGGGGTGGAGGGCAGCTTGCGTGCGCCTGGACTGTGCGGCGGTGTTGCGGATGTTTCACGTGAAACATCCGTGCGCTAGCTTTTATGCAGCGTGGCATTTTCGTGTCAGCTGTGGGGCGGATCCACCGTTTATTAAACATTGTTCATTGACGTTTGTTCAAAAGGGGAGTACGATGGCGACGGACGCAGGAGCGGGCGCCAGACGCAGGGACAGGCGCAGGACGTGAAGGCGGGCGCCGGACGCAGGAGCGGACGCTGGCCGCAAAGGCGAACAACGGAAGGAGGAATGCGTGGCGCGTATCGTCAAGGCGCCGGATGATCGGCGGCGCGAGATACTCGACGCGGCGATGGAGCTGTTCGCGCAACGTGGCTTCGAGGCCACGTCGCTGCGGGACATCGCCAAGCACCTCGGCATCACGCCGGGGCTGGTCTACCACTACTTCGACTCCAAACAGAAGCTGTTCGACGAGGCGCTGGAATGCTACGCGGAGGATTGCGCGGCCGACTTCGTCCGCACGCTTCGCGCTTCTGATCTGAACCTTCGCCAAAAGATCGACGCGCTGTACCACGGCGTGGCGAACGGAGGGCCGCAGCGCCACCGCGACTTCTTCCATCGGCAGGGCAGCGAGGGCTTTCACCTGCGGCTCTCGTTGCGCCTGTGCGAGCGGGTACAACCGCACCTGGTGGAAGCACTCAAGCAAGCGCGCCGCCGCGAAGGGATTTGCGTGCGCGACCCGGAAACGCTCGCGAGCTTTCTGCTGCACGGCCACATCGGCATCATGTCTGCGCATGCCGACGCCAACGCCGCGACGCTCGTGCGCCTGCGCGAGTACGTGGATGCGCTGCTGGATTCGCAGATAGAGAACGAATGTTTCACGTGAAACATTCGGGTTCCCCTCGCGGTCGTCGCTCGCCGCCTGCCTGTCCGTGTTCGCATCGCGCCCGCCCGCAGCTCGCCGCCTGCCCGCCCGCAGCTCGCGTCGCGCCCGCCCGCAGCTAACGCCTGCCATCCGCCCGTTCGCGCTAGCTGATCAGCTCGGCATTTCGGCCGGGCTTCTTTCGGCACACAGATTGAACAACGTTTAATAAAGCATCGCGAAAGGAGCACTGCCATGGATGACCGCAAGCAAAAATCGCGCATCGCCTTCGACGCGCAGGCGCCCACCTACGACAGCGCCGCGCAGGGCGCGCACGCGCGCGGACTCTACCCGCACGTTCTGACCGCGCTCGCCCGCGTCCCGTGCGGCGGCGAGCTTTTGGATGTGGGCTGCGGCACGGGGGCGCTCGCGCGCCTTGTGCTCAAGCAGGATCCAACTTGCCGCGTGACCGGCCTTGATCTGGCGCCGAACATGGTGGCCCAGGCGCGTGCGAACTTGGAGGGCTTCGCCGACCGCGTGCGCCTCGTCGAAGGCGACAGCGACCGGTTGCCCTTCCGCGAGGAGTCCTTTGACGCCGCCTGGTGCAACGACTCCTTCCATCACTATCCCGACCCCGAGCGCGTGGCCTTCGAGGTGTGGCGCGTGCTGCGTCCCGGCGGCCTGTTCGCAATGGGCGACGTGGCGCTGCCTGCGCCGGCCCGCGTGATCATGAACGCGGCGATGCCCTTCTCGAACGAAGGAGACGTGCGCATCTACGCGCGCGGCGAGCTCGAGCGCATCCTCGGCCGCTGGTTCTCCTCCGTCGTTTGGCGGCGCGTCGGCGCCTCCGCCTGTTTGGTGGAGGCTTGGAAGTAGGCGGCCGATCGCGAGAGGGGGGGGGCGGGGCCGCTTTGTCCGCGCGGAGGAAGCGACGTCCCGCGCCGACGACGGCTCCGGCGTCCCGCGCCGCCGCCGGCTCCGTCGCCGACATCGCCCGTTCCCGCTCGCCGCAGCTGCCCCCGTGCGCGGCGATCCCGCGCCGGCGTCGGCATTTCGATCCCGTGCCCGCCTGCGTCCGGTACAATGGTGCATCATCAAGCGAGGCGGCCGCCCGGGCCGCGTTCGCGCCAGCGTGAGAGGACGAACCGATGAGCATAGGCCTTTCCCCGGAGAGCATCGCCGACTTCCACTCCTGCGTTCATCGGGAGCTGCTCTCGTACGTGAGCTACCCGTCGTCCGAGCTTGCTCCGCGGTGCTTCGCGTATCCGCAGTTCCTTCTTGAGGAAGACCGGCTGACCCTGCTTGAGAAGAGCGCCTTTCCCGACGAGGGCTGCCTGCCGATGGTGATGGCCGACACCAGCGCCAGCGACATGGCGCGGCGCTTCGGCAACATCGTGATCATGGTGGTCAACGACGGCCAGCCCCAAGACAACAGGAACTACCCTGACAAGGAGGGCGCGCGGTTCAACAGCATCATCAACCCCACGTTCTCCAAGGGCAAGTCCGCAGTCGAGTTCACGGCGCTCTCCAAGCACCGGCTGTCGTCCGAGTTGATGCAAGTGCTTGACATCCAGGAAAGACGTCGATCTCTCGTCGCCCCTCGACCATCCCGTCCGCCTCTATCCCGGCGAGGCGGCGCCCCAGACCAACCTCGTCCTGGTGGCGCAAACCACGTCCGAGGGCGCGCGACGCTGCTTCGGCCCCTTCGAATGCACGTGCTCCGGCGAGGAGGTGACGCTCAAGGCGTCCAGCTCGTTTAACATGCTCGTCGCCGGGTTCGACGAAGGGTCCTTCGCGTTTTCCATAGAGCTTGCCGACGAAAACGGGGACGTGACGGCCCAGTTCGTGGACGCCGAGGAGCTGCGGCGCAAGCTGGCCTGCGCGCCGGATCCCATCGACTGGGTGAGCGACGCCGAGCTGCGCGACGCTTTGGGCCGGGTGGCGCGCACAGGCGACGACCCCCTCACGAAAAGCCAGATGCGCGCCCTCAAAACGAACATCGCCACCTGTTCGGACATCGAGGCGAAGATGACCCTCACGCCTCAGCGCAGACAGCGGATGCTCTCGCTGCTCAAGGTGAGCGAGGACTGGAACTCCCTGCCCGAGGAGATCAAGAGCGCCGCCGTGGAGAAGGCCGATCCGGCCCAGCTGGCCGCCTATGTGCTGAGCAACGACCACTTCCGGGACTTCTACGACAAAGTGATGGAAAACGACCAGGTGCGCGACCGGGTGGAGCAGGACCGGGCCCGCTACCAGGCCCAGGTCGAGGAGGCGCGCAAGGCCGCCCGGGAGGCTGCGGAGGACATGGCCGCCGCGCGGCGCGAGCTGGCCACCTACGAGGAGGAGCTGGAGGCGAAGAAGGCAGCCCTCGAACAGGAGGTGGCGGCGCGGACCGAGGACGCCCGTCGGGAGCGCGACGCGCTGGCCGAGGAGGTGGGGCGGCTCTCGTCGGAGAAGCGCGCGCTCGAGGAGGGCAAGCTTTTCGTGGAGCGGCGGATACGCCAGGCCGTCGCGGACATGTCGGACGAGGCCGCCGTGTCGGGCAAGCTGCTTGAAAACGAGCTGATCAGGCAGATTGTGACGTCCATCGCCGCGAAGGAGGACGCGGCGGGGGCCGGCGAGGTCGCAGCCGCCAATGCGCATGCGGCCGTCTTTGGCGCGACGCTTCGGCCTGACGAGGACTCGCTGTCCGCGCAGGAGGTGCTCGACGTCCTGGAGCGTTCGATCCGCGAGCGCGCTGGACGCGACATGGACCGCAACGAGGTGGCCAACCTCATGATCTGTCTCACGCAGGGCTACATCCTCACCTTGGCGGGCCTTCCGGGCACGGGCAAGACGTCGCTCGCCTCCATCATGGCGGGCGCGCTGGGCCTGGCGAACCGCGCGGACTGCCGGTTTGTGGAGGTGCCGGTGGAGCGCGGCTGGACCTCGTACAAGGACTTCATCGGCTACTACAATCCCCTCACGAAGACGATGGAGCAGTCGAACGCGGCCGTGTTCGACGCGTTTTCCCGGCTTGACGGGGAGCTGGCCGCGCAGGAGCGTCCGGGCGCCCTGCCTCCGTTTTTGTTCTTGCTCGACGAGGCCAACCTCAGCTCCATCGAGCATTACTGGGCGCCGTTTTTGCGGGCGTGCGACTCCGCCACGGGCGCTGCGGTGGACCTGTCGCTTGGCGGCAGCAGCCTGCTTCGGGTCCCCGACCACGTCAGGTTCGTGGCCACCGTCAACTTCGACCACACCACCGAAGAGCTCTCGCCGCGCTTCCTCGACCGCAGCTGGGTGGTTACGCTTGATCCAGAGGTGTTCGATGCGGACGCCGAGGAGCTGTTCTCGCCCCCGTGCGATTTCAAGGACGAGCCCGCTTTCTCGTTCGCCAAGCTCCAAGAGACGTTCGGCCCAAGGCGGGACGCCGCTCCGAGCGCGGACCTGCGGGCCAAGCTGCGGGAGGTCATGGACGTGTGCGCCAAGCACGGCCACTCGGTAAGCCCGCGCAGCCAGAAGATGGTGTGGGGCTACCTGCGCGCCGCCGACGGCCTCATGGACCGCTCGACGGCGCAGTCCCAGTACGCGCCGGTTGACTTCGCCGTTGCGCAGAAGATCCTGCCCCTGCTCTCGGGCGCGGAGGAGCGGCTTGAGGGGCTGCTGCGCGACCTTGGGCAGGTGAACGGCCTGCCCGTTGTGAAGGGGCGCGTCGAACACATGCTTGAGGTGGGCAATGGCAGCGGTTACTACCAGTACTTCGCCTAGGCGCCGCGCCAAATACCGGTTGGGGCTGATTGACGAGACGTCGCAGACAAGCTGCGCGTTCTCCCTGCACGAGGTTGAGGCCCACGAGGGGGCCGCGCGCTTCGAGCTGGCGCGAGAGGGAACCGTCCACGAATCGCACGCCTACGGAATGGTCCTGCTCTCGGACGGCGAGTTGGACGTGCGCTCCGCCATCTTGTCGGTGAACGGGGAGGACCCCGTCGCGCTGGGCGTCGACCAGGCGGGGAGCGCGCCCGGGGGCCTGGGCGGCGAAGGGGCCTGCGCGCGCCGCTTGCGTTCGGCCCACGCTGCGGGCGGGGAGTTCCTCTTCCGGCAAACCTACGGGTTCGCCCTGGTGGAGGTGACGCTGATTCTGGGCGACGGTTCGCGGCTCTCCCTGGCCACGGACAGCATAGCCTGCGCGTGCGACCGACGCGACCAGGAGGCCGTCGTCTCGCGGATGGTGGACGAGCTGACAAGCGGCGCGGGCAGCCGGGCCATAGGACTTCTGCTCGCGCCTGAGCAGAAGGCGCGCGCGGGGCTTTCGCTGGTTGAATCGGGGCAGGTGAGCGACGGGTCGAAGTCGCTTCGGTCCTTCCTTTCGCTGTGCGAGGAGGTTGTGCGGACCTACGAGGCGAACCTTCCCCTGTTTCGGGCGCGCGCCCACAGCAGGGTGCTGAAGCGCGATGAGGTGGTCAAGGCGTCGGCCGTGCGCCGGTTCGGGCGAAGCGAGCTTCTGTGGCTTGCGCGCACGCCCGAGGCTCTGCGCGAGGCGCGCGGGCGGGCGAAGGGGCCCATCGCGGCGGGCGGGGCGTCCTACCTGGTGTCGCGCGTGCAGACCGAGCGCGCGTACCGCAGCTTCGACAACCCGGAGAACCGCGCGGTGCTCTCGTTCATTGAAGAGGTGGCCGCCGCCTTGGGCGGTGTCGCGGATTCCGCGAGGCGGCAGGTGGCCGAGCTTGTCGAGGTGGGACGCCGCCTGCGCGCCATTGACGCGGGCGAGGGGCTTTTGCCCGCGCTCGCGGTGGTGGAGGCGTGTCTGAGCAAGGAGGAGCCGCTGGTCGAGGAGGCGCGCGCCCTCCAGCGCCGCGCCCGCCGCCTGCGCCGCCTGCTTGCCGACGCGCTTCCCGGCGTCTCCTTGGTTGGGTACCGCCCGCCTCGGAGGAGCAAGGTGTTCCAAGAAGTGCGCCACTACGCCGACGCCCACCGCTGCATGCGGAAGTGGGACGCGTTCGGGGAGTTTCTCATGCTGCGGGACGGCTTGGTCCTGCGCACGTGGCGCATGGACAAGCTCTACGAGTACTACGTGCTGTACCGGCTGGTGGACGGGCTTTTGGCCAGCGGGTACGCGCCCGATGCGTCGCATGGCGAGCCGGCGCGGCGCGTGGGCTACAGCCTGCGGTCGCGCTACTACGCCGACGAGGAGCAGGTGGCCAACGTCTACCGCTTCACGCGCGGCGGCGAGCGGCTCACCCTGTTCTACGAGCCTGTGATCTACGGGGACGCGCGGGAGGAGCACGGGGTGAGCCTGCACCGGACGGTGCGCGACGCCTACGGCAACGACTGCTACTGGCGGCCCGACTACCTCATCCAGCGCGAGCGGGACGGCAAGGTGCAGCGCTTCGTGCTGGATGCGAAGTTTCGCACCGTGCGCTCGGTGCGCGGGGGAGGGCAGGACGGCGACGCGCGGTCGCACCTTGAGGCGTGCCTGGTGAAGTACAAGCTGTCAACCTTGGGTTCCGACGGCGCCCGCGTGGATGCCCTGTGGCTTCTGTGCGGACGCGCGGGCCGAACCGAGCTTGCCCCCTACCAGGACACCGGATGGGCGAGCGGCCTTGAGGCGTTCGTGCCGGACGGCGTGGCCACCGTGGCGCCGGGCGCCGACGCCCTGGGCGAGCTTTTGGAGGTGCTGGGTCTGGGGCCTGTGCGGGAGGCCGGCGCTGCGAACATGGAGGAGGGCGCCGCCGAGCCGCCCTTTGCGCGGGAGCCCTCGGGCGAGCCGGCCTCTTCCCGGGAGCCGGCGGCCCGGGAGGGGCGGGAGGAGCCGGAGCCGACCGAGCCGGTTGAGGCGCGCCGGGAGGAGCCGGCCAAGAAGCCGAAACCGGCCAAAAAGCCCAAGTCCAAGGCGAAGGCGGCCAAGGGGCCGAAGGCGGGGCCTGCGCGCGCCGCGTCCCGGCGGGATCTGCCCGACGACGAGACGCTCAGCCTGATCCGCTCCCTGGTCGAGTCGATCTGCGACAAAGACGAGCTGTTCGGCGCGGAGTTCTCGCGCACCGTTTGCGGGATAGGGCATCCGCTGCTCAAAAAGCAGGCGCCGCAGGGTCGGGAGGCGAGGTTCTACTCACGCGAGGCGGTGACGATGGACGGGCTTGAATGCCATGTGTTCAATGCGTGGCTTCCGAACAACGTCAATCAGCTCAGGCGCGCGGTGAGGCGCTGTCGGGCCGCGCTGTCGCCGGAGGAGTGACGGAGGCCGGTTAGCGGACCGGCCCCGGGCGGCTCTTTCCCGACAGCTCGTCGATGTCGAGCGCCCATACGGCTGTGCGCGGCCCCTCGGCCTTCATGGCGCGGCCGATGTCGCCCTTGTGCCCGGGCACGTACTTCATGCACAGGTCCACGAGGGCGCGCTTGAACTCCACGGAATCGGTCACTTCGCGCATGCGTCCGAAGGCCAGCGCCGAGCGGTACGTTGTGGAGAAGTCGCCCCCTTCGAAGAACGCCCGCACGTCCGTCACGGCCGTGGCGCAGACGCGGGCGTCGCGACGGAAGCATTTCGCCTTGAGGCCGCCCTCGTTCGTCGCGTGGAAGTACAGCGACTCCCCGCGCCGCACGAACGACAGGGGCACGCCGTAGGGGGTTCCGTCCTCGCAGACGGTGGACACCACGGCGAACGGCGCGTCGTCAAGGGCGGCAAGCGCCTCGTCGCGGGAGACGGCGCGGTCGGCGCGCCGCAAGGGGCGGAGGGTCATCGCGAGCTTCCTTCCTCGGGCGGGGTAGACGGAGGGACGGGCGCCGGGGTTGACGGAGGCGGCGTCTGCGCGCGCTGCTCGAGCGAGCGCCCGCAGACGAACAGCGCGATGGCGTCCGCCACGTCGGCCACGAAAAGCAGCTGCAGCACGATGTGCAGCGCGCATTCGGATCCGGAGATCAACCCGTCGCGCCGCATGCGAGCCGCGTAGGCGATGCTCCAAGGCGACCCGCCCGCCATGATGAGCCACCCGAGGACCGCAAGCAAGGGCAAGAACATCACTCCAAACATCGCGAACATGGGAAGAACGGAAATGGCCGCCATCGCGAGCATGACCAAGGCCCCGAAAAGGAAGAAGGGGATGAGTCCCAGCTTCACCAGCAGCATCGACTTGCGCAAAAACGCGCGCCGGCCGGCGCCTCCGCGCACGCCCAGCACGATGCTCAGCACGATGTTCGCGAAGAAGAACCCGAGGGCAAGCAGGCCGCAGGTGTTTATGAGCACCTCGATGAGGCCCTCGAACTTGGCGTCGTCGACGAACCCTACCGCCGCCAAGGTGGCCGCGAGGCCGTCAAGGGCCACCACGTAGCCGATGGGAACGATCCAGCACAGCGGGTTCGGTTTCTTCAATGGACGTCCTTTCGATCGGTGGGCTTTGCCCATCGTAGGCCATCATGCTCCTGAGCGCAATGCTCAACAAGGGGTTGAAGCTCGGCTTCCACGATGTCGAGCAGGACCTGCTTCGATTGCACGCCCGCTTTCTGGTAGATGTGCCTGATATGGGTTTTCGCGGTGGTGCTGGAGATGACGAGCGCCTCGGCGATGTAGCCGGCGGTGCGCCCGCGCACGAGCAGCCCGAGCACCTCCCGCTCGCGCGGCGTCAACCGGAAGCGCTCGGCCACCCGCGCGCAGGCAAGGTCGCGCGCTTCCTCCGCGTCGGCGCCCGCCTGCGCGGAGGGCTGGGCGGCGGCCCGGTCGGCCCTCCGCTTCGCGTTCAGGAACCAGGCGACGCTCAAAGAGATGAGGCCCGCGATGGCCACGATGGTCAGTGCCCCGTTCACCCATGCGAAGTCCCCCGTCGCCAAGTCGCGCAAAAGCCCTATTCCCACCAGCACGCCAAGGCGCTTCGCCAAAAACGCGTCGCAGCTCACCACGACGGGGTTTCTCCCCTCCGCATAGGCGAAGGGGGCGAGCCAGGCGAGCAGCAGCACGGCCACGTACACGATGTTGAGCGGGATGACGGAGAGCGCGACAAGCGAGCCGCTTAAGAGGGAGCCGGCGTACAGCGTTCCAATGGCCACGGGCAGCACGATGAGGCGCGTGAACTCCACCACCTCGCGATCTTCCAGGCGCCGTCGCACGGCGAGTAGGATGTTGCCGGCGGACACCGTGCCGACGCCCGCGCACACCTGCACCATCGTGGAGGCGGCGTCGCCGTCTTGGACGCCCAGCCATGACAGGTGGATGGCCGCCACAATGAACGAGAGCAACGCGATGGCGGCGTAAAGCCCGCCTATCGGGGCGTTTTCGCGGGCAAGGGCCGCGTTGGCGTCGTTTGCGACGGGGTTCGCCGGGGGCTGGTCCTGCGCCTCGGCGTTCTCGAACGCGGTTTGCCCGGAGTCCGGCAGGGGTGCGTGCCGCGGTCCGGGCGCCTTCGTGCGGCGGTCCGCCAGGCGCAGCAGCAAAACGGAGAGGGGCGCGAACAGCACGACGAGGCCCGCCGCTGCGGGAAACGGCAGAAACGCCAGGCAGATTTGGACGGTGCCCGCAACGATGACGCTCACGACGAACGAGGAGATGGCGGTTTCCGCATTGGCCCTGGCGTAGAAGCTGGCGAACGCGGCGAACAGGAAAAGCGACGAATCGAGCAGGGCCGAGCGCGCCAAAGCGGCGAGCGGAGGCAGGTCCCAGCCTGCCGAAGAGGCTATGAGCAGCGCGAACCCGACGGTTTGCAGGGAGGCGAGCGCGCCCAGGAGCGGTCGGTTCCGTTGGAGGGGCGCGTGCCCGCGCGCAGCCGCGAAGCGCACGATGAGAAAGAGCGCCAGCAGGTAGGCCACCCTCAGCCCGGAGCCGAGAAGGGAGCTTTCGTCGCTGACGTGCCACAGCGCGCTGTAACGGGAGGCCTCCGGCGCCGATATGCACAGCGCCAGGCCGATCGCCGCCAGCACGAAGCTTTCGCGTTCCAGCGCGAGGGCGCAAGGACGGGCCGCGTCTGCACGCGCTTCGGTTGTCGCATGGTTCTTCCGCATGGGCTCCCCTCTCCTTGCGAGTATAGCAAACATGCGCGCTCGCGCACCCGGGGCCAGGACGCGGTCCCGGGTGCGCGAGCTGCGGACGGCGCGGCGGCTCGTCCGCGTGCGATGTCGAAGGGGGCAGGGGAGGGGGCCGCCCCCTTCGGGCGACGTCCTTTTACGCTCCGGCCACGTACGCGGCCGCGTTCGCGCCTGCAAGCCGCCCTGACGTGAACGCCCAGCCCAGCGCCACGCCGCCGTACTGCGCGTAAGGCTCGAGGTTCGTGTACAGCACGCCGCCGCTGTCGTTGCCGCAGGCGTACAGGCCGGCGACCTTCGTGGAGCCGTCGGGCTTCAGCACGTTGAGGTCGGTGTCCACGTCGAGCGCGGCGATGGTGGCGTACGGCGTGGCGTCTGCCTTGACGGCGTAGTAGGGCGGTCGGTTGATCTGGGACACCAGCGTCTCCTTGCTCTTGCCGAACTCCTCGTCCACGCCGCTTTCGCAGTAGCCCTGATAGCGTTTCACCTGGTCGGCAAACTCGTCGGCGGGAACCCCCATCTTCTCGGCCAGCTCTTCGAGCGTGTCCGCCTTGAACACGTAGCCTTTGGCCTCGGCCGTCTCCAGCACCTCGTAGATCTGCGGGATGGGCGTCATCTGCGGATAGCCTCCCTGCCCGAACACCTTGGTGGAGCTTTGGAACGCGCCCTCTTTGCCGGGGTAGCCGCTCTCGGCAAGGCCGTCCACGTAGTCGCCGCCGTAGATGGCGTACCAGCTGGGGCCTCCCGCCCAGAACGCGAACGTGCCGCTTTCGTTGTAGTGGCGCACGCCGTCGATGGCGCTCACCTGCAGGGCGCTCGCGTTGATGCCCATCATCATGGGGATGTCGTTCAAGGACCACACGTTCTGCTCCTGCATGCGCTCCTCAAGGCCGTCGCGGTAGTAGCAGGGATACTCCGTCAGGTAGTCGGAGGTGGTTTTGAAGTGGATGCAGGGCGACATGTCGATGTTGTACGTTCCGGCTCCCTTGTCGATGGCCGAGGCTATCATCGCGCCCTTGTTCTGGTGCATGCCCCACAGATGCCAGCGCGCGGCCAGCGGGTACTCGGGGTTCTGCAGGTGCTTCTCCAGCATGTCGCCGTTGCCGCAGAAGCCGCCCGTGCACAGGATGACGGCCTTCGCGTTGATGGTGTACTCAGTGCCGTCCACGTGGTTGCGCGCCTTGACGCCCGTCACGCTGCCCGACGCGTCGTCCAGCAAAAGCTCGTACGCCTCGGTTTCCAGCATGTACTCGCCGCCCAGGGCCTTGAAGTCGGCGATGATGCGGTCGTAGTACTGGCCGACGGAGGTGGAGCGGTCGCCGAAGGTGTAGTCGGGGTACTCGGCGGCGTAATCGACGTCGTCTTCCATGTTGGACTTGTACACGTACTGCTGCTTGCACAGCCAGGTGCTTGTGCCGAAGCCCTTCATCCCCCGCGTGAACACGAACCCGTGGTCGAACTGCAGCCAATCGACCGTCTTGCCCGACTCGTCCATGAGCAGCTTCACGCAGTCGGGTTTGCAGGGCGTTCCCTTAGAATAGTTCGCCATCCAGTCCGCGTAGAGGCTGTCGTAGTCGCACCACGGCTCGCCGTTGTTGTACTTCTCCAGGTAACGGGGCGCGTTGATGCTGAACGGCTCGCCGGCGTTCGCCGCGGTGCCGCCGTACTTGCCGGCGGTTTCCAGGCCGAGGATGCGCACCTCCTTGCCGGCCGCCGCAAGCGCCTCGGCCGCCGACATGGCCGCCGCGCTGCCCGCGCCGCCCAAGCCGCACACCACGATGTCGTAGTCGAGCGTCTGGGTGCCGCCCTGCTTGTCCGCGCGGCTGTAGAAGCGGTGGATGGCGGTGCCGTTCGCCCCGCCTGCTTCGAGCGCTTTCTTGAGGGCGTCTTCGGTGGCTGAGCGGATGCCGGTGCTGGCGCTTGTGGCCCCCGTCACCGCGTCCACCGTCACCGACTGCTGCTCCACCATGCGGGGAACGAGCAGGTCCTCGGCCGCTTTGAGGATGAGAGGCTCTTCGCGGTTGAGCTTCTTGTCTATGACCTCGATGGATTTGAGGCTGGTCTTATCCACCTCTATCTTGACGCGGACGGGCTCTATCCAGTCGAACCCGCGCGCCTCGCCCACGTAGACGCCGGGGCGCATGGTTGCCTCGCCGGGCTCTTCGAGCGCGCCTGCTTGGATGAGGCAGTCCTCGGTCGCGCGGAACACGGCGCGGCTTGTGGCGGTGGCGCCCGTCACGGCATCGACGCCGTCTAGGCCCTTCGCCTCCAGGATGCGCTCCTGCAGCACGCGCGCCGCCTTGCCGCCTCGGTCGGGCGTTTCGCCCATGTCGGCAATCGACACCTCCTCCACCAGGCCGCCTTTGATGGAGATCTTCACGGTCACGTCGGCGAGGAACCCGTGCGACGACGCCTCGTACGTGCCGTCCTTCGCCTGCGGGGCGCCGCTTTCGCCCGCGCTTCCCGCCGTGCCCTCCGAGCAGCCCGCAAGCGTTCCGCCGACCGCGCCCGCGGCTCCGACGGCCGCGGTGAGCGCCGCGCCCTTGATGAAGCTGCGTCTGTCCATGTTCATCCTCATAACCCTCCTCCTTCGTTGCGATGCGAACGGCCCGATGCTAGGCGCCAAGGGGAGGCGTTTCATCCTTCCAAAAGGAGGATTTTTGCATCGCGCCTGATGGCTGGGTTGAAGGTTGCGGGGGACAGGGCGGCGCGGGGGCACCGGGGCGCGCGAGGCCGCTGCGGCTTGCGCGGGATGCGCGGGCGGCCCTTCGCCGAACCGCCGGCGGCGGGGTGCGCGTCAGCGCTGGTTTAGCGGAGGGGCATGTTGGATGGCCGTGCTTTGGGTGCTATGCTGTTCGCGACCTCATGTGGGACGGGAAGGGGATCGCGAACATGCGGCAGGGGACGATGCGGCGAACGAAGGCGCTGGTGGTTGCGGCCATCGTGGGCTTCGGCTTTCTTCAGGGGGCGCGGCTGCTCGATTTGGGGACGGGGCCGTACTCGCCCGAGCCGTATGCGGTCGCGGGCATTGCGGCCGGTGGCGCCACGTATTTGGGCGTGGCGGCCCTTTCGTACGTCGGACGGCTGGAGAGGGCGCTTCCCCTGTTCGCGGGAGGGTGCTTGGCCCTTGCCGTCAGGGTGGTGCTTGCCGCCAGCCCCGAGCCGCACGGCCTTGTGTCCCTGGCGGCCCAGCTGGCCGGCGGCATGGGCTGGGCGCTCGTCATCCTGTGCTGGATGCAGGTGTTCGCCAGCTATCGGCCTAGCTGGGCGGTTCCCATGATAGCGGCGGGATACGTGGTGGATACAACGCTTGTTCCGCTGACCACGGCTTTCCTTCCCGATGCGAGGGGCGCGGCGTTCGTGGCGGTGCTGGCGATCTCGCTTGTCCTCCTTGGCGTGTGCCTGCGAACGGGCGAATCGGTGGCAAGGACGATGATGCCGAAGGACGCGCCCACGACGACGATGGCCGAGCTTGCGGCGCGCATGAGGCGCGCAGTGGCGGGCGCGATCGTGTTCTCGGCCTCTTGCGGGTTCGTGGTGCAGATGGACATCGCAAGGGGGACGCTCTACGCGCAAACCGCCGTCACGTCGATTTTGGGCGTGGTCGTGTCGCTTTCCCTGTGCGTGGGACTGGTGCTCGCCCGGCCGAGGAAGGCCGACATCGACCTGCCCTATCCTTTGTGCGCCGCCGCCCTGATGTCGGTGCTCGCGTTTCGCAACCTGAACCCCTCCGACGCCGTATGGTCGGGCCCGCTCATGGTGGTGCTGCTCATAACGTTTTTCTGCCTCATCTGGATGGCGTTTACAAGCGAGGCGTACGAGCGCAAGCTGCCCTCGCTTTTCTTGCTGGGCGTGGCCGTGGGGTCGTCCCAGCTGAGCATCGCAGGCGGGCGCCTCCTTGCGACGACGGGGCTTGGCTCTTTGGCTGCGGATCGGCTCGATATGGCGTTCACGGTGCTCGTTTGGCTTTTGGGCGTTGCGGTTGCCGTCATGTTCGTGAGCTACCTGCGGATGTTCGCGAAGAGCAAGGCGCTTGGCTATGCGGACGCGCCCGACGAGGCCGCGCAGACCGCGAGCCGCATCGAGTCGGTCAACGAGGCCGCGCTCGACCTTCTGCGCAGCTCCTACGATCTGTCCGCTCGCGAGTTCCAGGTGATCGACGAGTTCTCCTCGGGCCGTAGCGCACGCTACATAGCCGACCACCTGGTTTTGTCCGAGCATACGGTGAAGACGCACTTGCGCCGCGCGTATGCGAAGCTGGGCGTCCATTCGCGTCAGGAGTTGCTCAACCTCATCGAGAGCATGGAGACGGCCGTCCATCGGGGCCGGTGAGACGTGGGGCGGGCGGGAGGTTGCCGGGACGCGGGGCCGTCGAGGAAGCTCGGAGCCGGTGAGGCCGAGGAGCCGGCAAGGTAGCCCGGGCCCCGCATGGCGCGGGGCTATCGGGAGGGCTTGGGTCCCGCAGGTTGGCGCAAGGTTGCCGGGAGGGCGCGACGGCCCCGCGCCCTCCCGGCCCCGTAGGGTGGCGCGATGCTAGGCGACGCTTTCCGCAGCGACGTTCTTGCCGGCGATGCGCCCGAACGCGATGGCGCTTGTCTGCCAGTTTCCGGAAATGGTGATCTCTCCCAGCGGGCCGCCGGTGCACATGCCGGCGGCGTACAGGCCGGGGATCGCAACGCCGTCAAGATCGACCACGCGCGCCTCGGCATCGGTTTCCAAGCCGCCGTGGGTGTACATGTCGCGGCAGGTCTCGGCCGGACCGGCGTAGAACGGCGCCTGGTCGATGGGCGTCATGTGGTGCGGGTCCTTCCCGAAATCCTCGTCCACGCCGGTGGCGCAGAACCCGTTGTAGCGCTCGATCTCGGCCAGCACGGCGTCTTTCGGCGTGCCGAAGACCCGCTCCATTTCGCTTGCCAGGCCCTCAAGCGTGTCGGAGCGCACCATGTAGCCTCCCGCGACGAACTCGTCCAGCTGCTCGACGGAGAATTTCGTGGAGCCGGTGGGGTCGGGCAGATGGCGGCCGTCGACGACGGGGTAGTACGTGTTGCCCGGCAGGTCGATGATGTCGAGGGCGATGGCGCCGCGCGACTTCCCCTCGTCTGTGAAGCGCCTTCCCTCGGGCGAGATCAGAATCTGGTTCACCGCGCGGGTGAGGCCGGCGGGCGCCACCTTGTCGGCCATGACCTCGGGCACCGAGTAGTACGGGTCGAACATGATGTACTCCATGTGTCGGACCGCCGCGCCCTTGCGCTGGGCGGCGCGAATGGCCTCTCCCGTGTAGGGGCCGTACGGCATGCCGAACGCCGACAGCGTGGAGGCGCACTCGCTCACCAGGCTGGGAACGGGCTTCATGTGGCGGGGGATGAGCACTTCGTCGTCGGACCAGGGGCCGGTGCAGATGACCACGCCTTTGCGCGCTTTGATGCGCGTTCCTTCGTCGGAGCAGACCACCCCCGTCACCCGGCCGCTCTCCTCGTCGCGCACGATGTCGGTCAGAGGGGTTTCGGTGAGGACGCTGCCACCCGCTGCTTCGATGGCGGGCAAAAGCTTCGCCGTCAGCTCGCCGGCGGTGGCGGTGATGTACTTGCCTTGGCCGTGGCGCCCGTCGGACACGCGCAGCGATCCTTTGAACTCGCAGCCGTGCTCGATCATCCAGTTCAGGCAATTGGCGGAATCGTCGCAGTATATCTTCGCAAGCGCTTCGTCGGCGGTTCCGTTCGACACGCGCAGGGCGTCTTCGAGCATAAGCTCGGCGCTGTCTTCCACGTCGTCGAAGTTCTGGGGAAGGTGGAGGGACGAATCGAAGGCGCAGTACTGCTCGCACACGCTGGTGATGCCGCCGGCCAGCTTCTCCTTTTCGATCATGACAACCTCGCAGCCCGCTTCGAGCGCGGTCATGGCGGCGGCCACCCCTGCGGCTCCCGTTCCCACCACGATCACGTCCGTCTCCTGGTCCCAGGATTCTTTCGATGCCGATGCCCCCGAAGCCTGGCCGGCGCATCCGCCGATCGCGGCTGCGCCCAGCAGCCCCGCAGCCCCGACTCCGGCCCCTTTCAAAAAGCTCCTTCTGGACATTCCCTGCGCAGCGGCGCTCTTCATGACGCTCCCCTTTCCTTGTTCGTCGTTTGTCGCGGCGTTTGCCCGCGCGTGCTTCTTCGGCGGCGGCCTTGACCTTCCCGCCGACGGGAACTATGCGCTCCAAATCGGGGGACGCTGTCGCACGAAAGGGGGATCGCCTGTCGCACGATTCGTATGAATTTTGCATTATGCCTGATGGAATGGGGGTGACTGGGCGTCGTGTTTCGGTGCTGCGGCTTGGGCTGCGCGGCCTTCGAGGATGCGATGCTGCTGCGGCCAAAGCCGCGCGAGGGAAGGGGGGGGGTTACTCCACGCCCACCATGACGTCGGTGGACTTCACGATGGCGAGCGCCTTGCCGCCCTCGGCCAGACCCAGCTCCTCGATGGCCTCGTTCGTGATGGAGCCTTTGATGCGGGCGCCCTCGGCGGTCTCGATGGTCACATGCCCGTTCACGGCGCCTTCCTTCACGGACACGATGGTGCCGGCGATCTGGTTGCGCGCGGAGATGCCCTGGATGCGCTCGGCGCCGGCGGCGAACATCACGCTGCTGGCCTTCACGATGGCCACGGCGTCCATGCCCTCCTTCAGGCCCAGCTCCTCGATGGCCTCCATGGTGATGTCGGCCTTGACCTGCGTGGAGCCCAGGTCGATGGCGACCACGCCGTTCACGGCGCCCTCGGCGATGCCGGCGATGGTGCCCTTCAGCTGGTTGCGAGCGGAAATCTTCATGATGCGTCCTTTCGGTTGGCGCCGGTGCGTCCGGCTGGGCTTTTCGGGGCCGCGTTCTTTTGCGGCTCGTTCTTGACGATGCGCAGTATGGCAGGGGCGACGGCGGCGGTGAAGGGGGTTGGCCGAAACGTGCTCCGTTCGTGTCGTTTCGTTCTCTTTCGTTCATTCTCGCATCGCGGCGTGTGATGAGGTTGTGAATGCGCGCGTTCCCAACGCGTCCGGAAAGCATTATACTTATTAGAGCATATTTCTATTCAAGCACCATTGGGGCAGAAGGTGGGAAGCTTGGCGGGGCAGGGCGGGGAAGGAGGGGTCATGCGCAACGACGATGCGCTGACGGCCGACGAGGTGGCGGGGCTTTTGCAGGTCAGCAGGAGCACGGTGTACAAGTTGGTGAAGGCCGACGAGCTGGCGTCGTACTTCATAGGGCGCAAGATGCGTTTCACCATGGCCGACGTGGAAAGCTACATCTCCCGCTCGAAGCGCCGCGCCGTCGCGGGGCCTCGGGTCGCCGAGGCGCTCGAAGGCGCCGCCGCGCAGGCTTCCGCGCCGGCCGCCGCGTTCCCCGCTGCCGTTGCCGCGATCACGGGTGCGTTCGTCCTTGCCGGAAACGACCTGGTGGGCGATATCCTGGCGAACTACCTGGCCGCCACGGGCGCCGCGGTTGACCGCGTGTACGAGGGCAGCTACAACGCGCTGGTCGATGTGTACCGCGGGCGGGCGCATGCGGCGCTCGCGCACCTCTACGACGGCGAGGCGGACTCCTACAACGTGGAGGCCGTCAAGCGCCTTGTGCCCGGCACGCCGGTGAAGGTGGTGCGCCTCGTGCGCCGCCGTCAGGGGCTCATCGTGGCGAAGGGCAACCCGAAGAACCTGCGCACCTGGGAGGACTTGCTGCGGCCAGGCGTGCGCCTGATCAACCGCGAGCGCGGCTGCGGCTCGCGCATCCTGCTGGACGAGCAGCTCGCGCGCCTCGGCGCTGACTGCGCGTGCATAGAGGGGTACGGGCGCGAGGCGAACACGGCGCTTTCCATGGCCTCGTTCGTGGCCCGGGGTGCAGCCGACGCGGGCATTGGTGCCGAGCGCGTGTTCCACCAGGTGGAGGGCGTGGACTTCCTGCCCTTGCAAAACGAATGGCTCGACATCGTGCTGGCGAAGCGCCCCGGTTGCGAGCGCGCCCTGGAGGCCCTCGCCCGCCTGACGCGCACCCGCCCGTTCCGCGAGGAGGTGGGCGCCATCGTGGGGTACGACTCCTCCCGCATGGGCGAGGTGGTGTACGAACGGTAGCGCCCATGCGTCCGTGGCTGCAAACGACGCCCTGTGGCACGAATCGGTCGCGCCGCCGGTCGAACCGGGATTGACGCGAACCTGTGTTGGTTGGATCCCGACCCGAGCTTCTCTGGCCGGGTGCGGCGGAAGGATCCCGCCCCGACGGGCTGGGGCCTTCCGGGCGCCCCGCGCGCGGCGGCTCGACCCATGCCGACGGCGGTTTGGCAGAGGGCCGTTCGTAGGCTGGCCCGGCGGGAGCCCGCGCCGGCCAGGCCTTGCCCGGCGTCCGGCCCGGCCTCGGTTGATCCTGGTTTCCAACAAAGAGACAGAGAGTTCGGCCCGAAGCGGCACGAATCGCGTCTTGTGCATAGGTTTCTCCGCCCGAGGCGGCCGCGCCGCGCCTTCCCGTCGGCAAAACGCCAGGTCGCGAATCCTCGGCGCGGGCCTCCACCTCCCAGATCTATGCACAGGACGCGTTTTCTGCCACTTCGGCGCGCTCTCTCTGCTAGACCAGGATCAACCGAGGCCCTCCCCGCCCGCCGGGCAGGACCTTGCCCGGCGGGCGGGGAGGCCTTGCCCGGCGCCCGATCAGGGAAGGCTTGGCTCGAGATTCGGCAAACACCGGCTCGTGCCAATGGTGGTTTGGCAAAGAGATTTTGACCAGACGAGCGTCGGCTCTCTGTTAAACCGGCGTTGACGCGGACCCCGCCGGAGGGGGTCGGCGAGGGGCCGTTCGCAGGCCGGCCGCAAACGACGCCCTGTGGCGCAAATCGGGCGCGCCACCGGTCGAACCGGGAGCCGCGTTTCGGTAAAACCCCTGATGGCGAAAATTCTGGCGGCTTCAATCCGCCTCAATCAACCGACGGGCGTGCCACAGGGTGCCATTTGCGGCCACGGCCGGAGCGGGGCCCTTCGCGTTGAACCTGCTGGGCTTCCTTGGGGCGGAGCTTCCTTGGCTCAGGGCGTCCTTGCCCTTCGCGCCGAACCTGCGAAGTCTCCTTGGTTCGGAGCTTCCTTGACGCGAACCTGCGTGCGCGGGCGGAGCGCCCTTGCTCTTCGCGTTGAATCTGTGGAGCGTCCTTGGCCTTTGCGCCGCCGGGCGATTCCCGGTGACACCGCCCCCTGATTGTGGGACAATGGCAGACGAACGAACAACGTCTCTCGCATGTGAGGTACCGGACCCATGTCTGCCCAGTTCAACATCAAGGCGGCCGACCCCGCATCGGTTGCGCGCCTGCAGCGCGAGCTTGGCCTGCCGCGCTTCGTGGCCGCCACGCTGGCGGCGCGCGGCATAGCCGACGCCGCCGAGGCGCGCCGCTTCCTCTCGCCGTCGCTTGAGCGCGACTGGCTGGACCCTTACGCCATCCCCGGCCTGTCCGAGGTGGCCGACGCGTTGGAGGCCGCCGTGAAGCGCGGCGACCACATCCTCGTGTTCGGCGACTTCGACCTGGACGGCATCTCGGCCACCACCGTGCTCACCCGTGGCCTGCGCGCGTTGGGCGCCCAGGCCACGCCGTTCATCCCGCTGCGCTTCGAAGAGGGCTACGCGCTTTCCGAGGCCGCCTTCGTGCGCGCGTGCTCGCTCGGCCCGGACTTCATCGTGACCGTGGACTGCGGCATTGCGTGCAAGGAGGAGGCGGCCATGGTGGTGGACGCCGGTCTGGGGCTGGCCGTCACCGACCACCACGAGCCGGCCGACCTCGTGCCCGAAGGCGTGCCCGTGGCCGACCCGAAGCTGGATCCCGCCTGCGGAAGCGCCATCTTGGCCGGCGTGGGCGTGGCGCTCAAGCTTGTGCAGGTGCTGGGCGGCCGCCTGGGCAAGCCCCACCTGTGGCGCGAGTTCACCGACTTCGCCACGCTCGGCACCGTGGCCGACCTCATGCCCATGCGCGGCGAGAACCGCGCGCTCGTCTCCGACGGCGTCGCGCGCATGAACGCCGCTCCGCGCCCGTGCATAGCCGCCCTCCTGGCCACGTCCGGCGCGGCCGACAAGCCCGTCAGCGCCACGAACCTCAGCTTCTCGGTCATCCCGCGCCTCAACGCCGCCGGCCGCATGGGGGACGCGCAGTTGGCGCTCGACCTGCTCATGACCGACGACCTGGCCGAGGCCCAGCGCCTGGCCTCCCAGCTGGAGGCTGTGAACGACCAGCGCCGCGCCATAGAGGCCGAGCTTTCGGAGATAGCGAAGGCCCAAGCCGCGGACGTCTACCGCGGCCAGCGCGCGCTCGTGGTGGCGGGGGAGGGCTGGCACGAGGGCGTGAAGGGCATCGTGGCCAGCCGCCTGGTGAGCGCCTACGGCGTGCCCAGCCTGCTGTTCACCATCGACGGCGACGAGGCGCGCGGGTCGGGCCGCAGCGTGGGCCAGGTGAACCTGTTCAAGGCCGTGGAAAGCACATCCGACGTGCTCACGCGGTTCGGAGGCCACGAGGCGGCCGTGGGCGTGACGCTGCCCGCCGACCGCCTTCCCGAGTTCGAGCGGCGCCTTGCCGCCTACCTGGACGAGCTGCCGGAGGGGGCCTTCCATCCGCTCGTGAACATCGACGCATGCGTTGAGCTGGGGGAGCTGACGCTGGAAAGCGTCGCGCAGCTGGACGCGCTCGCGCCGTTTGGCCAGGAGTTCCCCGTGCCCGTGTACCTGGCGCGCAACGTGACGCTTGCGAACGCGCGCGCGGTGGGCGCCGAGAAGAACCACTTCTCGTGCTCGCTCACAGACGGCCGCGCCTCGGTGTCGGGCATCATGTTCCACTGCTCGGACATCGAAACGCTCATGCGCACGGACAGCGTGGTGAACGCCGCTTTCGAGGTGCAGATAGACGAATGGCGCGGCCGCAAGTCGGTGAAGGCCATGCTGCAGTCGCTTGCGCCCGCTCGCGCCTGCGGCGGCTTGGAGGCCTGCCTCAACCCCGAAAACCTGGGCTTCGTGGCCGACCTGTACGCCACGAGCGACGCCGAGCTGGTGGCCGACGCGCCGCACGACCCCGCCGCCGTGGAGGCGTACGAAGCGTCTTTGGAGCAGAGCCGCGCCGCCTGGGAAGCTGCGGCGGCCGAAGACCCCGAGGGGCTTGAAGACGCCGTCGCGCGCGCCATCATCGGCGACCGCCCGCTGCACGAGGCGCAGCGGGCCATCCTCGACCACCTGAGGCAGGGCAGGTCGGTGCTCGGCGTGATGGCCACGGGGCGCGGCAAGTCGCTCACCTTCCAGGTGCACGCCGCCGTGCGCGCGCTTGCGCGGCACGAGGCCAGCCTGTTCGTGTATCCGCTGCGCGCGCTCATCGCCGACCAGGCGTTCCATTTGCGCGAGGCGCTTGCCGCGTTCGGCGTGCGCGTGACGGTGCTCACGGGCGAGAGCACGCCCGAGGAGCGCCGGCAGGCGTTCGCGGGCCTGGCCGACGGCGCCTACGACATCGCCCTGACCACCCCGGAGTTTCTGGCGTGGCATGCGGAGGAGTTCGCGGCTGCAGGGCGCGTGCGCTTCGTGGTGGTGGACGAGGCGCATCACATCGGCATGGCGCGGGCGGGGCAGCGTCCGGCCTACGCGGCCATCGGCGCGGCCTTGGCGAAGCTGGGCGTCGGCCGCGACGCCGCATCCGCCGTTTCCGCCGACGGCTCCGGGCGGCCTGCGGTGCTGGCCCTCACGGCAACGGCCGACGACGAGGCGGCCGCCGCCATCGAGCGCGAGCTTCCCCTGGACGCCTGCGTCCTCGACGAAACCGACCGTCCCAACCTCCAGGTGGACGACCAGCGCAACCTGCGCAACCGCGACGACTACCTGGCGAACCTGGTGGCCACCGGCGAGAAGACCGTGGTCTACGTGAACTCGCGCGAGCAGTCGGTGACCGTGGCGCGCGCCCTGCGCAAGCGCGTGCCGCAGGCGGCCCCGCTCATCGGGTTCTACAACGCGGGGCTCTCCCGCAGCGAGCGCAAGCGCATCGAGGACCTGTTCCGCACCGACGCGCTCAGCGTGCTGGTGGCCACGAGCGCGTTCGGGGAGGGCGTGGACATCCCCAACATCCGCCATGTGGTGCTCTACCACCTTCCCTTCAACGAGATAGAGTTCAACCAGATGAGCGGCCGCGCCGGTCGCGATGGACAGCGGGCGTGCGTCCACTTTCTGTTCGGGCGGGCCGACTGCTCCATCAACGAGCGCATTCTGCGCGACATGACGCCCGGGCACGATTGCCTGGCCCAGGTGTATCGCAAGCTGCGCAGCCTTCAGCGCGCCAGCGCCGAGGAGTTCTTCGCCATGGGCGACGCCGATTTGGCGGCCGCCGCCAGCACGGACCTGTTCCCGGTGAGCCCGGCCTCGGCGGCCTGCGGCGTGGAGGTGTTCCGCGAGCTGGGGCTCATAGAAACGCACACGGCGCGCCGCGCCGACGGGGCGACGCGCGCGATCCACGTGCTGGAGGCCCGGTCCAAGGTGGAGCTCACCGACAGCGTGCGCTACCGCGAGGGCCTGGGAGAGCTTGAGATATTCCATGCGTTTCGGGACTGGGCCATGAGAAGCGATTCCGAAAGCCTGCGTTTGCGTCTTTCCCGCCCCATTTTGCCGGGGAAGGCCGCGGCGGGCATGCAACGAGAGGAGGCCGTCGATGGCTAAGGAGCATCGCGAAGAGCTGTTGGGCGAGGCCCTTGAGGGGTCGCCCCGCCAGACGGTCGAGGACAGCCTGGGCCGCCCGCACGTGGCGGAGAAGTCGTTCGCGCCCGAGGCGAAGCGCTCCGGCCAGGGCACGAACACTCCCGAGGAGCGGTTCGCCGAGCTGCAGCGGCTCACCTCGACGTACCTGTCCGCAGACGACGAGGCGCTGCTTGCCAAGGCGTTCCGCTTCGCAAGCGACGCGCACGAGGGGCAGTGCCGCAAAAGCGGCGAGCCTTTCGTGGCGCATCCGGTGGAGGTGTCCATCATCCTGGCCGATTTGCACATGGATGTGGAGACGCTCATAGCGGCGCTTCTGCACGACACGGTGGAGGACACCGAGGTGACCGCCGATCTGGTGGCGCGCGAGTTCAACGATCAGGTGGCCTACCTGGTGGAGGGCGTCACCAAGATCACGCGCATCGAAGTGGAGAGCCTCTCCGACAAGCAGGCGGCCACCATCCGCAAGATGTTCGTGGCCATGAGCAAGGACATCCGCGTCATCGTCATCAAGCTGGCCGACCGCCTGCACAACATGCGCACCTTGGGCGCCCTGCGCGAGGATCGCCGCATCTTCAAGGCGCGCGAGACGCTGGAGATCTACGCGCCCATCGCGCATCGCTTAGGGATCAACTCCATCAAGTGGGAGCTTGAGGACCTGTCGTTCTACTATCTGGAGCCGAACAAGTTCAAGCAGGTCTCCCGCATGGTCACCGAAAGCCGCTCCGAGCGGGAGGGATACCTTGACCAGGTCATATCCATCCTGCACCAGGAAATGGACAAGGTGAGCATCCAGGCGCAGATCATGGGCCGTCCCAAGCACCTCTACTCCATCTACCAGAAGATGACCAAGAAGGGCAAGGGCTTCTCGGAGATCTACGACCTCATTGCCGTGCGCGTCATCGTGAAGACGGTGCGCGACTGCTACTCGGCCTTGGGCGCGGTGCACACGCTGTGGCATCCCATGCCCGGCCGCTTCAAAGACTACATCGCCATGCCCAAGTTCAACATGTACCAAAGCCTGCACACCACGGTCATCGGGCCGGCGGGCCGGCCGCTTGAGGTGCAGATCCGCACGGAGGAGATGCATCGGCAAAGCGAGTACGGCGTGGCGGCCCACTGGCGCTACAAGGAGAAGGGCGGCCGGGGCGGAGACGCGCTCGACCAGCAGCTGGCGTGGCTGCGCCAGATGGTGGACTGGCAGGACGAGACGCAGGACTCCCGCGAGTTCCTCAAGGACCTCAAGGTGGACCTCGCGCCCACGGAGGTGTTCGTGTTCACGCCGAAGGGCGAGGTCATGAGCCTGCGCGCCGGATCGACGCCCGTGGATTTCGCCTACGCCATCCACACGGAGGTGGGCAACCACTGCGTGGGGGCGAAGGTGAACGGCGCTATCGTGCCGCTGTCCTACGAGCTGCAGCTGGGCGATCGCGTGGAGATACTCACGCAGAAAAGCGCAAGCCCCTCGCGCGACTGGCTCACCATGGTGAAGACGCCGAGCGCCCGCAGCAAGATCCGCTCGTTCTTCAGCAAGGCGAGCCGCGGCGACGACTTGCAAAACGGCCGCGACCGCCTGACCCGCGAGATGCGCAAGCACGGGCTGGGCATCTCGAGCGCGCAGTCCATGCGCGCGCTCAAGACGGTGGCCGACCACCTGGGCTACAACGACGCCGACGACATGCTGGTGCACATCGGCACGGGCAAGGAAAGCGCCCAGCACGTGGGCAACCGCCTGCTCAAGATCCTGGTGGACAAGGGCAACGAGGCCGAGGGCGCGCTGGATCTGGTGGCGGGCAACATGTCCACCGGCAAGATGCCGCCCATGCTCACCAGCGTGAAGGCGCCGAAGAAGCACGAGGCCCACACGTCCAACGGCGTGGTGGTCAAAGGCGTGGACGACGTGCTGGTGCGCCTGTCGCGCTGCTGCAACCCCGTGCCGGGCGACGAGATCCTCGGGTTCGTCACGCGCGGGCGCGGCGTGTCGGTGCACCGTGCCGACTGCCCGAACGCGGCCGACCTCAAGCAATCGCCCGAGCGCATCATCGACGTGGCATGGGAGCGCGACCTGCCCAAGAACACCTCGTTCAAGGTGGAGGTGTTCCTTGACGCGCTCGACCGCATGAACCTGCTGCGCGACGTGACGGTGGTCCTGTCCGACATGGGCGCCAACGTGCTGTCGTGCTCGGTGACGGCGCATCGCGACGGCATGGCCGAGATGCGCTTTTTGTTCCAGGTGTCCGACGTCGGCCACATAGACGTGGTGCTGGACAAGCTGCGCGCCATCGAGGGCGTGTTCGACGCGCGGCGCATGGTGCCCAAGCTGGGCGGGAAGAAGGCCCCGCAGTCCTGACGGCGGCGCGGGCGCGAGGCGAAAGACAACAGAGAGGACGTTTTCCATGGCCGAAGTGAAGAAAGCGGAAGGGACGTGCGTGCCCGTTGAGTACGTGACGCTGGGCATGCTGGGCAACAACGTGTACCTCATCTCCGACGGAGCGGCCACCATCGTGGTGGACCCGTCGTGCGAACCCGATGAGATCTTGGCGGCGGCAGGCGGGCGCTCCATCGACGCCATCGTGCTCACGCACCGGCATCACGATCACGTGGGCGCCGCCAAGGCGCTGCGTGATAGGACCGGGGCCCTGGTCATCGCCTCGGCGGTGGACGCGCCGGCCATCGACGGCACCGCGCAGCCGGCCGACGAGCGGTTCGAGCCGTGCCCGGTCGACCACCTGGTGGGCGATGGGGACATCCTCAAGATAGGGAACATGCCGTGGAAGGTCATCCTGACGCCGGGGCACACCGAGGGCTGCATCTGCCTGTTCTTGGATCCCCGGTTCGGAACGGATCCGGCGGGCGCGCCCGTGCTCGTGTCGGGCGACACGCTGTTTTGCGGCACCATCGGGCGCACGGACTTCCCGGGCGGCAGCATGGACGCCATGCGCCATTCGCTCAAGCGGCTGGCGGTCCTGCCGGACGAGACGGTGGTGCTGCCGGGGCACGAGGCCCTGACCACCATCGGCGCCGAACGCAAGCGCGTGTTCGCCTACTACGCGTAGGGGTGTCGGGGCGCGGGCGATGCGCGGGATCCGGGCGCGTGCGGGCTTGGGTCCGGGCGGTGCCCGGGCACGGGTCCGGACACGGGTGCGGGCTCGGGCGGCGCGCGGGCCTGGACGTGGGCGTGCGAGCGGAGCGTTCGCGATGGGGCATCCGTCTTGCGTCGATCCTGCTAGCTACCCGCCCGTTCGCGACGGCGCATTGCCAGCGTCAGAGCCAGGCACGCAAGCGAAAACACCCCGAACAACGCCAGGCCGGGCGCGTTCGTCCCGGTCAGGAGCGAAGAGGCCGACAGCACGAGGGGAGGGAAGAACCCTCCCAAACCGCCCCACATGGACACGATGCCGTTGGCGGTTCCGGCGTTCTCGGCAAAGTGCAGGGGCACCAGCTTGAACACCGCGCCGTTGCCAATGCCGCATGCGGCGCCGACCAGGTAGATCCCCGTCAGGAACACGGGCAGCCCGGGCGCGGCCGCAAGCACGGCGGCTCCGGCTGCCAAAACGGCGAACACGCAGGCCAGAATAGCGCAGCAGCTCAGCCGGTCGGACAGCCACCCTCCCAGCACGCGCAGAAGCGCCGCCGACGCCACGAACGCGGAGGTGGCCGCGCCCGCCGTCACGCCGTCCAGGCCGTAGTGCAACGTGAGGAGGCTTGGCAGGTACACGGTCAGCGCCACGAACGCCCCGAACGTCACGAAGTAGAAAAGCGACAGCGTCCAGAGCCGCCCGTCGCGCGCCACCGCGCGCATCTGCCGTGCGAGGGGCGTTCTCACGCGGGGTTCGTCGCGATCCCCCAGCACCAGGTTGGCCAGGGCAAAGGCGGCCAGCAGCACCAAATACAGCTTGACGGCGCCCCGCCAGCCCAAGGCGACGGCGGCGACGGGCGCCAGGTAGGCGGTCAGCGCCGTGCCCACGTTGCCGAATCCGTACACGCCGTTCGCAAAGCCCTGCCGCTTTTTGGGGAAGTACTTCGGCAGGGAGGTGACGCCCACCGAGAACACGGCGCCCGCAATGCCCAGAAACGTGCCGCCGACGAGGAGGTCCTGGTACGTGGTTGCCTCGCTCAAAAACCAGACGGGCGCCAGCAGCGCGACGAAGCTGGCCGAGAACACCGCCCGCGCCCCGAACAGGTTGGCGCAGTATCCGAACGGGATGCGCAGGATGCTTCCCAGCACCACGGGGACGGCCGTCGCAAGCGCCACGTGCTCCGGGGGGACGAACACGTCCTGTCTGATGTAGGGAAGCAGCGAGGACAGGATCACCCATGCCATGAACGCCGCCGTCAGGTCCGCGGTTTGCAAGGCCAGCTGCACGCGTGATCTCATGTTGATTCCCTCCCCCGTGGAAATCCCATCAAATTGCTTTCAGTCTACCATGCGTGCCGCGGCGCTTGCGACGGCACCGGGGGTTTCAAGGGGTTTCCCCGCATCGCGATGGGCGGCTTGCGAGGGAGTTGTCCGCGTTGCGGCGGGCGGTTTGCGAGCGGGGACGCCGCTGGCCGCATTGCGCGTTGCGGCTGGATTGACCTGCGCTTTCGAGGAAAGCGCGCGGGCGGGGCGCGGTGCTTCGCGGGGTGCCGTGCCGCGCCCTTTTTTTGATGTGCGCCTTGATTGGGCCGCAACCTGGACGCTCATCCGGTTTCCGGATTCAATCAACCTTTTCGGCGCGCGAACGCCCCGATCTGCGAAAAGCGCGCCCATCCCCTTTCGCAAAGCTGAAATTACGTTAAACTGATGATTTGCAGGCTTTTGGGCTTTCGCCGGCGCGGCCGGCCGTGCCGCTTGCGTGTACTTGCTGTTCTTGTAAGGAGGCCCCATGGGCAAGAAGCACAAGTTCGACTACTTCGACGCGTTTGAAAAGCAGACGAAGCTGGCGGTGCAGGAGGCCGATCTGCTGATAGAGGCGGTGGAGAAGTTCACGGAGGCGGAGAAGCTGAAAGAGGTGATGGAGCGCGCCCACGAGCTGGAGCACGAGGGCGACGAGATCAACCACGCCATCCTGAAGACGGTCGCCACCGACTTCATCACGCCCATCGAGCGCGAGGACATCATCGAGCTGTCCCAGCGCCTGGACAACATCGTGGACTTCATCGAGGACGTCATGCAGCGCTTCTACATGTACGACGTCCATTTCATGCACCACGACGCGTTGGAGTTCGCCTGCCTCATCAAGAAGAGCTGCGAGGCTTTGGACAAGGCCATGGAGGACTTCCGCAACTTCAAGAAGTCCAAGAAGTTCAAGCAGCTGATCGTGGACGTGAACACCTACGAAGAGGAGGCCGACCAGCTGTACATGCACGTCACGCGCAAGCTCCACACGCACGACAAGGAAAACCCCATGCGCGTGCTGGTGTGGTCGCAGATCTTCGACCGGATGGAGCGCTGCTGCGACGCGTGCGAGAACGTGGCCGACACCATGAACACCGTTTTGCTGAAAAACGTGTAGCGCGCTTGCCCGCTTTCGGACGCGCCTGCAACGCGTAACGCGCCCGCCCGCCGCCTCCAGCTGCGCTGCAACGTGCAGGGCGCCCGCCCGCCGCTTCTGGTGCGTCCGCTCGAAAGCCCACCCGCCGACCTGCGGCTCGGCGGGCCTTCTCAGCTGCGCGGTTCGAAGGGGTCGCGCAGCTGCTCGGGTTCCTCGTGCCCTCCGGCGCCCTCCATGAAGCGATGGAGCTCTTCCCGGTCCACGACGATGCGGTCGCTGGGGTCGCTCGCCTTCGCTTCCTTGGCTGCGGGCGGCGGCGCGCTCTTCACGGCAGCGCCCTCGTCAGCGTCGATGGTCGGCAGGGGCGAGGTCTTTCCCGGCGTGCGCCACAGCCGGCGCAGCTTGGCGTAGGCGCTGCTGCGCTCGCGTTCACGCTCGACCTTCCCCTTCGGTGGGCGGACGCGGCGCGCCACCGACTTCACCGGGCGTGACACCGCGTTTGCCACCACGTCGGAGTAGTCCTTGGGCTCTCTGGTGCGCCAGCCGAAGAACAGCGAGGCGTAGCGGACTCCCAGCACCAACACGACGCAGGTGAGGGCCGCGTACTGGTCCAGGATGTGGTTCGTGCGCATGGCGGCGTAGGCGATGCAGCCCAGAAGCGCCGCGCTCACGTACAGCGAGCCCGCCTGGAACGCCTCGGGTTCGCGGTTCATGCAGATGTCGCGCACGATGCCGCCGCCGTTGGCCGTGATGGTGCCCAGGATGACGGCCGGCACCGGATCGAGCCCGGCCGACAGCGCCTTGCCCGTGCCGATGATGGACCACAGCGCCACCGACAGGTTGTCCAGAAGGTCCATGGCCGGATCCAGGTAGGTCGCCAGCTTGCCCAGGTAGAACACGGTGATGCCCGCAGCCACGCACGACACGATGAGGGTGGGCTTTTGGAACGCGTAAATGCCGTAGTCCTGCATGAGGATGTCGCGCATGATGCCGCCGGCCAGCCCCGTTACGATGGCGATGCACGACACGCCGAAGATGTCGTAGCGCGCCCGCACCGCGCTGAGCGCGCCGAACAGCGCGCCGGAGACGGTGGCGGCAAGCTCGAGCCAGTAGGGTATGGTGAGCGCGACGTCGAGCACGGCCGGCTACGCGCTTTCGGCCGGGGTTTGCGCGTCGTCCGCATGCGGGCCGGCCTCGTTCGGACCGCCTGCGTGCGGGCCGTCTGCGTTCGGATCGCCTGCGTTCGGATCGCCTGCGTTCGGGCCGTCCTCCACGGACAGCACCACGGCGGTCGTCGGCCTTCCGGAAAAGTCCAGGTCGTGGGTGATCGCGCGGGCGGCCTCCACGTTGAATCCGGGCCGATCGAACGTCGGGATGGCGGCGCAGGCGCAGGAGCGCGCCTTGTCGTAGAGGTCCCAGAAACTCTCGGTGCGCACCTCGCCCGTGAAAGGGTTCTCCCACGCGCGGCGGTCGCGATTGTCGAAGACGCTCTCCGTGAGCTCCACGGGACGATGGCTCATGGCCTGGAAGAACGAGTGCGGCCGCACCAAGCGCTCGATCCTGCCCGCAAGGGCCCGCTTCGCGCCGGTGGGCGAGTGGAACGCGGCTTGGGCCAGGCGGTAGTTGCGCACGGAGCGCGCGAACAGGTCCGCGGGGACGAACCGCCCGTACACGGTCAATGCTACGAAGGCGTGCATCTTGGAGATGGCGTCCAGGACGCGATCGTTGGCTTTGAGGATGTCGGTTGCGGGGTTGAACGCGGCCACCGTGGTCCCGCGCTTGGTGAACAGCACCAGCTCGTCCAGCTCGCTTTCGATGATGCCGTGCACCTCGTGGCCGTCCGCGCGCGAAAGGCCCGGCTCGCCCGCGTCGCACAGGCTGTGCTCGTGGAAGTACACGAACGGGTGCAGCGTGGAGTCCAGCACGTGATGGCAGAGGAACCCCAGGGCATACGCGCGGCCCACGGCCCGCTCGCCGTCCTCCAAAACGGTCAGCGACTGCTTGAGCGCCGCGAGCAGATCCGCGGGCTTTTGGCTGTGCATGGTGCTGCCCAGGCGGCTGTGCGCATGCAGGCTGGGGCTGAGCACCGCGAAGAACAGCGGGTCAGGACCTTGGTTTCCCAAAAGGAACGCATCGGCTTCGTCGCGCGAGCCCCCGATGAGGGGATAGTGGCGGTCGTAGACCTCCCGTCCGAACGTATCGTGCGCGATGATTGCCGGCATGGCGCGAACTCCGTTTCTGACCTCGATTTTACCTATGGCTTCCAACGCTGTCAGTATACAATGTGCGAGCGCTTGTTAACCGTCGTTTTTCCGCTTGCGAAAAACCTTACAGAAAGGGAAACCGTGCTCGGCAAACTGACCAGGCAGGAGAGGAGCTGGGTGCTCTACGATGTGGGCAACTCGGCGTTCGTCATGCTCTCCACCGCGCTCATACCCGTCTACTTCGCCTCGCTGGCCGAACCCGGCTCGTCGGTGGTGGTGGCGTGGGGCTATGCCGAGACGGCGGCGGCGCTCATTTTGGCGCTGCTCATGCCCGTGCTGGGGAGCTTGGCCGACCTCAAGGGCAACAAGAAGAAGTTTTTCGTGGGCTTCATGGGCACGGGCGCGGTGGCGTGCGCGGCTTTGGGCATTCCCGCCGAGGCGCTGCCGTTTTTGGTGGTGTACGTGGTGTCGTCGATCATGCTGAACGGGTCCATGGTGTTCTACGACGCGTTTTTGGTGGACGCGGCCGCCGAGGACCGCTACGACGAGGTGTCGTCGCAGGGTTACGCCTGGGGCTATGTGGGCTCGTGCATCCCGTTTATCGCGTGCCTGGCCGTGGTGCTGGGAGGGCCGTCGGTGGGCATCGACGCGGCGACGGGCATGAAGGCGGCTTTCCTCATCACGGCGGCATGGTGGGTGGCGTTCAGCGTGCCGCTTATCCGCGACGTGCATCAGACGCACTACAAGGAGCGCAAGCGGCATCTGCTGCGCGAGACGTTTTGCGGCCTGTGGGCCACGATGAAGGGCATCGCGCGCGATAAGCGCCTGCGCCTGTTCATGCTGGCGTACTTCTTCTACATCGACGGCGTGCACACCATCATCAGGATGTCCACCAGCTACGGCACCGACCTGGGCATAGACTCCACGCAGTTGGTGCTGGCGCTCTTGCTGACGCAGTTCGTGGCGTTTCCGTCGGCCATCGCCTACGGACGCTTGGCCACGCGGTTCGGGGCGCGACGCATGCTCATGACGGCGGTGTTCGCGTACTTCTGCATCACGTTGTTCGCCGCGTTCTTTTTGCGCGAGGCGCTGCAATTTTGGATTCTGGCTGTGTGCGTGGGCTTGTTCCAAGGGGGCATCCAGGCGCTGTCGCGCTCCGAGTTCGGCAAGCTGGTGCCCAAGGACCGCGCCAACGAGCACTTTGGGTTCTTCGACGTGTTCGGCAAGTACGCCGCCGTTATGGGCACGCTGCTGGTGAGCGTGTTCACGCAGCTGACCGGCAACGCCTCGGTGGGCGTGCTGTCCATATCCGCGCTGTTCGTGGTGGGGTTCGTGCTGCTGGCGCGGATGCCGAAGGAGGAGTAGGGCCGCAAGGCGCGCGCCGGCGCTGCGGGTGCGCGGCCGACGACTGCGGGCGACGCCGGATCCGCAGGCGCGTCGTGCGGGGCGCGCCGGTGTGCCGGATTCGCAGGCGCGTCGTGCGGGGCGCACGGCGGCCTGTTGAAGGGGTGCGGCTTGCTGGCGCGTAGGCAAGCGGCCTCGGCAACGCGGGGAGGGGGCTTGCCTGCGCGTTGGGACGTTGGCGGGCGTTCGGCGGGCACGCTGGCAGAGCACGCGGATGCTGTGCGCCGCCGAAACGCGGCGGTGCGTGGGCGCTTTGCGGGCTTTACCGCTTGCGGGAGGGGTAGCTGACCCGGCTGCTTTCGTTGAACAAGCAGACGACCAGGGCAATTGCACCAATTGCCATGACGGCTGCGAGCGTTTTGCAAGTTGTGCCCAGAGGTTTTCCCATGGTTCTCCCCAGTGCTTGTGTGCTGTCTGTCGTTTCGTCCCAGTATGATGCTTGGTCTTTGCGAAAGCCTTGGCAGCTGCTTACAGAATGCTTACGAGTTCGTAACAAGGGGGTTCTTGGGGGTGGACGGCAAGCCGTTCGTGCTTGAGGCGCGAGGCCGCCTGCGTCCGCAGCGGCGGAGGCAGGGCCGAAAACGCCCCTCGTTGAACCGGAACCGACATGGCCGGGCCGGCCCGCCGGGCAAAGTTCCGCCGGCGCTTCGGAAGGCCCTCCCTGACGAGCGGGCGGGACTTTCCGAAGCGTCCGATCAGGGGAAGCCCGGTCCGAGGATTGGCCAAAGCGGGTTCGCGTCAATCCTGATTTAACAGAGGGCGGCTGCGTTCTGGCCGCAAGCCGCGCCCTGTGGCGCGCTTGGACCCCTTTTCGCTGTCCCTTCCGGTCGCTGTTGTTGGAAAATCCCAGGTCGCGAGCATCGCGGTCTGGTGTTGCCATGCGAAATGGCTTTTCTCGCGCCATAGGGCGTCGTTTGCAGCCAAGGCGGCGGAGGAGGGGAAGGGAGGCGAGTCTTGTCGAACGTGGCTGCAAGGGCTTCGCGTTCCTCCCGAATCGTGAAGATACCGTGAAGTTAACCATAATTAACACTTGGAAACGGAAAGTCGCGAGCGTCCCCCTTGCGTTCATGCTATAAATCAAAAAGTTTCTTTAGGTTAACATTTGTGCGAGCGAAGCATTCCTGGAGCGCGAAAGGCAAGATGCGGCGAGATTCGCGCGGTTGGTTTTGCCTGGCGGGCGGTATGCCGTCGGGTGGGGCTTGCGCTTGGGGCGCTGCGCGCACGATGGGAAAGGAGTTGAAGCATGGCAAGATCACGGCAGGTTTTCGCGTTTGCCAAGGGAGGGATGGCGGTCATGCTGGCGGCAACGTTGTCGCTGAGCATGGCGCCCGCGACGGCTCTTGCCGAAGCAGGATCGGGCGCGCAGGGCGGGGCGGTCGCAACGGCGGCGGCTGGCACCGTGCAGACCCCCGACGGCTTCTACGTCGAGAGGGACAAAGCCTATTCGCTCCCCACCGCGTTTGCGGCCGCAAGCGGTAGTGCGATGGGCACGAGCATGGTGAAAGGCGTGTTCGGAAACTCCGTCACGGCTGCGTACGATGGCAGCAAATGGAACGTGACGCTGACGGCCGGAGGCGGCATGGCGTCCATGGTTTCCTGGGTGAACGTCGGAGGCGTTCAGCAGAACGCCGTTGATGCCGGCAACGGAACCTACACGTTCACGTTTTCTGCCGACAAGCTTTCCGACGTTGCGAGCGGCAGCGCGCACATCAGCGGGATGGGATCCACTGTCGCAATCACCATCGCTATCGACGCCAGCTCCCTGTCCACCACCGCACCCGCGCCCGCGCCCGACGAGGACCAGGTGAACACGGACGCCCTCGAGAAGGCCATCGCCAACGCCGAGGGCCTCTTGGCGCAAAGCGACAAGACCGAGGAGGCGAACGCGGCTCTGCGGGCGGCGATCGACGAAGCCAAGAGAGCGCTTGGCGCCGATGACCAAGACGCCGTGAATGCCGCTGTCGCAGCTTTGGAAAACGCTGTCGGCAAATTCGAGGCGAGCGAGTCTGCTCCCCAAGCTCAGATACTGCCCGTCTCCTACTTCGTGAAAGATTCCGGAAACGCGTTCTCCGGCATGCTTCCCGCCGAGGTGCAAGCCGTGAAGTCCCAGGCGGGCGGCTACGAGGTGTCCGTTCCCGTTCCGGCGAGCACAGTGAACATGGTGGGCGGCACGTTCTGGATGAAGGACGCTTCGGGCGCGAGCGTGGACCCCGACAAGGACGCAGATGGAACCTGGGAGTACAAGCTGCATGTTGCCGATGTGTCAGGCGCCGCCGAGTTCAGCTTCGGCTACACGGTGTCCATGGGCGGCCATCAGGTGTCCAACACCCATAACATGATCATGCGCTTCTTCGATTGCGCCGCCATCAACGGCGCTTTGGCCGCCGCCAAGGACATCAAGGACGACGGCACCGACGCCTACAAGGCCGTGGCCGATGCCCTTGCCGCCGCCCAGGCTGTGGTGAGAAACCCCGCCGCCTCCAAAGCCGACCTCGACGCTGCGGCAGCTGCGCTGAACGGAGCTATCGCAAGCTACAACAACCAAGGTGGCGAGCAGCCCGGCGAAACCCCCGGCGAGCAGCCCGGCGAGGAAAACGGCGATGCCGTTGAGACGCCCGGCGGCTTTTTGCTGGTGCAGGGCAAGGAGTACGCCGTGCCCGTGAAGCTGGTCAAAGACGACGGCACCGACTCCATGGCGGCCGCCTACTTCGAGCCTGAGGGCGCGATTGCGTGGACGGGGTCCGCGTATCATGTGACGTTCAAGGTCACGCCTGACGGGCAGCGGTTCATCACCTCCATCGACGGAGTGGAGGATTTGGGCGGCGGAGCCTACCGGGCAACGGTCGATTCCATCGTGAAGGCCGTGGCGTTGAAGTTCGGCCTGACCGTGCCCGGGATGGGGGCCATGACCCAAACCGGCTACCTGCAGATCGACACGACGGTCCTGCCCACGAAGTCCGGCGAGCAGATCAAGCCGGAGAGTCCGACCGTTCCCTCGGGCGGAAACGACGGCCCCAACAATAACGCCACCGGCAACGAGGCGACGGCGAAGTTCCAGGTGGGCCACACCTACCAGGTGCCCATCGCGTTCATGAAGCACAACAGCTCCGAAGCGTCCATGGCGGCGAAGTACTTCGGCGACACGGCGCTGGTGCGTCCGCAGGCAAACGGCACGTTCCAGGTGTCGTTCGCGGCCACGAGCGAGGGACTCAACTACATCAAGTCGCTCTCGCACAACGGCAGCGCCATCCCCCGAAGCGGCGACCAGTTCACGCTGTCCATTCCGTCTGCCGAACGCGACGTGGTCATCCCCATTGAGATGTCCGTCACCATGATGGAGCAGCTGGGCATCGGCCAGGCGCAGACCGCCGACATGCATCTGCGCCTCTCCCAGGCGAAGGATCTGGGCACCGGCGCGAACGGCATGGCGGCGTCCTCGTCGTCCAGCCTGGCCAAGACCGGCGACTCCTCCGCGGGGCTTGCCACGTTGGCGGGCGCTTTGGGCGCCCTGGGGGCGGCCGGAGCCGTCTTGGCGACAAGCCGTCGGCGCGCTTCGCGCAGCGGCAAGTAGGAACCAACTGAAAGGCACAGCATGACCAGACGCATTCACGTCGCGACTGCGGCGGCATGCGCCCTGGCAACGGCGCTCGTCCTTGCGGCGAGCGCCGTTTTCCCGGGGAGCGCGTTCGCTGCCGTCTCGGCCGTGCACACGGCCTCCGCGATTCCCACCTACGAAAACCCTGCGACCGGCGTCATCGAGGACTCCGCAGGCCAGAGCAACGTGGCGTTGGGCGAGTCTATGGTGGAGAGCATCGTCCACCAAAGCGCGCTCATCGAGCGCGACACCGACGGCACGCTGTACGCCAGCTTGCGCTTCAAACTGGCCGACCAGATAAGCGCCATCTCCTTCGAGACGTCAGCTGACGGCTCGACGTATGCGCCGGCCGCAGGCGCGCAGATGCAGACGGGCACCGATGCCGCCACGGGGACGGCCACGGCTGATTATCGCCTGCCCATCCCCAGCGAAACGGCCACTATCCGCTGCTCCATGGACGTCATCCCCATGGGTCGGGCGGTCGTCTACTTCATCCGGTTCGGCGAGCTGCAGGAGGGCGACGCTGACGGCACGTTCGTGGTGTCGGTGACCCCTGGGCAGGGCGCCGACGATGCGGCGGCTGCCGCTGCGACGGCCCCGACCGCCGATGGCGACGGCGCGACGGCCTCGGGCGACGGCGCGACGACCGAGGAGCCTGCGCAGGATGCCGACGATTTGACGAACGCCGCCAAGAACGAGGGCGTGCAGGAGTTCGACGAGGAGGGCCGCGAGGTCACGGGCGACAAGCAGGCGCAGGCTACGCTTGATGGCGGCACCGTCCTCATGGTGATGGGCGTTGCGGCGGCGGTGGCCGTGGCGGTCGGTGTCGCAGCGTACGCGGCGTACCTGCGTCCGAAGCGCGCGCGGCAGGCGAGCGCGGCGGCTGCCGCGGCAGCGGCTGCGGCGGCGCCGACGGGCCAGGGCGGCGGCGTGTCGGGAGCGTCTGCGGGCGCGTCCGCGACCGACATGGTTGGAGCGGTTGGCGCACCCGGCGCACCCGGCATGACCGGCGCGGGCAAAGGCGCCGATGCCACAGCGGCCGAGGAGGGCGGCGCGGCGAAGGTTTTGGCAGTCGGTTCCGGCAAGGGCGCCCAGGTTTCTGGCGGGGCTGACGCGTCCAGCGGCGAAAGTGACGGAGAGGACGCGGCCCGTGCCTAAGCGCGCATCGGCATCGCGTGGGATTGCGAGGGCGGCGCGCCGCATGGCTGCCGTCGCCCTCGCGGCGTGCCTTTCGTGCGCGCTCGCGCTGGCGGGATGCGTCGACCAGCACCCCGAGCGCGCCGAACGCGAAGACGGTGCCTACGAGCCGCGCATCGTGGCCACCTCGCCCGCCGTCGCCGAGATCTGCGACAAGCTGGAGCTTAACCTCGTGGGCGTGCCCACCACGTCGCGCGGCCTGCCCGAACGCTACGCCGACCTCGACCAAGTGGGCACGGCCATGGCTCCCGACCTGGAGATCTTGAAATCGCTGCGTCCCGACTACGTGCTCTCTCCCAACTCGCTGCAAAGCGATCTGCAGCCGAAGTACGCCTCGGCCATGATGGCCTCGGTGTTCCTCAACCTGCGCAGCGTGCAGGGCATGTACGACTCCATCTCCTACTTGGGCGAGAAGTTCGGCCGCGAGGAGCAAGCCCAGGCGCTCGTTAGCGAGTACACCCAGTTCATCGAGGAGTATCGCGCGCGAAACGAAGGCAAGGAGGCGCCGACGGTGCTCATCTTGATGGGCGTTCCCGGCTCGTACGTGGTGGCCACGCCGAACAGCTACGTGGGCAGCCTCGTGGAGCTGGCCGGCGGGCGCAACGTCTACGCCGATGCCGCAGAGGAGTTCATCAACGTGAACACCGAGGACATGCAAGCGCGCGACCCCGACATCATCCTGCGCACGTCGCATGCCCTGCCCACCCAGGTGATGGCCATGTTCGCCAACGAGTTCGCCACGAACGACATTTGGAAGCACTTCCGCGCCGTGCAGGAGGGGCAGGTGCACGACCTCCCCTCCGACAAGTTCGGCATGAGCGCCGAGTTCAACTACCCCGAGGCGCTTGAGGCCTTGCAACCCATCCTCTACGGAGGGCAAGAGGGCGGCGACGGCGCCGCGGTGGGCGAGCAGGCGGCTGCGGCGGCGGCCGAGGCCCTGGCCGCGGGCAATGCCGAAGCCGTCGCCGATGCGGTCGCCGGCATGGCAGGCAGTGCGGGCGGCTCAGGCTCCGGGGTGGCCAGCATCGTGGACAAACAGGAATAAGGAAGGTATCGCATGGTAAGCCCCTTGCGCAAAGCGGCGGCGTTCGTCGTCACGGCGGCGGCGCTTGTCGCGCTGTTTCTGGTCGCCGTGAACGCGGGAAGCCTGCAGGTGACGCCCGAGCAGCTGGCAAGCGGCCTGTTCGTGGCGTACGACGACGCTGTGTCCACCATCTACGACCTGCGCTTCCCCCGCATCTTCATCGCGATGGCGGGCGGCGCGGCCACGGCGGTGTCGGGCGTGCTTCTGCAGGCCGCCATCCGCAACCCGCTGGCCGATCCGGGCATCATCGGCATCAGCTCTGGCGCGTCGCTGGCCGCCGTGCTGGTCACCGGGTTCTTCCCGGCGCTTCTGTTCTTCACGCCCGTGTTCGCGTTCGCCGGCGGGCTTGTCGCGTTTCTGCTGGTGTACAGCCTGTCGTGGCGCGGCGGGCTGTCGCCTCTGCGCATCATCCTCGTGGGCGTGGCGGCAAGCGCCATGTTCACGGGCATCATGTCGGCGTTCAGTTCCAGCGGCGGGGCCACCTCCAACAGCGTGACCAGCCTGGTGGACGCCAATATCACGATGAAGACCTGGGACGACTTCCAGACGATCGCCCTTTACGGGGCCATCGGCCTGGTGCTTGCCCTGCTGGTGGCGAAACGCTGCGACCTTCTGGCGCTCGAGGACAAGACGGCGCGCTCGCTGGGCGTGGACGTGAGCAAGAACCGCATGCTCATTTCGGCCGTCGCCGTGCTTTTGGCGTCGGTGTCCACGGCCATCATCGGCCCCATCAGCTTCCTCGGCCTCATTGTGCCGCACATCGCGCGGCTTGTGGTGGGCTCCTCGCACAAGGCGCTCGTGTCGTATTCGGTTGTGCTCGGCGCGTTCTGCCTGCTTCTGGCCGACACCGTGGGGCGCACCATCGCCGCGCCCTACGAGATCAGCGCGGCGGTCGTCATGTCCATCGTGGGCGGCCCGGTGTTCATCCTGCTGTTGAGAAAGGCGCGAAGCGGCTATGGCGAATAACGTGTTCACGATCTCCGGTCTGTCGTTCGCATACGGCCAAAAGCGCATCTTCGAGGGGCTTGACCTCGCGTTTGCCGAGGGCGTGGTGACCACGCTCATCGGGGCGAACGGCTCCGGCAAATCAACGCTCTTTAACCTCATGACGAAAAACCTCAAGCCCAGCGCGGGCAGCGTGTTTCTGCGCGGCGGCGACGTGGGGCTTTTGCGATTGCGCGACTTCGCGAAGCTCGTGGCCATCGTGCACCAGCGCAACACCGTCCCGGCCGATCTGTCGGTGGAGAAGCTGGTGGAGTACGGGCGCTTCCCGTACCGGGCGCTCGGGCGGCGCGCGGATGCGGCCGAGGACGAGCGCATGGTGAGGTGGGCGCTTGAGACGACGGGGCTTTTGGAGTTCGCTCGCCAGCCGGTGTCGTCGCTGTCGGGCGGCCAGGCGCAGCGCGTGTGGATTGCCATGGCGCTGGCGCAGGGGTCGAAGGTGCTTCTGCTCGACGAACCAACCACGTATTTGGACGTGCGCTATCAGCTGGACATCCTGCGGCTTGTTCGGCGGCTGAACGAGGAGTTCGGCATGACCGTGGTCATGGTGCTGCACGACGTCAACCAGGCGCTGCACTACAGCGACGAGGTGGTGGCGCTGGCCGACGGGCGCATTGTGGCGCAGGGTGCGCCTGAGCGCATTGTGACGTCGGAGCTGCTCGAGCAGGTGTACGGCATCTCTCTGCGCGTGGTGGACGTGGACGGCAAGCCGTTCGTGCTTGAGGTGTGAGACCGCCTGCGTCCGCAGCGGCGGAGGCGGGGCCGAAGCGTTGTGCCGCCGCGCCGCCGCGCCGTCAGGTCCCCAAATCGCCGGGCCGGCAGGCCGTCGGATGGGCTTTGTCCGAGCAATCGCCTCTTGCAAGCCCCTTCATCGTATAGTACTATGTGATGCATAGTATAACGCGGACGGAGGTATGCACACGTGGATGCGCAGATGAAACGAGGGTTTCTCGAGGCATGCGTGCTCGCGTCGATCCGCAACGAGGACTCGTACGGCTATCGCATCCTCAAGGATGTGCCCGACGTGCTGGGGCTTACCGAATCGACGCTCTACCCGCTGCTCAAACGGCTGGAGGCGGCGGGGCTTCTGACGGTGCGCTCCGTGGAGCACAACGGCCGTTTGCGAAAGTACTACCGGATAACGCCCGAGGGCCGCGCCCGCCTGGACGAGTTCGTTGCCGAATGGGACGACGTGCAGGCCATCTACCGGTTCATCAGGGGCGGGGAAGCGAGGAGCGACGCATGAGCGAAACGAGCAAGCAAGCCTATTTGGAAGCGCTGCGCCGCGAGCTGGCAAGCCTTCCGGCGGCGGAGGCGGACAAGTCCGTCGCCTTCATCGAGGAAATGATAGACGATCGCATGGAGGACGGGGCGACCGAGGCCGAGGCCGTGGCTGCGCTTGGCAGCCCTGCGGAGGTCGCGCGGTCCATCGCGGCCGAGCTGCCGCCCATCCCGGGGGCCGTCGCCAAGCTCAAAACCGGCAGCCGGGCAGCGAACTGGGTGCTGGCCGTGGTGCTTTCGCCTTTGTGGGTGCCGCTCGCTGCTGCGGCGGCGCTTACGGCGGCGAGCGTCTACCTGACCATCTGGGCGCTTGCGCTGTCGGTGTGGCTGCTGGCGATCGGCCTTTTGCTCGGAGGGCCGCTTGGGCTGGGCACGCTGGCGTACTGCTGGATCATCGGAATGCCGGTGGTGGGGCTCTGGCAGCTCGGCGGCGGTCTGCTCTGCTTCGGCCTGGGCGTGTTCTGCCTGTTCGGGGCGATGCGGGCAAGTGCCTGGCTTGTCCGGGCGTCGCATCGGTACGCGGCCATGGTCAAATCGCTGTTCGTGAGGACCCCGAAGACGGGGGCGTTTGCAAAGGAGGCGGCCTGTGAAGGGTAGCACGAAACGCTGGTTCAAAGTGGCGGGGGCGTGCTGCGCGGTGGGGGCCGTGCTCATGCTGGCGGCGCTTGCGCTGGTCGGGTTCGACGCCCGTCGGCTGTCCCTTCCGCTGCCGACGGAAATCGGGCAAGCGGCTGCGCCTTCGGCGTTGGCGGCTCCTGCGTCCTCGGGGGCTTTCCGGGCCGCTGCGGCGCCCGCCAAGAGCGTTGCGGCTTCTGCAGACGCAGAGGAGCCTGCGGCGTTCGATTTTTCGGACAAGGTGGAGCTCAACCGACGTGCCTTCGCCGCTGTCGCAGATGCCATCTGGTGAATCTCCGCGCGTCTTTGCCGGAGGGACGGAGCTTGCTTCCAAGCTCGTTTCTAGCTGCCGATCCCAAGCGTTCGGCAAAGGCCGTGCTTCGTAGCATGATGCTTGAAAGCATAGCTTTGTAGAAGCGCGGCGAGCCGCGACGGCGTGCTGCCGCTTTGTAGAAGCGCAGCGAGCCGCGATGGCGTGCTGCCGCTTTGATCCTCTCGGACATTCGGGCCTCCACCCGCCCTGGGCCTCTACCCGCCCCCTGCATTCCCCGTGAAGAACGCGCCTGATGGCGGGCTTTCGCTCGGACCCGTGCCGGTTGTTTGGTATAGTGAGGGACCGATTGGGAACCCGTGGGATCAGAAAGAACGCCATGTCGCTAATCGTATGCAAATTCGGAGGCACGTCGGTCGCTTCGCCCGAGCGCATTCAGATGGTCGCGAAGAGGCTCATCGCGAAAAAGCAGCAGGGCCATGACGTGGTGGCCGTGGTGTCCGCCATGGGCAAGACCACCGACGAGCTGGTGGGGTTGGCGAACCAGATCAACGACAATCCGCCTGCTCGCGAGATGGACCGGCTGCTGTCCACGGGCGAGCAGGTGTCCATGACGCTTCTGGCCATGGCCATAGAGGCGCGCGGCTACAAGGCCATGAGCTTCACGGGCCGCCAGGCCGGCATCGAGACGGACGGCGCGCACGCCAAGGCCAAAATCGTGAAAGTGCACAACGAGCGCATCATGGAGGCCCTGAACAGGGGCATGATAGCCGTGGTGGCGGGATTCCAGGGCATTGACGCCAACGGCGACATCACCACGCTCGGCCGCGGCGGCTCCGACACCACGGCGGTGGCGGTGGCGCACGGCCTGGGCGCCGACGTGTGCGAGATCTACTCGGACGTGGACGGCGTGTACACGGCCGATCCGCGCGTATGCCCGCGTGCGAAGAAGCTCGACGTCATCAACTACGACGACATGCTGGAGCTGTCCAGCTCCGGCGCGGGCGTGCTGCAGATGCGCGCCGTGGAGTTCGCGCGCAAGTACCAGGTGGTCATCCATTCCCGCTCGGCGTTCTCCGACGCCGAGGGCACCTACGTCAAGGAGGAGGCTGACAAGATGGAGGAAGCCGTCATCACCGGCATCGCCCACGACACGTCCGAGGTGAAGTTCACCATCCGCAGCGTGCCCGACATGACGGGCGTGGCCGCGAAGGTGTTCTCCGCGCTGGCGGGCAACGCGGTGAGCGTGGACATGATCATCCAGAACATCTCGCAAGACGGCATCACCGACATCAGCTTCACCTGCCCCGGCGCCGACATGAGGCGCGCCTGCGAAACGGTGGAGCGCGTGCTGCCCGACATCAACGCGCGCGACTACGACGTGGACGAGGACATTGCCAAGGTGAGCCTGGTGGGCACGGGCATGAAGTCGTCGCCGGGCGTGGCGGCGCGGGCGTTTCAGACGCTGGGGGAGAACCAGATCAACATTCTTGCCATCTCCACGTCACCCATCCGGCTGTCGGTGGTGGTGGACAGCGCGCAGACCGCAGCGGCCGTGCGCTGCCTGCACACGGCGTTCGGCCTGGACAGCGACAGCGTGTTCGAGGAGACGCAGCTTTCCGCCGAGGAGATAGCCGCGAAGATGAACAAGGGACGTTGACGTTCCGCTGGCCTGCCGGCCGGCGGAACGGGCCGACGCTGCGAGGGGCTGGCGCACGCCGCCTTCGCGGGATCTCAGAGGCTCGCGTACCGTAAGTACGCGTCGCCTTCGTGATCCCACGAATTCGGCGCATCCCAGCGCCTCTCGCTGACTTACTGCGCCAACCTGTAACTTAGGGGAACTTGGTAGTAAAAAACTTTTTTAGGCATGCAGACGCGTGGAGGGTGAAGTTGTTCTGCATGCTAGAATGACAACGAGCCAACGGGGGTAAGTCCTGAGCGCCAGGCGGCGCCTGCTTTTGCGAAAGGGGGGCGATCCGCTTGGATGCTGCCGCGTTGCTCCTCAAGCTTGCAGCTTCGGCTGTCGGGCTGGCGGCTGCGGCCGTCGGTTTGCTGCGGGAGACGGTGGCGAACACCCAAGGCGCTTCAGGCGTCCCGGAAAAATGAGCGCTAGCGGTAACCAGCGCTCTTAAACCTTGACGGTGCCGCCTGCTTTCCACCTCAGGCATTCCGTTAGCTTCTGTAGTATATATCGGTGGTGATTGGCTGCGCAAGCGGACGTGCGGGGCGTTGGCTGCCAGAGGAAGAGGAGCGACCATGGCTTGGACGAAGGAGATGCCGGCGAATCCGGTGATGGCGGTTGCGGGGGCCACCGGCGCGGTGGGCAGGGAGTTTCTGCAGGTGCTGCACGATGTGGACTTTCCTGCGAGCGAGGTGCGGGCGCTGGCTTCGGCGCGTTCGGCGGGCATGAAGCTGCCGTTTGACGGTTGCGGTCAAGTGCCGGCGGGCGAGCTGACGGTGCAGGAGATGACGCTGGAGAGCTTCGAGGGCGTGGACATCGCGCTGTTCAGTTGCGGCGCGGGCGTGTCCAAGCAGATGCGCGAGGCCGTGGTGCGTGCGGGCGCGGTGATGATCGACAACTCGAGCGCGTTTCGCATGGACGAGGACGTGCCGCTGGTGGTGCCCGAGGTGAATCCCGGCGACATCGCGTGGCACTCCGGCGTGATCGCGAACCCGAACTGCTCCACCATCCAGATGGTGGTGGCCTTGAAGCCTCTCTACGACCTGGCGCCCATCACGCGCGTGGTGGTGTCCACCTACCAGGCCGCCAGCGGCGCGGGCGCGCCGGCCATGGCCGAGCTCTACGACCAGACGCGCGAGTACCTGGGCGGCGCCTCCGATGACGAGCTGACCGTGGAGGCGTTCCAGCACCGCATCGCGTTCAACTGCATCCCGCACATCGACAAGTTCCTTGACGACGATTCCACCAAAGAGGAGTGGAAGATGGTCGTGGAGACGAAGAAGATCATGGGCGACGAGGGCATTCGCGTGGCCGCCACCTGCGTGCGCGTGCCCGTGCTGCGCTGTCATGGCGAGGCGATGAACGTGGAGTTCGCCCGCGAGGTGAGCGTGGCCGATGCGCGCGCCGCGCTGGCGGCAGCGCCCGGCGTGACGCTCATGGACGATGTTGCGAACAACGTCTATCCCATGCCCGGCCTGCTCGCGGGCACCGATGACACTTACGTCGGCCGCCTGCGCCGCGACGACACGGTGGAGCACGGCCTGGCCATGTGGGTGGTGGCCGACCAGATCCGCAAGGGCGCGGCCCTCAATGCCGTTCAAATCGCCCAGCTGCTGCTGCCGTAGAGGGCGGCCCGCCAACGAGGTGGGGCTGTAGGCCCTGGCCGCCTTGGGCTATTCAAGTAGAAAGGACTTCCCCATGCGCATTAACCACAGCGCCGCGCGCAACCTTCCCGCGCTGCCGGCGCCTGAGAGCCTTCCCATCCAACCGGACGAGCGCGTGCTCTTCCTGGCCGATCTCTCCATGTACGGCGACGAGCAGGACAAGTTCCTCGGTTCGAGCGCGCAGGGGCGCCTCGTCTGCGCGCTCACCACCGAGAGCCTGTTCATCCGAACACCCTACGCCATCTGGTCCTTCGATCTGGCGGGCGACGTGGCGAGCATCACCTGCCAGCGCGGCGGGCTGTTTTCCAAGGGCTGGGTCGATGTTGAGCTTGTCCGCACCGAGACCTTCCCCTTCGACAACGGCGAAACCGGCCAGCTGAGCGGCCTGCACCTCTACTTCAAAAAGAAGCGCGACCTAGCGCTTCTTGGCGACCTTCTCGCGCAGATCGTTCAATAATCCTGCGCCGCGCGAGCAGACGAGCAGACAAGAGCCGGGGCGACCCGGTGGAAAGGAAGGAACCCATGAGCGAGTTCGACACTTTGGAACAGGTTGCGAAGCTGTTTCGCGACGCCGGCTGCGAAGGGCAGAGCAACTGCTACTTCGTCGCGCGGAAAGACCAGCGGCGCGCCAAGTCGGGCGTGGTGGGCGGCATGGAGTACCCCTACGACGCGATGATCATCAACCAGACGGAAAACGGCCTGGGTATGATCTACCTCAACTGGACCAAGACGCTTACCCTCAACAACAACCTCACCGAAGTGGCGAAGATCCGCGACGTGGACGCGCCGTTCCGCTTTATCCCCAACGAGGATATCGTGGAGATGAACGTCAAGGAGGGCAAGCTTTTCGACAAGGGCAAGGTCCTCATGACCATCAAGACGGTCGATAAGAAAAAGCACCCGCTCATCGCATTCGCGGACGAGCAGTCGCTTCCGTGGCATGCCGAGGGCCTGCGGGCGTTTGTGAGCCGCAACGCGTAGCGCGGCCAGCGTCGGAGTCCTCGCCCGCCGCCGCGCGCGGCCCTCCGTCTGTCATTCCGGGCGGAGCGGCCGCAGGGAGCGCAGTCGAAGAATCCCGTGCCGGGACAGCGGCCTTGCGGTGGCGGAGAGCGCGGGCGGGCGCCAAGATCCAAAAAAGCTTGGCGTGGAGGACAACGCCGAGGACCTCTTCAAGTTCTGGATGGCCGCTTGTGACAATCTGGCGGACGGGGGGATTGTTCGCGACATGACGTCGAATTCGGCTGCGTTGATTGACTGGCTCATCGACGATTTGGGCGCGCAGCCGGTGGACGAGTGGGAGATGTGCGGCGGAGGCAACGGCTTGGGTGACGCAGGACGGGGATAACGTCATCTCTGCGCCATCAGTCAATCTCTATTCAATTCCCTGAATTACCATTAGAAGGTCATCGTAATTGCTGACCTCGTGATACCTGACATCAGAAGTTGATAACTCGTTGAACACCTTCTTGGCGCAAGCGACTTTCGCATTCTCTACGGTATCAAGGTGCATGCTACCCATGGAACCTTTTGTTTCCGCAATAAAGAATACGTGCCGTACGGCACCCTTATTGAAGGCAATGGCCCAGTCGGGTGCGTAGTTTCCTACGGGTGTTGGAATCTGGAACGAGCGGGGTAACTTTGCGTACACGCAGACCTCCTCGGCCGCGTCCAAATCTTGCGCGAAGGCCTTCTCTCCCAAGCTATCCCAGAACACATAGTCAGACGGGCGGAAACGAACGATGCCAGCACCTTTACCGGTACAGGTATCTTCTCAGCGCGTCACAAAGTGGCGAGCTGTGTGTATAGAGGCCTGACGGCTCGCCGCCATCGGTTATCTCGACAATCCAGTCGAGTGCGCGTTTGCCGTCAATGACTCTTTCCAAGGGAGCGGAGCGAATGACGAGCTTGCCGTCGATATTTCGGCAGAGCACAACCGTTTGTGCGTCAGCCAACATGGGAATCGTGGCGTTGTGGGTGACGATGACTGTCTGCCTGGTTGCCTTGCTGCCCTTAATCGCGGTTGCAAGGCCTTCGTTGATGTAGTCGGCATCCCTTCACCCGAAAAGGGAGCAGGGTGAACCGACATGAACGCCGGCAACCCATCCATGAAGACGATGCCGCATCCGCGAATAGCGAGTAGTCGACACACTTCCTGCACGATCATTATCTCAAAATGCCCAGACGAACATGTCTCATCTTCCGTACAGGGCATGACGATTCGAAGCGAGCTTCGTCTCCGCAATCCAGATGATTCATTACCATACTTTTGCACTGACATTGTGATAACATTTCAGTATGAAAATCGCAAGACATACAGAAACCCTGGAGCGCCTCCTCGACGAGGGGAACGGCGTCATTACGGCGTCAGACGCGCTCAGGGAGGGGGTCCCGAAGGACTCCTTCTACCGCTACGTGCGCAGCAGGGGGCTTAAGCGGCAGTCCCAAGGCATCTACCTGTCGGCGGACGCCCTCCCCGACGAGTTTGCCATCCTGCAGGCGCGCTACCCGAAGGCCGTCTTCTCCCACGACACCGCGCTCTTCCTGCACGGGATGAGCGAGCGCGAGCCCATCCCGCTGTCGGTAAGCGTCGAGTCGGGGTACAACTCGCCATCCCTCAGGAACCGGGGTGTGCGGATCTACTACGTGAGGCCCGAATGGCACGGGCTCGGCGTATGCGAGGTCAAAACCCCGGACGGCAACGCCGTCGGAGCGTACGACAAGGAGCGTACCGTCTGCGATCTCATCCGTAAAAGAGCGAGCGCGGACGTGACGGAGTTCAACCAGGCGATGCGAGCCTGGGCCAAATCGAGAGACAGAAACCTCGCGCGGCTGTCCGAGTACGCCAGGAAGATGAACATGGAATCCAGAGTATGGGACGCGATTGGAGTTCTCCTATGATCGACAACCCAAGAAGAGTGAAAGATCTCATCAAGAATCTCGCCAAGGGCGACAGCGGCAGGGCGCAGCTCCTGCAGCGCCGCTACGCGATGGAGCGCTTCCTCGAGAGGATCACCGAGTCGATCTACAGAGAAAACCTCGTCCTCAAGGGCGGCATGCTTGTCACCTCGATGCTCGGCGTCGGGGAGCGCATGACCCGGGACACCGACGTGACCATGCAAGACAAGCGCCTTGACGTCGAGAGCGCCGTCTCGATGGCGAGGGAAATCGCGGCGATTCCCCTGGAGGACGGGATGTCCTTTTCCGTTGGGGACGCTTACGAGATCATGGAGGACTCCGAATACGGCGGCGTGCGCATCGAAATGAAGGCGCATCTCGGCAAGACCGAGATCCCCATGAAGGTCGACATCTCGACGGGAGACGCCCTGACCCCCTCCGCCGTGAGCTACGCCTACCGGCTCCTGTTGGAAGACCGCACCATCGACATCCTCGCCTACAACGTCGAGACCGTGCTCGCGGAGAAGATCGAGACCATGCTCGCCCGCTCGACTCTCAACACGCGCATGAGGGACTTCTACGACATGTGGGTCCTCACGAACACCGGATCGGGGATAGACCACGAGATCCTGGCCGATGCGGTCGCTGCGACCATCGACAACAGGGACAACGGCGTGAGCCTGGATGCCTTCGGGGACGTCTTGGATGCCCTGGCGGCAAGCGAGACGATGCGCGCGAACTGGGAGAGGTACCGGGATCGGAACGATTTCGCGTCCGATTTGCAATGGGACGACGCGCTTTCCGCGGCCCGATCGCTTTGCGAGATGGCGCGGAGGCCGGAATAGCCCGACGGTGGCCAATTCCGAAAACGACATCACGCGCAAACCGCTCGCAGCCATCGGTAAGACAAAACGGCAGCACTTGCCCTGCGAGCCCAAGTTGTTCGCATTGAGGTCTTTCCCGCTGCCGCGCATTGCCCGTAGGTGCTAGGCGCGAGAGAATACAATCAGCCCTTCCGAGAGAACCAACACCCAGCAATTTGCGGATTCGCATAGCGAAGATCACGAATCCCCGAGATGGTGTGGATTATGCAAACCGCCTGCTGCCATCTCCGCTCGTGGGTCGGGGAATAATCGCTGGGGAGTAGTCGCGAGATTGGGAGGTTTCGGCGTAGATTGGCCGATTTGTAATCACCCCAAGTGATCATAAAGTGATTCGGATTTAGCCGCACGATATGGACGAGGTGGTAAGAGATGGCAACAGAGCAGACAGCTCGCACCCTTCCGACTATCGAGTGGGAATAACCCCTGATCCAAGTGGTGAAGCCACCTGATACGACTCACCATGTTGCATAACGGTGCAGAGCGTTTCAGAACGTTGCAAGCCACTGGGAACAAACGGGAATGACAACTCGCGAAATGCTTCGGAATCCATGAGATTTCGGAGCATTTTTATGCCGTTTCACCTGCGGTTTTGGTTCGGATTAATTCCGAAAAGGTGACGTGCCCTGAGCGATTTGCAGCAGGCTGCACCACCATGCGAGAGCATACAACGCAGGGCAACCTGGCAAAACCACCTGCGTTTACTCCTTTCGGCAATCGTGGCCAGAAATCGAGTGATTCGAATCAATTCTGAATCAGCCTTGTTTTCGGTGGCTCGGAACAAAGAAACCCCAGGCCAGAAATAGGGAGTGACGAATCGCCCGAAAGGTCGTTTTCGGCCTTTATTCAAACCCGTCAAAACACGGAAAACGGCCCGTAGGCCGTTGATTTTGATTCACAACTATTCCCGAAACACTGCGCTGAAGTTGTCGCGTGGGCGTGAATTGTTCGGTGTCGCATGGAATCGCGAGTATGCGCAAGATGTCGAAGAAGAGGGTGCTGGGGAAGAGTGATCGAGCCGCCTGGCGTTGATGCGGGTTCGCTGGCAACGATATCGTCCGAGTAGGCAATTTGTCCCACTCGGACGAAGGGTGTTTCAACGGAGGTGGGTTTGTTTCGTTAGGGATTGCGGTGCGCATTACCGGCTCTGTTGCTCGGAATCCAATAGTATTCTGTTGATCCATCTTCACAGGTCGCGGATCTAATGTTCCATTTTTGTTTGTATTCGGAAATCAACCGCACGCCTTCTTTCGCAGAATGCACGGAGCTAATACCGTTGGCGTAAAGGGACGCCAGGCGAATGGCAACAGACGGATTGAGCGAATCTACTGCTTCGTATAACTCGAGAGCCTTGCTCCAATCCTTTTCAACGCCAGCAAGCGTGTTTCCTTCGTAGTACCAGTCTCCAAGTAGCTGCTGGGCGGAATCTACTCCTGCGGACGCAGCGAGTTTCACCCAATCGAAATACTTCTCAGGGTCGTATCTCGGCGAGGTTCGGCTAATGTATTCGATTTCCACCGCGTCGAACGCCAGCGGGTCGTCGCAGTCTAGAACCTTCCTTAGCAAATCTTCGAGTTCTCGCCTGGTGTTTTCCTGTTGGAGATGCGCCTTGTAGTCAAGTTCCAAGACAGATTTCGCTTGCCGTATCCTGTTGCGGTACGTTCGTTTATAACCGTCTCTGGTTTTTTCGTCGAAGAGCTCGCTGTTGTACACCTTTTCAATAAATTTTCCCATATGGCCAAGAGCGATAACGCCCCATTCAAATATCTCGTAAGCCGTCTCGTTGCCGTGTGAGTGGCCAGGCATTGCGTTTCTGCTATCTCGAAACGAGTACCATAGATGTCGAATGGAAGCTAGCTCCTTGCGCGGCAAACCTAGGTCTTCGCTGTGGTAAAGAAGCAATTCAACGGCTGCGGTTACGTCTAGGTTCTTTTCCGTGTATTCCGATATGTCCATGAGCCTCAAATCGCGATTTATGTTTCTATAGACTTGCTTCGGATTTGGCGCCCCCAATTCGGCGCGAACAACGGGAGAGACAATGTCCCGCCAGCTCTTTTCGGGAAACGACCATCGGATTGCCATTCCGATAAAGTCCTGCAGTACGCGTTTCATGAGGTCATCAATTGCGCTTTTATTCAGCGATATTTCTTTTGGGACTGGCTTAATCATGGGATCCTCCTAGAGCACGTTACCCATGCGGGCATCATTCGAAATAGTAATACGAGTTATTTCAAGTTGCTCGATAAACTGCTTCTCTGCTTCAAGGTAATCTTTTTTGAGGATATTAAGCAAAGGCTCGCTACACTCATTCAATCCTCCAAACCGCCTCACCCAGGTAAGGCCCTCAGGGCGATGGAGCGTGATCTTCGGCGACATCCCGAACAGCCATCTGAAAAACGTCGGGGAGAGCTGCGCCCTCACGCAGACGTACCCGACGGCGGCTTCCTCGTCGATGTGCTCGAATCGGATGTCGTGGCCGAAGGCGTCGTAAACGTACTTCGCGTGGGAGCCCTCGACCCGCAGGAACAGGGTGCGGCAGGTGCCGTCGCCGTACATGTCGAATTTCTCCGAGGTCTCCCTCACGACCTCTCGCGACAGTTGGCTGATTCGGCCCTTGTCCTTCACTTTCCCGCCCAAGGAAACGTCGACCATGCGGTCGAGTCGCCTGAGGTTGACCCGCTCGCTCTCGTCCCCAACCGACGGAGCCCAGGTTTTCAGGTAGTAGTGCCCGAAGCTGTAGATCAGGGCCACCGGCGCCTCGGTCAGGACGCCGCCTTTCGAAACGGTCCCGTTCATCAGGTGGCTGCAGGTCCTGAAGCTGACCATGTGGCCTTCGCGGATGGCCCGCGACGCGGTGTTCGCGGTTTGGAAGACGTCCGTGAAGCTGCTCGTCTGCCGCTCGTCGACGTAGACGGTCTCGACAACGTCGTCCTGCTTCTCAGGCGGCATGGCCTCGATAAGCTTGCCGCTCAGCGAATTGCGCTGCGCGGGGCTCAGGTACTTGCAGGTCTTCACCAGGTTCACCAGCACGGCGGCTTCGTCGGGGGTGACTAGCCGCTGCACGCAGCGGAAGCCCTTCTTGTCTCCCTTGGACGCCGCCTTTATCTCGATGCCGAAAGGCGGGTTCTCGGCGAGGGCCTTCAGGTCTTCGAGCACCGTGTTCTCCGAAGGCGCCTTCCCGCTGCGCCTTCCGATGATCCTTGCGATCTCGCCGGCGGTGAGGCCGTCCTGCTCGTCGGAGAAGACGCGCAGGATCTCGAGGACTGCGAGCAATCTCGCGCGAGACGACGGGTCCTTCCCGACGCCCGGCGCCAGCCTCGATTCAATCTCGTCGTCGGGAATGGTTCTCGACATTTCACCCTCCGATCTTCATGACCTCAACAATTTTAGGTCATGGGAGGATTTCTCGCGAGCACGATTTTCGCGCTTGCCCGATATTGGGGACATGTATCCGATCGAGATTGGAGAGACCATGGCAAACGAAGGCAAGTGTGCAGAGGCGACCGTCATTACCGAGCGGAGCATTGGAGACAAGCTCGTCGAGCTGGGAGGACGCGCGATGGATTTCGTGGAGGCCCATCCTGCGGTTCCTGTCATCGCTGCGGCCCTCTGCGTCTTCGGCTCGATGGGCCGCTCGGCCATCAAGGTCGGGTGGACGCCCGAGCAGGTGACAGGACTCGGGAAGTCGTTCCCCGTCCAGATAACCATCCCTGCGCTCAGCATCTAGAAACGGCTATTCCGTAACCGAAACGACCGGAAGGAGACTCCTATGACCGACGCCATCCTGCAATTCCCCAAACCGGGAACGAAGCTGACCTACTGCGATGCCACCGCCGCCTACGACAACCTGGAAGACCGCCTTCTCGGCAGGGCCTACGGGCCGGCGCTGCGGCCGGCGGCGGAGATGCACGACCTGCTCTGGGAGCTCGAAGCCCTCTCGGACAAGTTCGGAATCGCCGACGACGGGAGGCTGGCGTCCCTGAGAAGGCGCGTGCACGAGTTCACGGTGGAGAGGACGACCCTGGCGAACGGGGCGCACGGGGAGCGGTTCTTCCTCCGCAATGACGCCTCGAGGCTGGCGCAGCACGACGATTCGGGCATCTTCGAGGTGGGGGTCGACGGGGAGAAGCTGCTCGCGGACTTCGACGCTTTCATCGCTGTCCTGCAGAAGGAAGCCGACGGCACCGACGAGTACGCCGACACCTATTCACCGAGCCGTCCGATAAAGGTCATTCGCCGACCAGGGCGGAGCGATTTGGCGTCGAAGTGGCTCGCGGTGGGCTTTGTTTTCCTGATGACATGCCTCGGAATCTCGATGGTCGCCCACTTGGTCATGCAGGCATCGCTCTATTCGAGTTTGATGGCGTGACGCAGGACAGCGCGTTGCAAAAAACCGCATCCGATGGTATAAAGCAGACGGTTCTCCGATAGGAGGGCTTCCAAGTGCCGGGGACGTTTTCCCAATGTCATTAACTTAAGCGGATGGCATCTATCGCCGGCAAACGCTTAGATCATCCCCGCAGTGAGAGCTGCGGGGATTTTTTGGACGGTTTAACACCAGATAACACGACGTGGACGATATAGCGTGGGGTGCCATGACGTGCACGGGAACAACGATAGAGTGGGAGTAAACCAGCTCAGTTGCAGACCTCGTTGCATTTTTAAGAAGCGCGTCTAGGCTGATGATGTTTGGCTTAAACGCGCTTCTTGTCTGCTCTTACATGCGAGGATACCTATAGAGGGGTTCTCATGCGGCTTGCGCACGAATCCATCGAGCAGACTCAAATAGCCATTGAGCTGCCCTAAATATGCTGTTTTGAAAGGACCCGTTTTAAGTTCTATGGCAACAAGGCAATTCAACTCGCGATTAAAGAAGAGGAGATCTATAAACTGTTCTTCTCCGAAGGCTTCAATACGATACTGGTTTCCCATAAACGCAAAACCGTTGCCGAACTTCAGGATGAAATCGCGGATATGGTATACGATTGCGTTTTCAAGCACGCGCTCGTCGACGTCGTCTTTGTCGCGAGCTCCCAGTTCTTCGGTATTGATGAAGTCGAGCAGATATTCGTCCTTGAACATATTGATGGCTTTGAATGCTTGCTCGGATGCTGGCAGCTTCTCAACGAAGTTGTTGGTCAGAGCACCTTTATGGTGGAAGTCGTCCTCTAAGATAGCCCTTTTGAGTGCTTGTACGGAATAGCGGTTCTCGGCGGCTTCGCGAATGTAGAAGAGACGCATATCGAGGTCTTCCACCTTCTCGATGATGTATCTATGGTGCGTGAAACTGACCTCCGTAAAACCTGCTGGTACCCCTTCAAAGCAATTCGTCACTCGTGAGTGACGAACTTTCCTTGCTCGATCTCTTGCTCAATGCAGGTTGCCACGCTTCGTAGAACAGCCTCATATATTTTAAGTTGGTCTCCGAAAACCCACGCAATCCTGGCATCTCTCGTTTCAAACTTTCACTGATAGCGCCAAGGGCATCGGATCCCCAGGCACCATTGCGCGTATTTTCAGAAACATATCCGCCGATGGCGTAATAAAGTGCCAACTGTTTTTCGTTTACACTTTTTATCGCAGCGGCTTGTGCATCAAGAATAGCTTGCTTGATGGTCTGGATCGCATCGGTATATTCCATAAGTTCGCTCATTTACATCACTCTCCTGATGGTATTGGGGCTGAACGTTTTGAAGATCTCCTCAAAGTTGGCTTCCGCTGTGCCGTCTTTTGATGTGGCGTGCGGTGTGTCTCTTTGTCTGCGAGTTCGATAATCTGTTACTTCGAATGTAGGTTAATTTCTCGTAAATGCATGCGCAATAGTTCGTACGTGATTTCAGATGAGCCCTATCGCGCAATGCGGTCAAGGACGTCCAGCTTCTCGCGCACGGCGCCTACGACGGTGGCGATGCGGCGTTCGGGGATGTTGGGATTTTTCGACAGGATGGTCTGCGCCTTCTCGGGAAAGTCCGTGAGGGCATCCATGTTCAGCCAGGTGAGATACCCTTCAAATAGGCGTACTTGATCAGCCGGTTTCATGCCGCGGGCCTTGAAAGGTTTGGCCTGATAAAGAAAGTCGCCTGGCACTTCCAGCAGTTCGACATCCGACCACAGGCACGACCCTGTGTCGAACACCGGCGCCAAGCGTGTTACTTCCAGCGTTTCCACGTTGCGGATGAGACCGAAATTGCGGTAATGACGGTCGCGGTTTGCCAATATGAAATCGCCGACGAACATCTTAGCGAGCGCGGTCATCACTTCGTTGCCGTCAAGTCCAAGTTCCTCGCAACGATGTACGTAAAATTGCAGATCGGAGAGATTATTCGGTTGCTTTACGTTGCGTACCACATCCCATGCAGCTACCAGCTCCTCATCGGGTCCGAGCATGTTCGCGCAAGCGGAGTACACACGTCGGCTGTCCTCGTGCAGCCAATAGGGTGTGAACTCACCAGGTTCCATGAGGCGTCGGTGCAACTCCGTAGCTATCGCCTCGTTATAAGGTTCCTGGTTGAAAGCGCCCACGCCGGCCTTTAGCAGTACGCGCCGGCCGTCGATAATCTTCCACTTCTTTAAAAGGTCGCCGCCAAGAGTGCTGTTGGGCGATGAAAGGCTTACGCGAGCGTAATCGGGCGCATGGGGAGAAGAGCCAGCGGAATCTTGTCCCAAAGTAAGAAAACCCAGATCGTCGGTGAAATTGTTGTCGAAGAAGTTGATGGTATCCCACGCCTGGGGATTGTCCTCATCGTTGAGCCAGTAGCAGTCAGACAACGACAACCCGAAACTTTTTTCGGCCAATTCCAACGTGCTTTCGAGACGCAAGTTCTCAAGCAGCCGTTTCACCTGGGCACGCGAGGTGGGGATAGCGCGGTGACGCCACCAGTAGTTCAGTTCGCGTGCCGAGACGTTGCCGCGATGGTTGACCAGTCCAAAAGGAGCGGCTTTGAGGCTGAACATCTCGCGGATGCGTACAGCCTGGTGAGCGCCGAGGTCGTAGTCAAAGGAGAGCACCGGCGTGTTTTTGTTCATAAGCGTGTAACGCGCAACCGGCACAGGTGCCTCCCTTCGCATGCTTTCCAATACGGCAGTCACGCCAGATGCCGCCATTATACAAGAGGGCGACCTTTGCGGTCGTGCCGGCGTCAGCGGGCGGCCCTACCGCGGGCCATGAAGGCGGCCACGGCCATGACGGCCAGGCCAACGCAGGAGAGCGCGCCTGCGATGGGGAAGGCGGCGGCGTAGCTGCCGGTGGCTTCGAGCACCGTGGCGCCCAACATGGGTCCGACGATGGAGGCGCACGTGTAGCCGGAGAACATGAAGGCGTAGTTCTGGCCGAAGTACCGCGGCCCGAACAGGTCCGCGGTCAGCGGCGGGACGATGGACATGACGCCGCCGAAGCACATGCCCGCCAGGCACAGCGCAACGGTGAGCAGGGCGAAGTCGTGCACCATGCCGAATAAGACCAACATGTCGAAGGCGGTGACGGCCATGGCGACGGCCAGCATGGGGAAGCGCCCGAACCGGTCCGACAGCAAGCCGAACGAGAGCCTTCCCGTGAAGTTCGCCACGGCGAAAATGCCCACCTGGGCCGCCGCCTGGCCTGCGGTGAGGCCCGCAAGCTCCTGGCCGATGCCCGAGGCGTGCCCGGTGACCATCATGCCGGCGCTCACGGACACGGCCAGCATGATCCACATCGTCCAGGCGACGGGCTGCCGGAGCATTTGCGGAAGTGCGAGGTCCTCGGACGGGCACGCGTCGGCGGCGATCTGCCCGGACTCAGCGCGCGCGTCGTTGGCGGCTCGCCCGGCGGCAGCTCGCCCGGCGGCGAGCGGCGCTGCGCCCTGTTCGCCGTTGGCTTGCAACGCGTTCCCGTCCGCACGGTCGGCCGCCGCCTTGGGGTTGTCGGAAGCGGGCGGCGTCAGCACGACGGGCGGGGCCTGGACGAACCACCATGCCGCAAGCACGCAGATGCCGAACAGGGCCCCGCAAGCGTTGAAGGCCGCGCCGACGTTGAACGCTTCGATGAGCGTGTTTCCCATCGGGGCGAACACGAGCGGGGAAAGCCCCGTGCATCCGATGCACACGCCGTTGGCGAATCCCCGCTTGTCGGGAAACCACGCGGTGGCGGTGCTCACCGACACGTTGTACAAGCATCCGCTTCCCATGCCGCCCACAACGCTGTACAAAAGGTAGAGGGCGGGCAGGGAATGCGCCAGCCCCGCGCAAAACCACCCGAGGGCGAAGCAGCAGCCGCCTGCGAGCACGATCAGGTTCGACCGCACGCGGGTTTGCAGCCAGCCGACCGCGAACCCCGCAATGCACTCGCAGACGATGTAGAGCGAGCATGCCGCCGATGTGGCCTGGAACGACCATCCGTAGGTTTCCGCAAGCGGGATGTTGAAGATGCTCCACATGTAGATGGCGCCTACGAGTGCGTTGCACACTCCGGCCGCCGCCAGCACCACGCCCCTGCGCATGGGCTTTCTGCGCTGTGACACCGCTTTCCCCTTTCCGAACCGTGCGCGCTTCCCTGCGGCCTCCGATTGGCGCGCCCGAAGGCCGCCTGCTCGCCCCTTGCGCGCGGTTGCCCTTGTGTGCGGGCTTCTTCGCGCTGCGCCGCCGCTTGGCGGGCACCATTCTACACCGCGCGCGAGGGCTTTGCATGCGATGCGTTTATAATGGGCCCATGAAGAAGATGAGGCTCGACAAACTGCTGGTGGAACGGGGGTACTTCCCTGATGCGGACGCGGCTTTGCGCGCGGTGCTCGCTCACGAGGTGAAGGTGGGCGACGCGTACGCCGCAAGCGCGGCTGCGCTGGTGGCGCCCGATGCGCAGGTGGCGGTGAAGGGCCGCAAGCGCTTCGTCTCGCGCGGGGGGCATAAGCTGCAAGGGGCGCTCGATGCGTTCGGGCAGGACGTGCGCGGGCTGCGCTGCGTGGACATCGGCTCGTCCACCGGCGGATTTGCCGACTGTTTGCTGCAGGCGGGCGCGGCGCACGTGGCCTGCGTGGATGTTAACTACGGGCAGCTGGCCTGGAAGCTGCGGCAAGACGCGCGCGTGAGCGTGTTCGAGCGCACGAACATCAAACTGGCCGACCCTGCGGCGCTCGGCGCGCCCTTTGACGTGCTGGTGGCCGATTTGAGCTTCATCGGCCTGGCGTCGCTCGCGCCTGTGTTCGCGCGGCTTTCACGGCCGGGCAGTGTGTTCATCGGGCTGGTGAAGCCGCAGTTCGAGTCGCGTCCGGGCGAGACGGAGCGCGGCGTGGTGCGCGACGAGGCGGTGCGGCGGCGCACGGTGGAGGAGGTGCGCACCGCCCTTGCCCAAGCGGGCTTCGAGCCGACGGGCGTGGTCGAATCTCCCATCACCGGCCCCGAAGGCAACGTGGAGTACCTGGTGCGCGCGGTGTTCGGTTGCGAAGCGGGGAGCGAAGCTGGGAAGGAGGCCGCATCGTGAGCGTTCTGGGCAACGTGCTGTGGTTCGTGTTCGCCGGGTTCTGGCAGGGCATGAGCTGGGTTCTTGTCGGGCTGGTGTGGTGCGTCACCATCGTGGGCATCCCGGTGGGCAGGCAGTGCTTCAAGATGGCGGGGCTTGCGTTCTTCCCGTTCGGCAAAGAGGTGGTCTACGGCGGGGGCGCGCCGTCGGCTTTTATGAACGTGCTGTGGTTCGTGTTCGGCGGCGTGTTCTTGGCGCTTGAGGCCCTGTTCAACGGCGTGCTGCTGTGCGTCACCGTCATCGGCATCCCCTTCGGTTTGCAGTGCTTCAAGCAGGCGAAGCTCGCGCTGCTGCCCTTCGGCGCTATCGTGCGTGGGATGTGAGGGCGTGCCGAGCCGTTAGGCTGCCAATAAGGCTGGGCCGCGGCCGCGTGTGCCGGGGATTTCGTGCTGCGAGTTTCCTGCCAGATGGCGATGATGCGCGGCCCTTCTGCGCTGCGCGGTTTCTGTCGGGCGGTGATGGGGGCGACTCTTCTGCGCCATCCGCTTCTTGCCGGGTCGCCGCGGCGCTTTCGGTATAATGCCTCCATGAATACGAGGCGATCGGATACTTCGGTAGGGCGAGACCGCGTTCCGAGCGGACGGACGGGGGGTGCGTTGCGCGTGGGGAACGAGGCCGGGGCGCAGAAAGCATCGGGTTTTCGAGGGCTTTTTGAGGCGTACGGCTCGTGGCTTGCGCCGTCGTTTTTCGGAACGAGCCTGGTGCTCGTGTGGATACAGTGCATCCTGTACGCGCGCTACATTTGGGTTGACTCGGGGCTCACGACGGTCGCCATCAATTTCGCTCGCTGCGCGTGCATCGTGGTGCTGGGGTTCTTTGCCGTGCGTCAGGCGTTTCCCGATCATGCGCAGAAGGTGCTTGGTTGGGTGTCTGCGTTGCTCATGACGGCGGGAAGCTTGCTGTTCTTCGTGCAATCTCTTATGCCGGATTTGCCTTTTACCCTGGTTGCGGCCGTGTGCTCGGGGGTTGGGCTGGCGTGGGGCGGCGGCATGTGGATCAACTTCTACATTCGGTTGGGGTTGCGCGAGGCGCTGTTCGTGGCGTTCGGGTCGCTGTCCTTGTCTACGGTGTTCGGGGTGTTCATTGGGTTTGCGGCAGAGAACACCGCGTTTTTCATCAGCATGCTGCTGCCTGCGGTTATTCTGGCCATGTACGGCCAAGCGCAGAAAACGCTCGATACGCGCGAAGCCGAAGGGTGGCGCGCGCCGGCACCTGATAATGTGTATGCGCTCGAACCGCTATCCACTACAGTGCGTCTGATGGCGGGCATTGCGCTGTTCAGCTTCGTGCTGGGCGTGTCGCGCGGATTTCCTTTCGGCGATTCCATCAAGCTCTCGCCGCTGTTCCAGCTGATCCAGCACGTGAGCGTGACGTGTGCGGGCATTGGTGTGATCTGGTGGACGCTGGTGAAGGGGCGACGACTCAAATTCTCGACACTCTGGCAGTTGCAGTTGGCGGCGCTGTCTGTGGGCGTGATCTTGCTTTCAACGCTCGATCCCGTGCTGGGTGAGGTTGGCGCCACGCTCATTGCAATCACCAATTTGTTTCAGGTGGGATTTCTCTGGTTTGTATCCTATGATGTGGCGCGACACCGTGCGGTGCCACCGTATCTGATAGTGGGGTTCTTCTGGTTTCTTCATCTGTTCTTCCGCGAGAGCGGGCGTTTGGTCATGTGGTGGATTGGCGGTACGGGCGGTATCGAGCAGATGCTTGTTATTGCGGGTATGATCTGCCTTTTAGCGGCTAGCGTGGGACTTCTTCTGACCGACGCCATCCCACGTGTGCGTCCCTTGTTTGCCGAAGTGTGTGTATGTAGCATGCGCGCCGCAGAAATAGCTGAATTGGCGAAGCGAGCGGATGGCGGGAGCGTTGCGGGGGCGCGCGGGCTGGAGGGAAGCACCGGTGGCGAGGTTGTGTCTTCGAGAGGGAATGAGGACTGCGCGGGCGCGTTTGCGAATGCAGGTGGCGAATCCTCTGAATTTCAGTCCCAGCAGTCTGCCAAACACGACCGGTTGGCATACGTGCGCGAGAACTACGGGCTGACCAAGCGAGAGTCCGAGGTGTTGGAGCTTTTGGCTGAGGGCCGCAGTTCATCCTACATCGCTGGTGAATTGGTGCTGTCCGAACATACCGTGCGCAGCTACGTGAAAAATATCTACCAGAAGCTTGACGTGCATTCCAAACAGGACCTCATCGATTTCATGAAAGCGCTGTAGCGCCGCTGCGGTTGTGGTGCACCCGGGGGAGTTGATCTAGAATCGCCGTCCGCGCAGCGTGGAAGAGAGGCTGCGCCGCCGCCTGCGGGAATGCGGAGAGAGGCTGCGTTCCCGCATCCCGCAGGCGAAGCGCGCGGGATGGATTACTCGCTTGCGAGGGCGTTGCGAGCCGAGATGCGGCCGAAGATGAGACATTCGGCCACGTTGCCACCGCCTTGGTACACGCCACTCCAAATAGAGCCAAACTCACCGGCTGAATAGAGGCCGGGAATGGGGTTGCCGTCGGGATCGAGAATCTCGCCTTTGGCGCTGCGCACCGGTCCGCCGTCGGTATTGAGGAACGATGGAATGCACAGCTGCGCGTAGAACGGCGGCGTGGCAACGGGCGTGAGCGTTTTTGCCGGACGGTGGAAGTACACGTCTTTACCGTTGGCGCAGCATTCATTCCACTGGTCAACAGTGGCTTTGAGTTCGTCGGCGGGCACGTCCATCTGGACAGCCAGCTCTTCTATGGTGTTTGCAGAATAGGCCAGCTTGTCGGCCACGGGGTCGCTTGTGGTGCTGGCGGGAATGGCGCCGGCTTCAAGGCCCGCCTGGTCGAACACGAACCATGCCTTACGCGGTTGCGCAAGATGAGGCCATTCGCCACCGATCTGCATGTGCCCATGGCGGCTGCCCACAGCCAGCGACACATCGTCTTGGTAGGCAATCTCGGACTTGTTGGAATAGCCATCCCAGTCCATGTAGTAGCGTCGTCCGTTGACGCCCACCGTGATGCCGAACTGCTTGGGGCATGGCGAGATGATCTGGTTGTTCGTGAACTTCGTATTTGCGAGGTCGCGCCCGGCCATCCAGAAGCCGGCCACGTGCTCCATGTGCCAGAAGTTCGCGCCCACCTTCATGCATGCCTTGTGCCCGTCGCCGGTGTTAAGTTCGTTGATGGCCGGCTCGGCGCCGCCTTGTCCGATAAAGTCCTGGCGCATGGTGGGGTTGGCCTCGAAACCGCCTGTGCACATGATGATGCCGCGCTTGGCGCGCACGTTCTTGCCGCCGATGACCGCGCCTAGGATGCGCTTGGTGGACGGATCTTGCACCAGCTCGGTCAGGGGCGCATCCGTGCGGTATTCGATGGCATCGGCGTGGTCGGCTATCACGCGGTCAAGCAGCTTTGTGATGTGCTTGTCGCCCTTGATCTCCACGTCCTTGTTGCCGGCAACCGTGAGCTTGCCCAGCGCGTAGCAATGCTCGAACTCGGGCCATTCGGGCGAGGTGGCCAGCGGATCGTCTTTGGTGGACGGAGCCACGATGGAGGCCTCCTCCAACACGCCGCCCAAGGTGTTGAACACCCAGTCGAAGTTCTCGGTTGCGCCTTTGGCGTAGGCGGCTATCACGTCGTCGGGCGTGGTGCCCTCTTCGCCGCGCATTTCCAGCATGTATTGGTTGAACGCCTCCTCGTCTTCGGCGTAGACGATGGTGCCCTTGCAGTAGGGGCTGTTGCCGCCGGGCATGGTGCCCTTTTCGGCCAAAAGGCACGTTGCACCATTGCCTTCCAGCGCCACTGTGATGGCGGCTGCCTGGCCTGCGCACCCCGCGCCCACAACCACGACGTCGAACTCCTCGTCCCATTTCGTGTCTGCGCCTGCTGTTGCATGTGAGCTGCTGCCTGCGGCGCCTCCCTTCGGCGAGCAGCCAACGATGCTGAGCGCCGCCGCTCCCGCGAGCGCCGCGCCGGCCGTTTTGAGAAACGTGCGACGGCTCTGATCTGGCAAGGTGCTCTGTTCCATAGATGATCCTCCTTGTCTGAACGTGCATTGCTTGGATCGTGGCGACGCGAGCTTGATTCGCGCTTTCGCCGGGAAGGATGCTACGGGATGGGCCGAGCGGGCGGCACACCACAAGTGCGGTGTTTTGTCGAATGGGGGAGAGCCCCCGCAAAACGAGGGGGTAAGACTGGCGCATACCAATTGGAAAACGTGTAAAACAACGACAAGAAGCCATTGGAAAAGGTGCAAAACTATCCCTGATTTTTATTGGAAAAGGTGATGATCCGCTACCAGGCGGCAGATTATCACGCTTATCTTCCTCGATGAGGTGCAGCTTTGAGGAATTCTGCTGGGCGAACGGAATGTCCAATGCGGTGGCAACGTTCATAGCTACCAACGACCTCGCGCAAACACGCATGGTGCGAGACGACATCAAGCGTTTGTACCGTCAGGACATCAGCAAGTACGCCGACCGGGATAAGCTTGCGATCAAAGAAATCTACGACCTTGTTCCAAGCGAGCTCAACAACCCGAACAAGCGCTTTGTTCTCAAGCGCCTCAATGAACGTTGCAAATTACGGACTAGAACGCGGGTATGTTTTGGACCCCTGCAATGTGGAGGCGACGGAAAAGGTGGTGCACCTCCCCATCTACTTCGCTGGTCTGTTCGAGAACCGGTAGCACCTCTTTCCCTTAAGGCGTTCCTTCCTTTTAGGGTGCGGAGGGAGACTCTGGAACTCGGACATCGTTTGCCGTGCCGATTGGCCGCTTTGGGTGCTTTTGGTTTGCAATGGGGCCGTGTTGATTGGCGCGGGGCGGGGCGTCCGGCTCCTGAAAAGGGCGCTCGTGCCCAAGAAGGAGGAAGGGGCATACGCGCCGCGAAGCTCGGCTAGCTCAGAGGAGCATGTGCGCGACAGCTTTGCGGAGAGCGTGAGTTCTTGCTGCGCCTTTGAATACTCCTTGGTAGAATGGGCGGGCGAAAGACGAACCGGTGCGGGCTGGCGGCACGCTGCGGTGTGTGTTGGCACGCGGGCTGGCGGCGCGCTGTGGCGCAGTGCAGTGTGCCCGTCGGCAGACGAACCGGCGTAACGAAAAGGAGCATCCCGATGGCGGAATTCATCTACCAAATGTACAAGGCGCGCAAGGCGCACGGCGACAAGGTCATCTTAGACGACGTGACGCTGTCGTTTTTCCCCGGCGCCAAGATCGGCGTGGTGGGGCCCAACGGCATGGGCAAGTCCACGCTGCTCAAGCTTATGGCGGGGCTGGAGGAGGTGTCCAACGGCGAGGCGCGACTGACGCCCGGCTACACCGTGGGCATCCTCCAGCAGGAGCCGCCGCTTGACGAGGACAAGACCGTGCTGGAGAACATCCAGGTCGCCTTCGCCGACGTGCTGGCCAAGGTGGAGCGCTTCAACGCCATCGGCGCGGAGATGGCCGACCCGGACGCCGACTACGACGCGCTCATGGCCGAGATGGGCGAGCTGCAAGACGCCATCGACGCGGCGAACGGGTGGGATTTGGACAGCCAGCTTTCGCAGGCCATGGACGCGCTGCAGTGCCCCGACCCCGACATGCCGGTCAACGTGCTCTCCGGCGGCGAGCGGCGCCGCGTGGCGCTGTGCCGCCTGCTGCTGGAAGCCCCCGACCTGCTGCTTTTGGACGAGCCGACCAACCATCTGGACGCCGAAAGCGTGCTGTGGCTCGAGCAGTTCCTGCATCGCTATCCCGGCGCGGTGCTGGCCGTCACGCACGACCGCTACTTCCTGGACAACGTGGCCGAGTGGATTTGCGAGGTGGACCGCGGGCACCTCTACCCTTACAAGGGCAACTACTCCACGTACCTGGAAACGAAGGCCGCCCGTCTGGAGGCCCAGGGCCAGCGCGACGCGAAGCTGGCCAAGCGCATGGCGCGCGAGCTGGAGTGGGTGCGTTCCAGCCCCAAGGCGCGCCAGGCCAAGAACAAGGCGCGTCTTGAGCGCTACGAGCAGATGGCGGCCGAAGCGGCGGCCTCGTCCAAGAAGACGGACTTCACCGACATCCAGATTCCCGCCGGCCCGCGCCTGGGGTCGAAGGTGCTCGTCGCCGACCACCTGCGCAAGGCGTTCGGCGACCGCGTGCTCATCGACGATTTGTCGTTCGACCTGCCGCGCAACGGCATTGTGGGCGTGATCGGCCCCAACGGCGTGGGCAAGTCCACGCTGTTCAAAATGATCATGGGGCTTGAGCCGCTTTCCGGCGGCACGCTGGAAGTGGGCGAGACGGTGAAGCTTTCCTACGTTGACCAGGGGCGCGAGGGCATCGACCCGAAAAAGACGCTGTGGGAGGTGGTGTCCGACGGCCTGGACTACATGATGGTGGGCGAGACGGAGGTTCCCAGCCGCGCATACGTGTCGGCGTTCGGCTTCAAGGGCTCTGACCAGCAAAAGCCCGCCGGCGTGCTCTCGGGCGGCGAGCGCAACCGCCTGAACCTGGCGCTCACGCTCAAGCAGGGCGGCAACCTGCTGCTTCTGGACGAGCCCACCAACGACCTGGACGTGGAGACGCTTTCCAGCCTGGAGGAGGCGCTGCTGGAGTTTCCCGGCTGCGTGGTGGTCACCAGCCACGACCGCATGTTTCTCGACCGCGTGGCCACGCACATCCTGGCCTGGGAGGGCACCGACGAGAACCCGGGGAACTGGCACTGGTTCGAGGGCAACTTCGAAAGCTACCAGAAAAACCGCGTGGAGCGCTTGGGCGAGGAAGCCGCCAAGCCGCACCGCATCCATCGCAAGCTGACCCGCGACTAGCGCGGGCGGCGCAACCGACGAAGGAGGCGGCCTGTGCCCGCGCTGTACGAGAAACGCTTCGCCACCCCGCTCGGCTCCGTCTGCTATTGGACGAGCTGGGCGGGGGCCGCTTTGGCCAACCGGGCGACGCTCGTGTTCCTTCCGGGGCTGACGGCCACGCATCGGCTGTTCGAGCGGCAGTTGGACGCCCTTGCCGACGAGTTCGACTGCCTGGCGTGGGACCCGCCGTCGCACGGGGCCTCGCGTCCCTTCGCGCTGTCTTGGCGCTTGGAGGACATGGCGGAGTTCCTGTTCGGCATCTTGCAGACAGAAGGGGTGACACGGCCCGTTTTGGTGGGGCAGTCCATGGGAGGCTACGTGGCGCAGATGCTCATGGAGCTGCATCCCGGTTGCGCGGGCGGCTTCGTCTCCATCGACTCGGTGCCGCTCAAGCGCCGTTATTCCACGGGGTTCGACCTGTGGGCGCTGCGCCGCACCGAGCCTCTGTACCGCCTGTTTCCTTGGAAGCTGCTGCTTGCTGCGGGCAGCGCCGGGTGCGCGACGAGCGCCTACGGGCGCTCGCTCATGCGCTCGATGATGGATGAGTACGGAAGGGACGAATACTGCCGGCTTGCGGGGCACGGCTTTTCGGCCATTGCGGATGCCATCGCCGCCGATCGCGCGTACCGTGTTGACTGTCCCGCGCTGCTTATGTGCGGAGATGAGGATGCGGCCGGTTCCACCAAGCGCTACAACAAACGATGGGCGGCGGGCGAGGACCTGCCGCTGTATTGGGTGGCGGGCGCCGGCCACAACGCGAACACGGATGCGCCCGACGAGGTGAGCGCCCTCATTCGCGCGTTCGTGGCCGAGGAGGTCTTGACGTCGCGGGACGCCTAGGCGTGATGCGTGCCGCGCTGCGCGGGAGGTCGGTGCGCTGCGGCGTGCAGCAAGCGCGGCGGGCGCACGCGGCGCTGCGGCGGGTTCCGGAGGCTGCCCTATGGGGTATCATGGTGCCGATCCGTTGGAAGGGGGCGGTTGCCGTGGGAGAGACGGGGGCTTGCAGGCGCGCATGGACGTCGTTCGGGTTCGTCGTGCTCGTACTGGTCTACCAGCGTGCTTACAGCTTTTACACGACGCTTTCCATGGATTACCAGGTTGTGCTTGGCTTGGCCTCCGCTTTGTCGTGGATCGCGCTTCTCGTCCTTGGCGAGCGATGCGTGCGCAGGGCCAAGGGGTGCGCCATCCTGTCGCTTGCGTTGCTTGCGGCCTCGTTCGTCATGCAGGAGGTCTACCTTCTCCGGTTTGGGGCCGCGGCGGCATCGGATGCTTTGCTGCTGGGTTCCACCACGCTGTTCTCAATGGGGTTCGCGGGGTACTGCCGTCTGTGGCTTGTCGCGTACGAGGAGAAATCGCTTCAGGACATCGTGATCTGCCTTTCGGGATCTTCGGCGCTTTCGGCTGCGCTCGCTTGCTTGCCGCCGCTTATCTTCGGGCTTGGCGAAGAGGGGAGCCTCGCGTCGTTCGGGGTGCGGCTGGGCTCGCTCTTCCTGTCGTTTTGGTGCTTGCGCGCCGAGTTGCTACCCGTTGCCAACGTGCCCGATCAAAAGCGACGTTCCGAGGGCGGCGCATCGCTTGGGGAGGCGTGGGGGATGGTCGGCCTTGTGGTGGTTGCCGTGTTCGCCTCGAGGTTCGTGCAGGGGCTGCTCATCTTGAACGAGGATGGCTACCGCGATTACGGCGCGCAGGTCCTGCTTGTCGTGTCGCCCCTCATCTCCGCAGGGATCATCGCGCTGGTCGGGCGGTTTGGGCAGCGCACGGGGTTCATCTCGCCGTTCTACTGGTCGCTGACCACGTGCCTGCTTGTGGTGCTGCTGGTGGCAGCGGCTGTCTCCGACAGCTCCATCAGCTTTCTGTGGGTGCTGCTGTTCGCGGTGTACGCCCAGATGGACGTGGCGTTCTTCGGCATGCTCGCGTCGATGCGCGGCGTGCTCGGCTCGTCGTTCTCCTCGCTGGCGTGTTTGGCGTTTTGCGCCAAGGACCTGCTGTTTTCGTTGGGGAGGATGCTGCGCGCCGCAGTGGACGTTCCCACGGGCTGCTTCATCTGCGTTGTCGTGTTGCTGGCGGCGGTGGTGGCCGAGATAGCGGTGTACCTGCTGCAAACGCTCAAACGCTCGCACGAGCGCGACGAGCCCGCCTCCATCCCCGAAGCGCTCTGCGCCTCCATCGGCGCACGCCACCAGCTCACTCCGCGCGAAGGGGAGGTGCTGCTGGCGCTTTTGCAGGGACGCAGCTACACGAACATCGGACACAGGCTGTTCATCTCCAAATCCACGGTGAAGACCCACGCCAACCACATCTATGCCAAGCTGGGGGTGGGGTCGCGCGACGAGCTCATAGACCTGCTGGACCCGAAGGCGCAGCGCGGCGAGGACCCGGCGTGGCCCCACGTGGGCTCGCAATGCGGCAAAGATTCGCAACGCGACGGAAGTCCATCCATCTGAACAGCTAAAACGCCGGCATCAACCCTTTGGGCGATCCCGTCTTTCGCAATTTCGTACCAATGGGCAATTACGTGCCCGCCCTCCTTTCCGTACCGTGTTCGCCCGAAGGGACGCAGGGGTTTGCAAGGCGCCCCTTCGGCGGGGCGTGGTTCGCGCTTTCGCCAGGCGTATGAGGAAAGGAGAGGCTGCATGGCAACGACACGCGCGGAGCTGACGCGAAGGGGGTTTCTGAAAGGGGCTGCGCTCACGGCGGCCGGCGGGATGCTTGCCGGAGGCGCGCTTTCCGGCTGCGCGCCGCAGGCGAGCGCTCCGTCCGGCAAGGAAGGACAGGCTGCCGAGGCGACCGTTGACGACGCGGTTTCCGTCCGCCAGGCGCCGGCCCGCCTCAACCCGCAGGATCCCGATTACCGGGCGAACACGACCGATCTGGCCACCGTGTTCTCCAGCGTGAAGATAGGCTCCCTTGAGCTGTCGAATCGCATCGTCAAATCGGCGGCGGGTTCCGACACGCAGAACAACGACGACGAGATAGTGGAGTACTACCGCAGCTTCGCGAAGGGGGGCGTCGAGCTTGTCTGGGTGGAGGACTGCGCCGACAAGTACGAGCACTTCCCCAACTCCCGCTCGCGCGCCATGGGCGAGATGCCCTTCAAGCGCATCGCGGACGCCGTGCACGAGGAAGGGGCCTACGTGGGGTACCAGATCTCGTGCATGGGCATCGTGTTCAGCGGCACTCAGAAAGACTCGTCGGGGCAGTTCGCCTCGGCCGTTGCCGGCGACATGACGCTCGACGAGATACGGCTGCTCATCGCCGATGCGGCCGCTGCGGCCAAGACGCTTCAGGACTGCGGGTTCGACGCCGTGGAGATCAACGCCGCGGGCAACAACATTGGACAGTCGTTCTTCTCGCGCATGAGGAACCATCGCGACGATGAGTACGGCCCGCAGTCCTTCGAGAACCGCGCGCGCTTCGTGTGCGAGATGATCCAGGCCATCAAGGAGGCGTGCGGCTCGGACTTCACGGTGCAGGTGCTGATCAACGGCATTGAGGAGAACGACCAGACGCTCGGCGACAGCTCGCTTATGACCACCGTGGAAGAGAACCTCGAGATAGCCAAGATGCTCGAGAAGGCCGGCGCCGACAGCCTGCATGTGCGCCTGGGGCCGCTGGGCATGCACGTGTGCCAGTTCGCTTCCGATTTGTACTTCACCGGCTACGGCATTGAGGGCACGACGGCCTACGGGACGCAGTTCGACTTCTCGCGCCACTGGGAAGGCAAGCTGATCAGCGCGTACTCGGGGTGCGGCATGATGCTGGACGTGGCCAAGGAGTTCAAGGGCGCCGTCTCCATCCCCGTGGGCACGGTGACCTACATGGACCCGGCCCACGCGCCCGACCTGTTCGAGTCGGCGCTGGCCGAAGGCAAGGCGGACTTTCTGCTGATGAACCGGCCGCTCACCGTGGATCCCGAGTACGTGAACAAGCTCAAGGAGGGTCGGATCGACGAGATTGCCCCGTGCACGCGCTGCCTGCACTGCCACTTCGACTACGACGAAGAGGGCAAGACCTACGAGCACTGCCGCGTGAACGCCTGCACGCAGCGGGCCTACCGCGCGGACATGCCGGAGGGTTTCGAGCTTTCGCCGGCGGCCTCTCAGAGAAACGTCATGGTGGTGGGCGGCGGTCCTGCCGGCATGGAGGCTGCGCGCGTCGCCGCGCTGCGCGGGCACCGCGTGACGCTGTACGAGAAGAGCGCCTCGCTCGGCGGGCTGCTCGACTTCGCCCACGCGGTCAAGGGGCCGCACGAGAACCTGGCCGACCTGCGCGCCTATTTGGAGCGGCAGCTGGAACTGGCCGGCGTGGAGGTGGTCACCGACCAGGAGGTTGACGCGGCCTTCGTCTCCCAGCAGGCACCCGACGCCGTGATCGTCGCCGTGGGGGGCACGCGCGACACCTTGGGGCTTTCGGGGACGGAGGGGACCAAGATCGTCCCGATAGAGGACTTCCTCACCACCGAGGTGGGCGACGCCGTGGTGGTGGCGGGTTCCAACGCCCAGGCGGTGGATGTGGCGCTGTATCTGGTTGCCCAGGGAAAGCACGTGACCATGATCACGCCCGATGCGATGGAGCAGTTCGACAAGGGGCAGTCGAGCTGGGTGAGGACCTTCGTCGAGCCCATGCTGTTCGCGCGCGGCGTGCGCGTGTGGCCCGGGGCGAGCATCGCGACGGTCGACGACGGCGAGGTGACGTTCACCGGCGAGACGGGCGCCGACATCACCATCCCGTGCGATGCCGTCATCGAGGCGATCGACATGCTCCCCAGCCCCGAGATAGCCGACGGGCTGTCCGGCGTTGAAGTGCACGTCGTTGGCGACGCCGCCAGGCCTTGGAACATCGCCGAGGCCATAGCCGCCGGCAACCTTGCCGCCCGGGCCTTGTAGGCTGCAGGCGCAACGCGACTTTGCGTCCGCTGGGGCTTTCGGCAAGCGCGCCGGATGCCCCGGCGTGCGCCCGCCGCGCCGGGTTGGCGCGGTGGGCGCACAGATCGCGCCATGGCGAGGCGAATGCGGGCGCGGGCGACGTGGGTGCGGTCGCGGGTGCGGACGCACGGAGCGAACGACGCGAGTGCGATGTGGCGGATACGGCTAGCAAAGGGGTATACTATCCCTTCAAAACAAGGGTTTCGAAGGGGGACGTGCGTGCTGAAGGATTCGACGTATCCGCGTTGGCTTCTGTGGGCGGTTGTCTTTGGAGACGGGCTGTTCGTGGTGCTGCAGGTTCCGTCCCCGAACTTCTTCGGGTTCGGGTTGACTCCGTTTCCGCCGCTCATCGCGGAGACGATTGCGTATTTGGCGGGCGGCTACGCGGTGTGGCGGTTGCGGGCCTATTCCGTTCGCGTCCTGTACCCGGTTTGCTTCGCGCTCGTCGTCGTCCTTTCCGCAGCGCTGCTTTTGGCCGATCTGCCGCCCGGTGCCGTTTCGGCGCTGCAGATGGCGGTGTACGCGGCGCTCGCGCTGCTCAACCTGTGCTGGGGCGTGGCGTTCGCGTCGTTCAAACCGTCGGTGTCGGTGGTGCTGGTGGTGGGGTCCTACATCGTGTGGAGCGCTTGCGCCCTGCTGTTCTCGTTCGGCGGCGACTCGGCGGGATTGTCGGGGTTGCGCGCCCTGTTCCCGCTTGCCTCGCTCGTCATCCTCGGGTTCTGCCTTGCGCGGTTTGACTTCGGCTTGCAGCAGAAGCGTTACGAGGCCGATGAGCCGCGGGAGGGTTTTGCCAGCCTTATCGCCAGCGTGAAGGAGCCGGTGCTCGCCACGGCGGCGTTCTCGTTCATCTTCGGCGGCATCATGCAGATGGACGTGGCGCAGGGCGCTTCGGGCTACATCGTCTCCCCCGAGGCGCAAGCCGCCACCGTCGCCGTTTCGGTGGCGTTGCTGCTGTACGTGCTGCGCGACGGCATGCGGGTGCATTTCCGCGTGCTCGCGCTGGTGCCGCTTGCGCTGGCCACGGTTCTCATGGTGCGCGCGGTGCTGGCGGGTCAGTCGTTTCTTGCGAACGGCTTGCCGCTTGCCCTGTTCAATTTCTTCGGCCAGCTTGTGTGGGTGGTGTTCGCCTGGAAAGGCTACGAGAGCAAGGCGAACTCGCTGTGCCTGTTCGCGCTCGGTCTGGGTTCGATGAGGCTGGGGCTGCTGCTGGGGCGCGGCGCCATCGAGGCGCTGTCGAGCACTGTGGGCATTTCGGACGCCACGGCAAATCTCGTGTCCATCGTGGGCCTGTGGGTTCTGTTCATCGGCGTGCTTGCTGCGGTGGCGGTCATCGTCAGGCGGCAGAACGCCGAGACGGCGCCGTTCGAGCTGGGCGAGGCGGCATCGGGCGGAGATGCCGGCCCGCAGGCCGAGCGCGGGCGGGAAGACGAGGCGGGGCTTTACGAGCGCAGGTTCGCCGAGGCGGTGGAAGGCGCGGGCCTCACCGAGCGCGAGACGGAGATCCTTGCGATGTACGCGGGCGGCCGGAGCGCCGTTCGCATTGCCGAAGAGCTGTTCCTCTCCAACTACACCGTGAAGACGCACTTGCGCCGCTGCTACGCCAAGCTTGGCATCCATTCGCGGCAAGAGCTGCTTGACCTGGTGTGGAAAGGGCAGCTTCCCCCTGCGTGACCCCTCGTACTCCCTTTTGCGCTACAGGCGCGAAGCGTGCGACCGACGCAAATACGTCCTTTGGTGGTACACGCCCTCCGCGTTGGTTCCCTATGATGCGAACGGCCTTGAACGAGGCGCATCGACACACCGATCAGGGGATCGAACCGAAGGGAGAAAAACGACAATGGACGCATCGCTTGACAGAAGGGGATTCCTCAAGACGTTCGCGATCGGCTCCGCTGCGGCCGTGGCCGCGGGCGCGGGACTTGCAGGTTGCGCGCCGCAGTCGAAGGACGCCGCCGGCTCGACGGGCGCGGCCGGCTTAGGGGCGGGCCTGCCCTCGTCGTGGGACGAGGAGTGCGACGTGCTGGTCATCGGCTCGGGCTACGCGGGGCTTGCCGCCGCTTACGAGGCGGCCAAGGCCGGCGCCGACACGATGATCGTGGAGAAAATGGCCACGACCGGCGGCAACTCCGCCATCGCCGACGGCGACTTCGCCGTGTGCATGTCCTCGGCGCAAAAGGCCAAGGGCATCGAGGACTCCGTGGACAAGTACGTGGCCGACATGATGACCGCGGGTCTGAACCTCAACGACGAGGAGAAGTGCCGCGTGCTGGCCGAGAAGTCCAACGAAACGTGGGAGTGGACGCAGACCGATCTGGGCGTGGAGTGGGACACCGACGAGGACGGCAACATCAACGTCATCCCCTACGGCGGCCATAACACGGTGCGCACCATCCATCCCGCTCTTGGCCACGGCTCCGCCATCACGGTCCCCCTCGCCGAGAAGGCCGAGGAGCTGGGCGTGTCCATCAAGACGAACCGCATGGTGACGAGGTTCTTCCGCGACGACTCCGGCCGCATGGTGGGCGTGCAGGTGAACGAGAAGGCCAAGAACAACGATCCCGCCACCGGCGACCCGTTGTTCATCAAGGCGAACAAGGGCGTGGTGCTGGCGAGCGGCGGCTTCGGGCGCGATGTCGCTTGGCGCATGCAGCACGATCCGCGCCTTGGCGAGGACGTGGACTGCACGAACCAGGAAGGCGCCACCGCCGAAGCCCTGGCCGCCGCGATGAAGGCGGGTGCGCTGACCGTGCATCTCGATTGGATCCAGCTTGGCCCGTGGTGCAGCCCGGACGAGGTCGGCTATGGCAAGGGCCCCAGCTACATCGATGCGAACGTGGCCTACGGCATGAGCATCGACCCGCAGACGGGCAAGCGCATTGTGAACGAGCTTGCCGACCGCCGCGTGTACTCCGACGCCATCGTCGCCAACGGCGTGCCGCTTCTGCAGGTGGTGGACGAGCAGAACATTCCCACGTGGAACTTCGAGGACAACCTGCCGGCGGCCATGGACGCCGGCATCACGAAGAAGTTCGACACCATAGAGGACGTCATCGCCGAGTACAACCTTCCCGAGGAGTTCCGCGCGCAGTTCGCCCGTTACAACGGCTACGTGGAGTCGCGCGTGGACGAGGAGTTCGGCAAGATGATCCCCGAGGATGCCAAGCCGCTTGGCGAGGGCCCCTACTACATCACCCGCATCTGGCCCAAGGTGCACCACACCATGGGCGGCGTCAAGACGAACATGGACGCCCAGGTGCTCGATGCCGACCTGAACCCCATCCCCGGCTTCTACGCGGCGGGCGAGGTCACCGGCGGCGTGCACGGAGCGTGCCGACTGGGGTCGTGCGCCACGGCCGACTGCCTGGTGAACGGGCGTCTGGCCGGTCAGATGGCCGCCAAGGACGAAGCGTCGGCGTAGCCTTCGCCTCGTACGGCCGTTTGCAGGAGGACCCCGGCGCGCCGGGGTCCTCCTGCGTTGCGTGCCGGGCTCTCACCCGGTCAGGCGTGGCAAGTTCCGCATTCGAAAACGTCTTTGTGGTGGCAGGAGAGGCAGGTTTCCCTCGCGGCCTCCTGCGGGCTTGCGTCCGCGTGCATCGCGTGGCAGCTTGTGCAGACGCGTCGGTGCTCCGTGCGGTTTCATCGGCGCTTTGCCCCTCCTCGTGCATCGTGCAGCACGGCGCGCCGATGCTGCAAGGATAGCACCTGGGAACGGCGGAGGCTCCCTACGAAAGTAGGTGAGGTGCGTTGCGGAGCACGAGTCCAGGGGGGCGCCTTGAAATCCGGCTCTTGGGGCGCTATACTATGTTGTACGTACAACATAGGAGGTGCCAACATGGCGGACGCGATGGTGACGGCGCGCATGTCGTCGGAGAAGAAGGAGGCGGGCAACCGCATCTTCGAGCAGCTGGGAACCAACGCTTCCCAAGCGGTGAACAGGCTGTACGACTATGTGATAGAGAAGAGGCAGCTGCCGTTTCCCGAGGAGCACGTGCAGAAGCAGTACACGCAGGAGGAGATAGCACGGGCAATGGCTTGGGCGGACAGTTTGAGAATGGACCATCCGAACCGTTTTGCGAACATGACCCTCAAAGAGGTCAAGCGCGAGCGTCTCATTGCGCGCGGTCTCATGGAACCTGGTGATGCGTGATGCGGTTTCTTGTTGATACCAACATCGCCATTGACCACATGATGGACCGAGAGCCGTTTTCCCGGTCGGCGAGTAAGTTGATCACGCTGGGGTTTCTGCATGAGTTTGAACTGGGGATGAGTTCGTCCCAAATCACCGACGCTTTCTATCTTTTGACGGGCGGACGTCTTTCCTTGGCCGATGAGGTGAAGCAAAAACTCAAAACCCTCCGGGGAGCAATGCGGGTATATTCTCTCACTGAGGCGGACATTGACGCGGCGCTCGATTCCGCGTGGGACGACTTCGAGGACGCGTGCGTGTACCAATGCGCTCGCAAAATAAAAGCCGATGCCATCATCACGCGCAATCAAAAAGACTTCGCCCGATCGTCCATCCGAGTGTTCGACTGCGACGAGCTGTTTGCCTACCTAGAAAAGGAGAAGGGCCTCGTATACGACTTTATCCCATTGTGATTCTTTATGACGTAAAGTTATGTTATGCTTGGGACCAAGCACCAAGCGCTTGGCGATAGGAGAATTATGGGAGCGACGGCGCTAGCAGAACCTCAGATCATAAAAATTTCCAGCAAGCGGCAGATCACCATTCCAGCGAAGTTCTACGAAGGCGGATCGTTTAAGGAGTATGCGCTTGCTACATGGACCGATGACGGGCTGCTCATCCAGCCTCTCGACGTGGATAATGAGGACGTGACCGTTGATATCCTGCGCTATCTCATCGGGCAAGGATGTGAGGGGGAAGATTTGATTGCTCGCTATCAGGAAATGAAGCGCAAGATCATTCCCGTCAGCACCAAGCTGGACGAAGCTGAACGCGATATTGTTGAAGGACGGGTTGATTCGTACGAGAATATGAGAGCCAGACTACGTGAGCGCTATGGCTTTTGAGGTTCGCGTTACAGAGGCATTTGAAGCCGATCTGCTCGATGCCCTGTCCTATCTTTCTGGTAGCTTGTATGCTCCCGATGCGGCCGCGCGACTCATGCGCGCAGTGGACGTAGCCAAAGATTTGCTTGCGGAAAATCCATTTCTCGATGCGGTATCAGAGCGTTTGGGGCGTAAGGGGCGTGCGTATCGCGAGCACTTTGCGCTGAACTACGTGATTGTATATAAGGTGGAAGTTGAAACAGTCTGGTTTCTGCGGTTATTTCATCAGCGCCAATCGTATGGACAATTTGTCCTCGAATGGCGCTGATGATCGGAAAACTAACAGCATCGATAGCCACGCGTGTTAGTTCTTCAGCGCGTTCAAGGGCGCTGGCATGCGGCCGCCGCGGTGGGCGAAGGTGGTGCCGGCGAAGCGGTTCACGGGCATGACGGGGGCGTAGCCCAGAAGGCCGCCGAACTCCAATCGGTCGCCTACCGTCTTTCCGATGGCGGGGATCACGCGCACGGCGGTGGTCTTGTTGTTGATCATGCCGATGGCGCACTCGTCGGCGATGATGCCGCAGATGGCCTCCACGCTCGTGTCGCCGGGGATGGCGATCATGTCCAGGCCCACCGAGCACACGCAGGTCATGGCCTCCAGCTTCTCAAGCGAAAGCGCGCCCGCCTCGGCCGCGCGGATCATGCCGGCGTCCTCCGACACGGGGATGAACGCGCCGGACAGGCCGCCCACCGACGAGGACGCCATGACGCCGCCCTTCTTCACGGCGTCGTTGAGCAGGGCGAGCGCCGCCGTGGTGCCGGGGCCGCCGCAGGTGCCCACGCCGATGGCCTCCAGGATCTCGGCCACCGAGTCGCCTTCGGCCGGCGTTGGGGCCAGCGACAAATCGAGGATGCCCTGCTGCGCGCCCAGGCGGCGCGACGCCTCGCGCGCCATGAGCTCGCCTGCGCGCGTGATCTTGAACGCGGTGGCTTTGATGGCCTCGGCCACGCTTGTGAGGTCGGCGTCCTGGGGCAGGTCGGCCAGCACGGCGCGCACCACGCCGGGACCCGACACGCCCACGTTGACAACGGCGTCGGCCTCGCCCGAACCGTGGAACGCGCCGGCCATGAAGGGATTGTCCTCCACGGCGTTGCAGAACACCACCAGCTTGCCCGCGCCGATGCACTGGCGGTCGGCCGTTGCCTCGGCGGTCGCTTTCACGATGCCGGCCATCTTGAGCACGGCGTCCATGTTGATGCCGGCGCGCGTGGAGCCCACGTTCACCGACGAGCACACGTTGTCGGTGACGGAGAGCGCGTGCGGGATGGAGTCCATGAGCTTGATGTCGGCTGCGGACGCCCCCTTGTGCACAAGCGCGCTGAAACCGCCCACGAAATCGACGCCCACCTCCTTGCCCGCGCGGTCCATGGCCTGCGCGATGGGAGTGAGGTCGGTTGCGTCGGTGGCGGCGCACAGCTCGGCCACGGGCGTGATGGAGATGCGCTTGTTCACAATGGGGATGCCGAACTCGCGCTCCAGCTGCTCGGCCGTGGGCACGAGGCGCTCGGCGGCGCTCGTCATGCGGTCGTACACCTTGCGCGCCATGGCGTCGATGTCGGCGTCCGTGCAGCCGCGCAGGTTGAGTCCCAGCGTGATGGTGCGGATGTCGAGGTGCTGCTTGCTCACCATCGCGAGCGTTTCGGCAATCTCCGCCGGCGTGATCTGCATGATGTGCGTCCTTCTCTCGGAATTCCCTGGAATGCGTGCCGGTTCAGTCTAGCAAACCGCGCGCGTGCGCGACGGCTGATGCGCGTGTTCTTCGGCGATTCTCCGGACGGCGAGGTCCGGAAACTTCTCGATCGTGCTTTGCGCCTTCGAAGCGCCTCGTTGTGAAGGCGTCCGCGCGCTTCGCGCCTCTGGAGCGACCTTCGCCATCCGTCGGGTGGTCGGGGCGTCGGCGTCCCTTCGCAGCGGGCCGTCGCGCGCTACGTTGGCGCGCCGACCACGGGGAAGTCGCCGCCCAGGCTGTTGACCACCGTGCGGCTGGTGTTGTCGAGCCAGGCGATAGGATCGTCCAGGCCGCCGAGCCATGCGTGGCGCGCAGCCAGATCGGGCGTGTAATCGCCGAGTGCGTACACGCCCCAGGCGCCCTCCTCGCAGTGGTTGACCAAAGGCGTCCAGACCGCATCCTCCACGCGCACGCCGTTTGCGTCCTTCACGAACGTGCACGACAGCATGCCCTCCAGCTCGTTGAGGGGCGCGGGCGCGTCGTGGTTGCTCAGGAAGTTGCCCAGCGAGTAGGCCACGAGCGTGCGGTTGCCGGACGCGCCCTCCACCCAGGCGAGCGGTCCTATGACGTGCGGGTGCGACCCCAGCACCACATCCACGCCCAAATCGGCGAGCAGCTGGGCGTAGGCAAGCTGGTCGGCGTCGGGCTCGGTTTGGTTCTCGGTGCCCCAATGCATGGCCACCAGCACCGCGTCGGCCGCTTCCTGCGCGCGGGCGACGTCTGCGCGGATGCGCTCCTCGTCGATGAAGCTCACGGCGTAGGCCGGCAGGTCCGAGCGGTCGAATCCGTTCACGCCGTAGGTGTAGTCCAGCAGGGCGAACGTGATGCCGTTGCGCTCGACCACGGGGATGGCGTCGGCCTCCTCCTGGCTTGAGGCCGTGCCGACGAAGGCGACGGGCTGGGCGTTCCACACGGAGCGCGAATGCTCCACCGCGCCGTAGGTGCCCCAGTCGTAGGAGTGGTTCGAGGCGGATGCCACCAGGTCGAACCCGGCGTCCACCACCGCGTCGGCCATGGCGTCGGTCGTGTTGAACGACGGCCACCCGCGCGGGCCGATGTCGTCGCCTCCCAGATGCGTCTCCTGCTTCACGTAGGCCAGATCGGCCGCCTCGATGTAGGGTTTCACATGGGCGTAGAGCGGGCGGTAGTCGTACTGGCCGTCGCCCGTTTCGCCGGCGCAGGCGTCCGCGTAGGCGCCCAGGACGGCGTCGGGCAGGTTGTCGCCCACGGCAACGAAGGTGACGCGCTGCTCGCCGCCTTCGGCCGGGGTGTTGGGGGCGGCGTCGGACGCGGGGGAGGGGGCCGCCCCGTCGGCGGCGTTCGATGCTGATTCGGCCGGCGCCCGGAGCGCGGAGGCGACCGCTCCAACCGCCACCGCAACGGCCACGATGCCTGCGAGCGCGAGGAGGGCCTTGGGGTTCGCCTTGCCGCCTGGCGCGACGCGGCGCGTGGGCATGCGGGTTGGTTGGTGCGGACGCTGCGGCTGCATGGCGGGTCCCCCTCTCGCGTTACTTCCTGCCGCCTCCCATGATAGCGCGCCCTGCGGCGCCGTCTGCCCGCTCGTCCGCATGCTGCGCATCTCTTCCGTGTGCGGCGCTCGCCGGACGGGAGGCTCTTTCGCCCGGCAAGCGCCGCATGCCGTTTCGCGCGGCGAAGGGGCCGCTCCTCCCGTTCAGCCGGGGGTCGCCCTTTCCCGTCCGATTGGGCGCCCCCTCCCGCCCGGCCGGGCTGCTCCCTCCCGATCGGCCGGGGCTTTGCCCGACGGGCCGGCCCGGCCTCTGTTGATCCCGGTTTAACAGGGGCGCTTCCGCAAGCTGGTCACAAACGGCGCGCTGTGGCACTCCGGAGGGCCAATCCGGCGCGCCGGCGGGCCGCGCGATTTCCGCGACCTGGTGTTTCTCCGGACGCGGAGGGAGCGGAGGGCGGAAAACCAGCCCCGCGCGTGCCACAGGGCGCGGTTTGTGACCAACCTGCGTGCGGCTCCCGCCGAGCCGCCTCCGGCGAGGGCCGTGTCAACGGCGGTCCAGCATAGGGCCTTCCGCTGGACCGCCATCGGCGTGGCCTACGCCGGCCGGATCCCGTGCAGCTCCGCCCCATGCGGCCCCCGCCCGCGCGGCTCATCGCTTCACGTACCAACTGGGCAGTTGCTCAAGCAGCGAGCGTCGTTCGCGGTCCACCAGCTCCACCAGGTCCTTCTGCGTGTGCACGTCCAGCTTGGCGTAGATGTTGCGCAAGTGGGTTTTCGCCGTGGCCTGGGTCACGTACAGCTCGTCGGCCACTGCTTTGGCGTTGCGTCCGGCAGCCAGAAGCGGCAGCACCTCCACCTCGCGCTGCGTGAGGCCGTACTTCTGCCCGAATAGGAAGTAGAAGGCGATTTCCTTGTAAGGGACGGGGTCGTCCTGCGCGTTTTCGGGGCGCTCCTCTTCGGGGGAGGCGGCATGCTGGACGGGAAGGAGCGACGGCACGGCCATGACCAGCACCAGAAGCCCCACGGCCACAGCTAGCGCCACAATGAACAGCAGGTCCTCCACCACCGTTCCGTACAGGGGCTCGGCGGCGTCGGTTACGGCGTGGAACAGCGGGTACCCGGCGCGGAAGCTTGCGAACAACAGGCAGAAGGCGGTCATGCGGGCGCTCACGCGAGGCGCGGCCAAGCAGGCGTAGAACAGCAGGTAGAGCATGACCTTCTGCGACGTGTTGAGTGGCACGAGGTACAGGATGGCAAACGATCCCGTCGTGAACGTGGACAGGTAGATGGAGAGGAGCACGAACACGAGGATGAGGCTTTCGCAGACAAGCACGCCGTTGCGCTTGCCCGGCAGCGGATCGACCAGCGCCAGAATGCCTCCCGCAACGAGCGCCCCCGATGCGGAGGCTATCTGGATGCTTGTGGCCCCCCAGCTGGTTTGGGATGGAAGCCACCCGGCGTGCATCTTGGAGAAGAACACGCCGAAGCAGAACACGGCCACGCCCACGATCATGAGGGCCTTGCGCGTTTGGGCGGGCGTTTTGCCCGAGCGCTCCAAGAGGTCGCTTGCCGACCGGCCGGAGAGGGGCAGCGAGAACCGGTCGGATTTGCGGAACAGCATGAGGAACACGGCCGACATGAACGGGAACAGCGCCGAGGTTCCCTTCGCCACCGAGGGGGTGAGGAGCCCCACAAGGGACTGGAGGCAGAACACAAGCGGCAGCGCCGCGATGAACAGGCAGGCGGCGGCGATGGGGCTTTTGCCGTACAGGTTCTCCACCCAAGCGGCGGCGATGGTCGCGCTGATGGCCGAGAACAGGCCGAGCGTCGCTTTCGCCGCGAAGGGGGCGTCGCCTTCCGTCCCGCCGAGCGCGTAGTAGGCGTACAGGCACAGCGTTCCCGCCGTGGCCACGGCTGTCACCACGGAGGGCTTGCGCAGCACCTTCGTGCGTGCGAACCGGTAGTAGAGCGCCAGGGCGACAAGCGCGAGCACGGCGACGGTGGTCGACAGGGTGGACGACTCGCTTGAAACCTGCTGCACCACGGGGAACCGATGCGCTTCCAGCGAGCACAAGCACAGCGCCAGCCCCACGGCTCCCGGCGCGGCGCCCGGTATGAGCTTGAGCTGCTCGGCCACCGCGGGCGTGCTCCGTTCCCCTTGCGTTCCAGTCGATGCGAAAAGCATGGTCAGGACCCCTTTCCCCTGCGGCTGACGTTTTCCATTATAGAGGCTGCCGCGCTTCGCCGACGCACGTGCGGGGTCGGCGCAGGCGCATCCGAGGATGAAATTCGTACCACCATGCGCGGTATGACGGGTTTCATCCGCAGCGGTCGTTGATTCTCCACCCGCTTCGTCCGTACCTTCCAAAACGTCGGCTCGGAGCAGTCGGCTGCGGCGGGGATCGCGCCCCGATGGCGCAGCCGCTTCGGGAGCGTTTTGACGAGAGAAGGAGAGGAGCAGGATGGGCACACGCATCAACATGTCGCGGCGCGCCTTCGTCAAGCTGACGGGCGCGGCGTGCGCGGCGGCCGCGCTTTCCGCGCAGGTGGCGCCCCGGGCGCTGGCGGAAACGGACGCGCCGCCCGCAGGCGGCGAGGTCAAGCGCATCCGCACGGCGTGCCGCGGTTGCGGCAAGATGGAGTGCGGCGTGTGGGTGACCGTGGAGAACGGCCGCGCCGTGAAGATAGAAGGCGACGACAGCGCCTGGCACTCCAACGGCAACTGCTGCACGAAATCGCAGGCATCCATACAAGCGGCGTACCACCCCGACCGCCTGCGCTACCCCATGAAGCGCACGAACCCCAAGGGCGAGGACGATCCGGGCTGGGTGCGTATCGGCTGGGACGAGGCGTTCCAGACCATCGTGCAGAAGCTTGACGAGACGGTTGACAAGTACAGCGACCTGGGACTGGTGAACTACGGCGGCACCAGCCGCATGTGGGCGAGCGGCCTTGCCATCCGCGACCTGTACCACTGCTGCAACGGCCATTCCGCCGTGCAGATCTGCAAGGGCCCGCGCCGCATGGTGGGCGCGCTCACCATAGAGAACGGCGCATACTGGATGACGGTGGGCGACTATCCGAAGGTGTACGTGCAGTGGGGCACCGATCAGACGCAGTCGAACTACGATGACAGCTGCCGTACGGCGAACGAGGCCGCGCAGCGTGCCGAGTGCTTCATCAGCATCGACCCGCGCGTGAGCAACTGCGGCCACTCGGCCGACTACCACATTCCGCTGCGTCCCGGCACCGACCAGGCGCTTGCCTTGGGCTGGACGAACATTGTGATGGATCGGGAGCTTTACGACGACTACCTGGTGAAGTACTGGAGCAACGCGCCGTTTTTGGTGTGCGAGGACGTGGAGCCGAGCGGTTGGACGGGCGTCAAGGGCAACGTCACCGACGGCCTGCGCGTGAAGACGTGCCTGCTCAAAGAGTCCGATCTGGTGGAGGGCGGCAACCCGCGGCACTTCATGGTATGGGACAACGCTACGAACGCGCTCACGTACTTCGACGCCGACGAGGACAACGCCGAGCACGGCGGCATGTGGGAGCGCCAGGAGCATTTCGACATCCCCGAGACCGGATGGGAGTTCGAGCGCGGCGGCTGGGTGCCCGACTACCCCGACCTTTCGGCCTACGCCGATCCGGCGCTGTGGTGCGACGAAGGCTTCGACGTCACGCTCAAAGACGGGCGCACGGTGAAATGCAAGACCGTGTGGCAGACCTACTGGGACACGTGCGTGTCCGAATGGACCTTGGACAAGACGGCCGAGGTGTGCGATGTGGACGCCGGGCTTATCGAGGAGGCGTGCCTGGCGTGGGCCACGCGCATCGACTCGCGCGTGGGCAACGGCGGCCTGAACGCGCAGCTGGCGCCCGAGCAGACAGGCAATTCCACGCAGACGTTCCGCGCTATTTACCTGCTGTTCTTCATGACGGGCAACTACGACATCCCCGGCGGCAACCGCGCCTACACGCGTCACAGCTGGAATTCGTCGTTTCCCCTGTACTCGGACAAGAACGCGAAGAACCCCTACAAGGCGTCGATGACCACCATGGAGGCGTCCACGCTGGACACGCGCGCCAAGCTTTTGGGCGTGGACGAGTTTCCGCTCACCAAATGGTGGGACGTGTGGACCGACGCGCGCTGTGCGAACGACGCCATGCGCACGGGCAAGCCGTACCCCATCAAGGCGGGTTGGTGCGCGGCCGGCGACTTCATGAACCAGAGCAACGCCACCGACGCGTTCGAGGCCATCAGCGGCTTGGACTTCTACTTCGTCTACGACCTGTGGCACACGCCCGGCAGCCGTCCGGCCGACATCCTCATGCCGGTCATGCACTGGCTTGAGATTCCCGGTTGGCTGCGCGGCGCGCAGGGCGCGCACGGCGGGCTTGGGGCGAACTGCAACTGCATCGAGCCCATCGGCGACGTGAAGTTCGACAACGACGTGCAGTGCGGCGTGTACAAGGCCAAGGGCGTGCCCGCCTACGATCCGGCGACGGGAGATCCGTGGGACCGCGACGCCACCGTGATGCTGGACGCTAACGTGAAGAAGACGAACCTCACCTACAACGGCAAGAAGGTGGAGACGTGGGCCGAGTTCTACGACGCCTTCCAGGAGCACGGCTGGTGGTGCGCCAAGGAGGTGTATCCCGAGGAGTGGGGCACCTACCGGCGCTTCCTCATGGGGTATCTGCGCAACGGGCGCAGCGCGCAGACGGCTGGCAAGGCCGAGGGCGTTCCCGGGTTCGGGCTGCCCACGATGAAGGCCGAGTTCTGGTCCACCATCATGGAGAGCGTCGTGCCGGAGGAGACGCACGGGTTCACGGCGTTGCCGGCGTACCAAGAGCCGCCGATCTCGCCGGTGAGCACGCCGGAGCGGTTCGAGGAGTACCCCTTCAACATGACCACCGGGCGGCGCATTCCCGTGTACTTCCACAACGAGCATCGGCAGCTGCCGTGGTGCCGCGAGATCTGGCCCGCGCCCCGCACCGAGATCAACCCTCACGACGCCGAGCGTCTGGGCATCAAGCAGGGCGACTGGATCTGGATTGAGAGCCCGCACGGCAAGATACGCCAGGTGGCCGAGTTGTTCCATGGTGTGAAGCCCGGCGTGATCAACTGCGAGCACTCCTGGTGGTTTCCCGAGCTCAACACCGCCACGAAGGGTTTCGACCTGTGCAGCATCAACTGCATCTGCGATCCGCACGCGCAGGACTACCTCAACGGCTCGTCCCAGCTGCGCGCCTACGCGGTGAAGGTGTACAAGGCCACGCCGGAGAACTCGCCGTTCGGCAACCCGGTGCCGTGCGGAACCGACGGCACCGAGATCATCCACGACGCGTCCGACCCGCGCCTGAAGGCGTGGAAGGCCGGCATCGACAAGATCAAGGCCGATCCGTCGCGTGCGGAGGAGTTCGCCGACATCCAGGCCGATTCCAAGAAGTGGGAGGTTTTCGCATCATGACGCAATACGCGATTGTCACCGACCTCGAGCGCTGCGTGGGCTGCATGGCGTGCATGACCGCGTGCAAGATGGTCAACGACGTGCCTATCGGCAACTATTGGAACAAGGTCATGCGCGTGGGACCCAATCCCAAGTACGAAGGAGCCGTGTCTCCCGACGTGGAGATGTACTTTTTGCCGGTGGGCTGCCAGCACTGCGAGAAGCCCGAGTGCGTGGCCGTGTGTCCCACGGGCGCGTCCCACAAGCTGGAGGACGGGACCGTGCAGATCGACAAGTCCAAGTGCATAGGGTGCCAGTTCTGCGCCATGGCCTGCCCCTACGGGGTGCGCTATTTGAACGAGACCGAACGCGTGGTGGAGAAATGCACGCTGTGCGAGCAGCGCGTCGCACAGGGCGAGCTGCCGCAGTGCGTCATCAACTGCGGCGGGCATGCGCGCTGGTTCGGCGACCTCGACCAAGGCATCGAATCGTTCGTTTCTTACGACGAGCCCAGCCCGAACGTGTTCGTGGGGCTTTCCTACGACGAGATGTGCGCCACGCGCGCCACGCTCGGGGAGTTCTGCGAGGAGTTCGACGAGTCGCAGGTGCACGCGCTGCCGAACGTGGGCAACAACCCGGCGTTCCGCTACATCCTGCGCAAGAGCGCCTGGCAGGGAGGGGAGTGACATGGAGCTGCAATGGCCTTTGATCTTGTTCACCACGCTGGTTGCGTGGAGCGCGGGGCTGTTCGGGACGCAGGCGCTGCTGGCTGCCGGCGGGCATGCCAAGAAGTCGCAGACGCCGGCGTGGGTGGCAAGTGCTGTGCTTCTGGCCGCGGGCGGCATCGCGGTGTTCTTCCACCTGGAGCACTGGGAGCGCATCTTCAACGGCTTCGGGCACCTGACCTCCGGCATCACGCAGGAGCTGATCGCCGTCGTGGTCCTGGCCGTGGTGGCCGTCGCGTACCTGATAGTGATGCGCCGAAGCGACGACGGCGCCACCGTCCCGAAGTGGCTGTGCTGGGCGTCGGTCGCCGTGTGCGCCGTCCTGGTGGCCGTCATGGCCCACAGCTACACCATGGCCGCCCGCCCCGCGTGGGACAGCGTCCTTTGGATCCTCTACGTCCTCGGCAACGCGTGCGCGCTCGGCCCCTGCACGATGGCGCTGATCATGGCCGCGGCCGGCGACGAGACGGCGCCGGCCGGCCTGCCGGCCCTCGCCGGGGCCGCGCTCGGGGCCGCGGCCGCCGTGGCCTTCGCCGCCTCCCTGCAGGCGTCCGCGGGAGCCTTCGCCGAGGTGGGCTTCTACTTCGACCCCACCCACCCCACCGCCGGCATGGCCGACGCCGCGGCCGCCGTGGCCGCCCAGGCGCCGCTGCTCTGGGCGGGCGCGGTCCTCGTCGGAGGCGCCCTCCCGCTGGCGGCGGCCTTCATGGGCAGGAAGACCGCCAACTGGAGGCTCTGGGGGACGGTCGCCGTGGCCTGCGCCCTCGCGGGCGCCGTCGCGCTCCGCGTCGTCTTCTACGAGCTGGGTCTGTCGGTCTTCATGTTCTACTAGCGCCCGTCCTCCTGCGGATGCGGGGGAGGGGGCTCTCTGCCCCCTCCCCGGGCGCCTCGCGCGAGGCGGGATCGCGCGAGGCGGGCGCAACGGCGGCGGCGCGTCCCGGACGCTTCACGTGAAACGTTCTCCCTCTGGGCGCCTGGCAGAGCGTGACGTTATCCCCGTCCTGCGTCACCAAGCGCCATGGCGGCAACGCCCCCGAATGTTTCACGTGAAACATTTCCCCTCTGGGCGCCTGGAGCGTGACGTTATCCCCGTCCTGTGTCACCAAACATTTTCCCTCCGGGTGCCTGACAGGGCGTGACGTTATCCCCGTCCTGTGTCACCGTGTCACCCTGCTGTGTCACCTTGCGGCTTCCTTCCGCCTGCGGTGGGCGCCCCCCCCGCCGGCCTGCTCCTCCTGCAGGCCCGGACGTCTCGCCTCCCGGCAGGCCCGGACACCTCCGAGCGCCCCGCGCGGGCGCGGCCCTCCCTCCCCGAACCCCCTTGCAAACGGGAAGGCCGCCTCCGCGCGGGGCGCTTGATGCGCTTGGGCTTGGGGATGCGTTGCAGTGCTCCCGTTTGGATTGCTTGGGTGGGGGCGCTGGGGCAACTTGCAGCGCAATTGCAATAAAAGGCGCGACCGTGTCGACCTTTTTTGCGCGACCCTTCCCTCTTCCTTGTCCCATCTCCGCTAATTTTAAATTTTGTAAAAGTCAAAATAGCTATTTATTGTTAAAATGAATTTTATAAAATTAATTCTGGCAACAAGAGGGACATCAGGAGGGTATCGTGGAAATCGTGCGCTCAGAACTTATTCCCCGCCCGCATCTGATCGCAAAACTTGAGGAGCATAGGGGGACGCCTGATGTAAAGGTTCTGACTGGAGTTCGTCGCTGCGGAAAATCGTCGCTTATGCGCCTGTTTGTCGACGGCCTTTTGGGCGAGGGTGTGCCGAAGCAAAACATATTCTTCAAAAGGCTTGACGATTTCGATGTCCCTCTGGATTACGATGCTGCACAACTTCTTGCCGATGTGCAACAAGCGGCTCAGGCGACACTTCCGGATATGCCGTTTTATGTATTCCTCGATGAGATTCAAACCGTACCCGGGTGGGAGCACGTGGTGCGCAGGCTTCATACGCGTGCAGCCACCGACGTGTATGTGACAGGATCGAACGCGCAGATTCTTGCAGGGGATCTTGCCACGCATCTGACGGGCAGGTACGTGGAGATAAATGTGTTCCCTTTGTCGTTTTCCGAATACTGCCAATTCGCTCATGCTGCAGGGGAGGATGCGGACTCTTCCGAACAGGCGCTCGGGTCGTATTTGCGTTTTGGCGGGATGCCCGGCTTGTTTGCGCTCAAGGAGCGATCGGAGGATACCGTGAGGCAGGAGTTGCAAGGAATCTACCAATCCATCGTCTTTACTGACGTGGCGCAACGTCACGGTATTCGAGATTTGGCTTCTCTGGAAAAGTTGAGCCGGTACCTGTTCTCGACGGCGGGCAACCTGTTCTCCGTGAGAAACGTTGCCCAGGCGTTGATGGCGGCTGGCGTTCGCACCAGCGTTACCGCCGTTGACAATCAAGTGCGTGCGCTGGAGCACGCGTACGTGGTGTATCGCGCCGAACAGGCCGGCATTCGCGGAAAGCAGATTCTGCGCCCACGGAGCAAGTACTATCCTGTTGACAACGGTTTCAGGAACTTAGTGAACGGGTTTGACGGACGAGATTTGGGAGCGCAGCTTGAAGGCGTTGTGTATATGGAACTGCGTCGGCGTGGATGGTCGGTGAATGTAGGTACGGACGGAGAGACGGAAATAGATTTCGTGGCCACCAAGGGGTCTCGCAAACAATACGTGCAGGTTACGGCAAGCATGGTGGACGAATCGACGCGCGAGAGGGAACTGAGGCCTCTCCGCGCTCTCAGCGATGCGTTTCCTCGTAGGGTGATTACGCTTGATCCGTACAGCATAGGACTGACGGCAGACGGCATCGAGGTGGTTTCAGCACCCGTGTGGCTTGCCGAGTAAGGCGTTTCCGTGCCGTTCCTCTGCGTTTGCAGTGTTCCGTGCCCTCATTGCAAGTAATGTTCTTCGATGAGGTCTAAAAGACTTTGCTTGCTGTCTACCTTGCACTTTGTGTAGATGTGACGAATATGAGTGTTGACGGTACTCGCCGATATGAACAATTCCTCTTGGATGCGCGCAATGGTTCGTCCGCGCACGAGCAGAGGCAGTATCTCCCTTTCCCGCGGCGACAGTCCAAAATCGTCGGCGATTCTCTCGTAAGCGCTTTCGATGGTGGGCTGGTTCGCGTGGGTCGATCCCTTCTCTGAACCTGCGTCAACTTGCGCGGTTGTTCCCGTTTCCGCTTCCAAGCTTGGCGTCTGCTCGGCTTCGCGGTGTGTTAGCAGCGAGAAATCGGTTTCCGTCAGCAAGAACAGATAGCTGATGATAAGGATTGCCGTCAGCAGGAGCCCGATGCGATTCATGGACATGTCGGATATCCAAGAGAACTCTACGATGTGGCCGAATGCGAGTCCGGCGATTTCGCCGAAATAGAGTGCGCTCGCGCAGATGCATGCGATGTGCACGGGGTTTGCGGCGTCAAGCTTTCCTATGGTAAGCGCAGTGACCAGAAGAATTGCGCCAAAGCACGAAAACCCTGCATAGACGAGCATATTCGCCAATCGGGTGTCGCTTTGAGACAGCGCGACAACCATGCAGCCGAGGGCCATCAGCAGCAGGGCAAACCGGTGGCCCTGCTTGGCGCCGCGGTGATCACCGTTCCAGAAAAGCGCCACCAGCACAATCGACATGGCAAGTCCTGCGATGAGGAGCCACCCCGCAAACGGGTTGTCGTGCGCGTACATGGCGTGGCTGCATAGTACGTTGGCGAATCCCGCCACCAAACCGAACGCGAAGATACCGAATCGGTTGCGCATGGGAAGGGTTCTGCTTCGTTCGTTTTGTTCGGAGTTCTCTGCTTTCGGTGCGAGTTCGTCGTTGGTTGGGCGTACGAAAGAACATGCGCGCAGGAAAAGCCCGGAAAGCGCAGGGGAAGCAAGCAGCACTGAAAGCCAGAGGGGAGAAGGGGCGAAGGCGAGCCCTATGCCGATAGCGAACGAGAGGCATTGTGCCAAGCAGATCTCTTTGAGTGTTTTCGCCAGCGGCTCTCGCCCGAAAACCCGCACCCATCCTACGTACAGCATGGCCGACCCCACACCTGTCATAAGGCCGCTTGCCACGGCAAGAGTTGTCTCCGCAGCGGTTCCTAAGCCTGCTACGCGAACCAACGCTGTTCCAATAACGCATGCGCATGTTCCAAATCCAACGAAGTACCGACTGAGCAGTAGATGCTCCACACGAGCTAGCGCAGATCCGATAAAGATCAGGCAACAGGCAAGGCAAAGCAGCGAGATGAACATGTTGGAAAACAATGAGAGCAGAGGGTTGCTCGACTGCGTAAACGGTATGGCGCTGAAAAAGAGGATGTGGACCCATAGACGGTTGAGCGCGTAGCCTGCGATGCGTACTCCGGATTGCTTGCACGATGTTGCGGCCCAGCGTGCGATTGCGTTGCGCTGTTCCTCCATGCGACTGTTCCCCCGTATCGATATTCGAATCCGCGCGTCGTTTGTGAGGCGTCGTTTGCTCCCCTTTGGCGAAAGTCCCTGATCGGTGAAAAGTATAGCACTCCTCTTGAGGGGCACAGGGGGTCCTCCCTGTTTTAGGACTTCGGTCAAAAAGGACAAGCCAAGCCGATAACCTGGCTAAACGGTAAAAGACCTTCAAAAATCATAGAAATTTGCGATACGGGAGAAGGCGACTGCGCAATTCGATTCCAAGATTTTGGCGATACCTCAACACCCTTTTGGTGCGTAACGTTCTTTCTGCCCGCAGCATGGAGAGTGCGGGCGGTAGGGCGAGCGAGCACGAGAGGAGAGAAGGAGGAAACGTGGGGAAGCTGAACATCACGCGTCGTGGTTTTTTGCAATTGGCTGCTGCGACCGCAACTGTGGCGGGCTTGCAAACGGGTGGTCGCGCGTTTGCCGAAACGGCTCCTGCCGGACAAGTGGGCTCCGAAACGAAGGTGGTTCGGACATGCTGCCGCGCATGTGGCAAGAACGAGTGCGGTGTTTTGGTCACCGTTGTTGACGGTCGCGCCATCAAAGTAGAAGGCGATGCCGACACGGCGTTCCATTCCATGGGCAACTGCTGCACGAAGTCGCAGTCGTCGATGCAGGCTGCCTACCATCCCGACCGCCTGTATCATCCCATGAAGCGCACAAAGCCCAAAGGCGAGGCTGACCCCGGTTGGGTGCGCATTACCTGGGATGAGGCGTATGAGACAATTGCCGACAAGTTCTATGAGTTGAAGGATCGCTACGGCGGCGAGAGCATGTTCTTCATCGGTGGCACATCGCGTATCTGGACGCAGCATACGTACGATTCGTACGGCAAGATTGTCGATTCGCCCAATGCTCTTACGGCGTGGCAGATCTGCAAAGGGCCGCGACACTTCGCGACGACTCTGGTGTCGTCGTATGCGTATTCGTGGATGGCCACGACCGACCGTCCGAGGGTCTTCGTGTCATGGGGGTGCGCGTCCGAGATATCGAACTACGACGAGAGTTGCCGCACCACGGTCGACTTGGTGAACAAAGCGGACCACTACATCAGCGTCGATCCGCGCATGACTAACTTGGGGCACGAATCCGACATCCATCAGTGGCTGACGCCCGGCACCGACGGCGCGCTGGCTCTTGCTTGGGCAAACGTGATCATCAACGAAGGTCTGTATGACGATCTGTACGTGAAACGATGGATGAACGCTCCGTTTTTGGTGGTTGAAGGCATGGAGCCTTCCGGAGGCACGTACAACCTGCGCTCGCAATTCGCCAAGGACGGTGGCCTTCCTATGCGCACACGGCTGCTGAAGGAGATGGATATCAAGGAAGGTGGCAGCGAGCGCCGTTTTATGGTGTGGGACGAGTTGGCTGGTGTCGATGAAGCTCACCCGCTGCACGACAACGACCCTACAGGCCACTTGACGTACTTCGATGCGGAGACGGGTCTGTGGGAAGGCGAGCCGGATGAGCCTTGGGAGCGTTTTTACGAAAGTCCGCAGCAGAACCTGCCGGAGGGCTATTCGCAAGGCCGCGTTGCCGAGGCATCTCCCTTCAATCCAGAGATTGATCCAGCGTTGTACGGAGAGTTTCAAGTCACGTTAAAGGATGGCTCCGTGCATTCGATGCGACCCGTGTGGGATGTGTTTGTCGAGTCTCTTGAAGAGTACACGCCCGAAAAAGCGGCTGTGATCACCGGTGTGGCGGCTGATCAGATTGAGCTTGCCGCCCGCACCTACGCCACGCGCATCGACCCCTCCACCGGCTACGGCAACGGCGGCATCCAGTATGCGCTGGCGCTCGAGCACGCATGCAACTCAATTCAGAACTCACGTGCGTTCGACGCGATCGTGGGCATGACGGGCAATTTCGACACCCCTGCCGGGCATCGTGGCGGCACGAAGGGCAAGGCGGGATCTGCGCAGCCCATTTGCCATTCGATGTCGAATCCTCCTGCGAATTACGACGGGTGGTTTGAAAAGCTTCTCGGCGCTCAGGATTTGCCCATGCTGTCTTGGTGGCAGATGTGGGCCGATGCGGCGCATGTGTATCATGCGGCCCTCACTGGCGAGCCGTATCCGGTGCGCGGCGGCCTGTGCGAAGCATCCGATCATATGAATCAGGCGAATGCCTCTGTGAACTACGAGGCGCTCCAGTCGCTCGACTTCTTCGTGGTGCAGGATTTGTGGAAGACTCCTACCGCTGGCATGGCCGACATCTTGCTGCCCGTGCAGCATTGGCTCGAAGTCGACTATCCTCGCACCTCGCAGGGGTCGACGGGGGCCCAGGGGGCGTGCTGTCGCTGTATCGAGCCTCCCGCCGACGTGAAGATCGACACCGAGATTTGCGTGGACGTGCACCGCGCTATGAATCACCCATGGGTTTCTGCGGACAATTCGGCAGCCTCGTTCTTCGGCGAGGGCAACTACTGGCCCACGATGGAGGAGCTGCTCGATCAGACGGTCGCGCAAATGGGCATGACGTGGCAGGAATACAAGGAGGCATTCCAGGAGCACGGTTGGTGGGATTGCAAAGAGCTGCTTCCGGAAACATGGGGAACCTATCGTCGGTACGAAACAGGTCGCATCACGGAGAAAAAGGGACCTGGTGGAAACTACATCAAAGGCTTCGCGACGCCAACGGGCAAGCAGGAGCTGTGGTCGGTGCCGCTTGAAACGTACATGCCCGGCTCCGGTTTCGAGCTGCCCACGTGGGATCCCGCGCTGGAAACGGAGCTTGGCGAGCCAGGTTATTCCGAGGAGTGGCCGTTCCTCATGACCACCGGCCGGCGCATCCCGGTGTACTTCCACTCCGAGCACCGTCAGCTGCCGTGGTGCCGCGAGCTTTGGCCCGCGCCGCGCGTGGAGATCAACCCGGCCGACGCCGCGCAGCTGGGCATCGAGCAGGGCGACTGGGTGTGGATCGAAAGCCCGCGCGGTAAAATTCGCCAGACCGCCGATCTGTATTACGGTATAGCTCCTGGTGTCATCAATTGCGAGCATCAGTGGTGGTTCCCTGAGTTGCCCCAGGCCGATCATGGTTTTGCTCTATGCAATGTGAACTGCTTGGTGGAACCGACGCACCAAGATCCTATCTGCGGCTCATCTCACCTGCGTGCTTATGGTGTGAAGGTGTATAAAGCAACACCGGAGAATTCGCCATTCGGCAATCCCTGTCCTTGCGGCGTGGACGGCACGCCCATCATCTGCGACGCGTCCGACC